>JANOQG010000079.1:0-5133 GCA_031422255.1 Actinomycetes bacterium | reverse complement strand
AGGCATCGCCGCCGTTGCCGACTTCATCCCTCGTCAGGCCGGCGTGCTGGCCGGCACGTTGTGCGCGACGGAGACCTTCGCCCAGCTCGACTCGTCCGTTGAGGTCGCGTGGAGCGCGTCCGACGGCGATGCCGTGTCGGTCGGCGAGGTGATCGGCACCGTGTCCGGCCCGATGGCGTCGATCCTCACCGGGGAGCGCACGGCGCTGAACTTCCTGTGTCACCTGTCCGGCGTGGCCAGCTTCACCCGGCGGTTTGCCGACGCGGCGGCTCTCGGTGGAACCGCTCGGATCTGGGACACCCGCAAGACCACGCCAGGCCTGCGCACGCTGCAGAAGGCGGCCGTGCGGGCCGGGGGCGCGGTGAACCATCGCGGCAACCTGTCGGACTGGGTGATGTTCAAGGACAACCACCTCGCAGTGCTCGGGATCGCGGAGGCGGTGGCATCGGCGAAGGCCACGTGGCCCGGACGGCTCGTGCACGTGGAGGCGGCCGACCTCGATCAGCTCACCCAGGCGCTCGAGGCCGGGGCCGACGCGGTCCTGCTCGACAACATGACGCCCGAGGGAGCCACCGCAGCGGTCGCCCTCGCCGATGAGTGGGCCAAGCAGCACGGGGGTCGTCGCCCACTGCTCGAGTGCAGCGGCGGCATCACGATCGAGACGGCGGCGGCCTATGCCGCCAGCGGCGCCGACCTCCTGAGCACCAGCCAGATCACGCAGTCGGCTCCCGCGCTCGACATCGGCCTCGACATCCGGTAGCGCGCGCTTCGTAGGTGAAGCGTATGATGATCATATGAGCCAGAAGGTGCGCGCAACGGTCTCCCTCGACCCCGAGCTGGCCGCCGCCGCCGACGAGGCCGTGGAGCGAGGCGAGGCCGCCTCGGTCAGCGCCTTCGTGTCCGAGGCGATCGCCGCACGCGTGGCGCACCTCGTGCGGCTTCGCTACATGCGGGAGGCCCTCGACTCCTACGAGGCCGAGTTCGGCGTGATCACCGAGGCGGAGATGGAGGCGACGCGACGCCATGACCGCGAGAACGCCATCGTGGTCCGCGGGGGGAAGATCTTTCGGCCGTGACCGCCATCTACGACGCAGGCGAGCTACTTCGTCTCGAGCGCGGCAACCCGGAGGCGTGGCACCGTTGGAAGGAGGCCATCGCCGCCGAGCAGCCTCCGCGATCCCACGGTGGTGTCGTGGGCCAGGTGTGGCGGCGTGGGGCGCAGCAGGCTCGGCTCGCCGTGGCGTTGCGAGGGGTCGAGGTCGCCGCGCTCGACGGCGGGGCCGGCCGACGAGCCGGTGAGCTGCTGGCGGCCAGTGCCACCGCGAATGTCATCGACGCGGCGGTGGCGCTGCTGGCCGAGGACGGCGACGTGATCCACACGTCCGACCCCGACGACATGGCGCACCTTGTGGCCACCCTCGGCCGCGACGTTGAGATCATCCGGGTCTGACCGCTACCGGTTCGACCCCCCAGGCCATGACCCGTAGCGTCTGACGCCGTGCTCCTGCTCGCCCTCGACGTTGGCAACACCCAGACGGTGGTTGGTCTCTACGACCTCCATCCGGAGGACGGTGCCAACGTCGAACGTCGACTGGCGGACTCGCACCTGATCGACCACTGGCGCATCGCCACCAACGTCGAGCGCACGGCCGATGAGCACGCGCTCGTGCTGCAGGAGTTCCTCGGGTTCCACGGCGCCACGTGGGAGGACAACGACATCGAAGGCATCGTCGTGTGCTCCTCGGTACCGCGAGTGACCGGGTCGTTGCGTCGCATGTCAGAGCGCTACTTCGGGATCCCCGCGTTGGTGGTCGAGCCGGGTGTTCGCACCGGTCTGCCCATCCTCTACGACAACCCCAAGGAAGTGGGCGCCGACCGAATCGCAGATGCGGTGGCCGCGTTCGACCTCTTCGGCGGGCCAACGATCGTGGTCGACTTCGGCACGGCTACCACGTTCGAGGCGATCTCCCCAAAGGGGGAGTACCTCGGCGGCGCCATCTTCCCGGGCATCGACATCAGCCTCGATGCTCTCTTCAGTCGGGCCGCCGCCCTGCGTCGCGTTGAGCTCGTCGAGCCGCGCTCCGTGATCGGCCGCAGCACGGTCGAGTCGATGCAATCGGGCGCCATCTACGGCTACACGTCGTTGGTCGATGGCATGTGCGCGCGCATCGCCGCCGAGCTGGATGCCGAGCCCACTGTGGTCGCCACTGGCGGTCTTTCGGGTTTGATCGGGCCGCTCTCCGTCGCCATCGACCACCTCGAGCCATGGCTCACGCTCCACGGTCTGCGCCTCATCTACGAGAAGAACCAGGTCTGATGCCCCCGTACCGCTTCGAGACGACAACCAACGCCGCCGCACTCCGAGCCGAGCACGACGGCCTCGATGACGGCGCGGAGACCGGTGTCGTCGTCACTGTTGCCGGGCGGGTGATGCTCCACCGAGCACAGGGCAAGCTCGCCTTCGCCACGATGCGAGACGGCAGCGGCGACTCCGTGCAGCTCTTCGCGCTGGCCGCGCTCACGGACGACTTCGAAGGCTTCGGCAAGATCAGCCTGGGCGACTGGGTTGGCGCCACCGGCGAGGTCGTGAAGACCCGCAAGGGCGAGCTGTCCGTGAAGGTCTCGACGTGGGTGACGCTCGCGGAGACCCGACGCGGGTTCGGCGACAAGTGGAACGGCATCACCGATACCGAGACGCGCTACCGCCAGCGCTATGTCGACCTCTGGGCCAACCCCGAGAGTCGCGCCACCTTCCTGCAACGCAGCAAGATCCTGAGCCTCACGCGGCGCTGGCTCGAGGCGCGCGAGTTCATCGAGGTGGAGACGCCGGTCTTTCATCCGATCCCCGGCGGGGCGTTGGCCAAGCCATTCACAACCCATCACAACGCGCTCGACATGGAGCTGTTCCTTCGCATCGCCCCCGAGCTCTACCTGAAGCGGCTCACCGTTGGTGGCTTCGAGCGCGTGTTCGAGCTGGCTCGCGTCTTCCGCAACGAAGGGCTATCCACCCGACACAACCCTGAGTTCACGATGCTCGAGCTCTACCAGGCCTACGGCGACTACCACGACGTCATGGTCCTCACCGAGGAGCTGGTCGCCCACCTCGCGATGGAGCTCCACGGCACCACGAAGCTCACCTACGGCGGCCGCGACCTCGACCTCACTCCGCCCTGGCGTCGCGCCACCCTGACCGAGCTGGTGGAGGAGCACGCGGGCGTCCACGTGGACGTGCGCATGCCCGTCGAGGACCTGCGCCGCATTGCGACCGAGCACGGCGTCGAGGTGAAGCCCGATTACGGCCCGGGCAAGCTCGTGCTCGAGATCTACGAGAAGACCACCGAAGCGGCGCTCTGGGGTCCGGTGTTCGTCATCGACTACCCCAAGGAGGTGTCGCCGCTCGCGCGCGATCACCGTGAGCTGCCCGACATGGTCGAGCGCTTCGAGGGCATCGTGGCGGGACGCGAGCTCTGCAATGCGTTCTCTGAGCTCACCGACCCCGACGAGCAGCGCGCCCGCTTCGAGGCTCAGGCCACGCAGAAGGCGGCCGGCGACGACGAAGCCATGGTCGTGGACGAGGACTACCTGCGCGCCCTCGAGTACGGCATGCCGCCCACCGCCGGACTCGGCATCGGTATGGACCGCCTCGTGATGCTCCTCACCGACTCGCAATCGATCCGCGACGTCATCCTGTTTCCCACGCTGCGACCCGAACAGGACTGACGGCCCGGCGCACTCCCACAGTGAGATGTCGCCGCCGACCGCTCAGCCGAGGCGCGCTGCGGGGCTGGGCGAGTGGCAGCATGCTGCTCGTGACGCTCGATGAATCGCTCGCACCAGGCGAGGGGAGTCGGGCTGATGGCGTGTGGGCGCCAGAGCGCCGTCGCTTGACGCTCGGCCTCGTGCTGACGATCACCCTCGTCGCCTTTGAGGCGCTCGCAATCTCGACCGTGATGCCCGTGGTGGCGGACGACATCGGTGGGCTCGGGCTGTATGGCTGGGTGTTCAGCGGCTTCTTCCTCGGCAACCTTCTCGGGATCGTCTTCGCGGGTCAGTCGGCCGACCAGCGCGGCACGGCGGCGCCGTATCTCGTCGGCCTCTCGCTGTTCGCAGTCGGGTTGCTCGCCGGCGGGCTAGCGCCGTCGATGGGCCTCCTCGTTGTGGCTCGTGTCGTCCAGGGACTCGGGGCTGGCGCCATCCCGGCCATTGCCTACGTCACGGTGGGTCGCTCGTACCCAGGATCAATTCGGCCGCGGGTGTTTGCGGTGTTCTCCTCGGCCTGGGTGATTCCGGGCCTCATCGGACCGGCCGCGAGCAGCGCCATCACCGAGGCATGGGGCTGGCGCGCTGTGTTCCTCGCGCTGCTGCCCTTCGTCGTCATCGCTGCGGTGATCACGCTGCCGGCCCTGTCCCGAACACAGGGACCGGTGCTCGACGGAGACGGTCAGCCGCTCGAGCAGGACCGCCGTGGCCAAGGCCTGCTGCTGGCCTTCGGGGTGGCTCTGGTGCTCAGTGCGGTGAGTGGACCATCGGCACTGGTGGCGCTGCCAATAGCGCTCGTCGGCGCTCCGTTGGCCATGCGGGCGTTCCTGCGCCTCGTGCCCACGGGGACCCTGCGTCTGGCCCCGGGAATCCCGGCGGCGATCATGGTGCGCGGGGTCCTGACGTTCGCCTTCTTCGGCACGGACGCCTATGTCTCGCTTTCCTTCCAGGAGGTGCGCAACCAGCCCACCTGGGTGGCGGGTGCATCGCTCACGGCCTGCACGCTCTGCTGGACCATCGCAGCATGGGTGCAGGAGCGATGGATCCATCGCGTCGGCCCCCGACGGCTCGTCGGCGTGGGCCTCGTGTTGCTGGCGGCGTCGATCGCGCTCATGTTCGGCGTGCTCGGCCCCCTTCCGATTCCCCTCGCCGTCGGCGTTTGGGGCCTCGGCGGATTCGCGATGGGGCTGTCGTACTCGCCGCTTTCGGTCACGGTTCTGGGGCTGGCCGAGCCAGGCCGAGTGGGGTCTGTGTCGGCGAGCCTGCAGCTCACGGATGTGCTCGGCGTCGCGCTGGGGACCGGCATGGGGGGCGCCTTTGTCGCACTCGGTGAGTCGAACGGCTGGGCCACCCGGAGTGCCCTCGAGCTTGCGT
>JANOQG010000078.1:0-6374 GCA_031422255.1 Actinomycetes bacterium | reverse complement strand
GGCATCGACGCAACGTAGTCGCCCGATCTGGGAATGCTCAGATCGGGATGAGGCGGTCGGATGCGTGATCAGCGTGCCTCGGCCACCGTGGCTTCGAGGCCGGCCAGCGCGGCAAGCAGCTCGTAGGAACGACGACGGTCCGCCAGGCCGTGGGCCATCGTCGTGACCATGAGCTCGTCTGCGCCCGTGCGCTCCACAAGCGCAGACAGCGAGGCGAGCACGCCATCGGGGTCGCCAACGATGCGGGACGACGACCATGCGCGAATGGCCTCCTTCTCGCTCGGCGTCGGATTGAAGGCAGCCGCCTCCTCAGGCGACGGGAACGGCGCTGGCCGTCCGGTGCGCAGGCGGAGAAAGGACAGGTCGGCTGGCTTGGCCAAGTACATCGCCTGCTCGTGGGTAGCGGCGCACAGCACCGCGACGCCAAGCATGACGTACGGCTCCGCCAGCAGCTCCGACGGACGGAACGACGAGCGATAGACCTCGAGCGCCGGAAGGGTGTTGGCGGACGCGAAGTGATGCGCGAAGGAGAACGGCAACCCGAGCAGGCCAGCCAGCCGGGCGCTGTAGTCGCTCGAACCCAGCAGCCAGATGGCCGGCTGGTTGCCCAGCGCGGGTACGGCAGTGATGCCGCTGTAGGGATGGTCCTCAGGAAACGTGCCGTTGAAGAACCCGTAGAGCTCGCCGAGGAGCGCGGGGAGATCCGGCTCCTGGGGGCGGCCCATGGGTCGGCGGAGTGCCGCCGCCGTGCGCTGATCCGTTCCCGGGGCACGACCGATGCCGAGGTCGATGAGACCCGGATGCAATGCCTCGAGCATCCCGAACTGCTCCGCGATGACGAGCGGCGCATGGTTCGGGAGCATCACACCGCCTGAACCCAGGCGAATTCGTTCGGTGCCCGACGCGAGGTGGGCGATGAGCACCGCCGGAGCGGAGCTGGCGATTCCGGGCATGTTGTGGTGCTCAGCCACCCAGTAGCGGTGATAGCCGAGACGCTCGGCCGTCTGCACCAGCTCGAGCGACGAACGCAGCGCAATCGCCGAGGTGGAGCCGGATCCCACTGGTGCGAGGTCGAGCACGGACACGGGAAGGGATTCGAGCGGGCTCACGTCTGACCCCAACGCCGCGGTGCTGCTCCCTCTTCCAGCCCGATACCGTGATTCCCCATGACCGACGTCGACTTCAATGACTTCAACAACGGCATCGTGGAAGAGTTCCGCACCAACGATGGCGTGGTGGGCGGCCCGTTCGAGGGCGCACCGATGATCCTGATCACCCACACGGGTGCCAAGACGGGAGCGGAGCGAACGTCCCCCCTCGTGTACTCCACAGACGGCGAAAAGGTCGTCATCATCGCCTCGATGGGCGGTGCCCCCACCAACCCGGCCTGGTTCCACAACATCAAGGCCAACCCGCAGGTCGGCGTCGAGGTCGGAACCGAGTCCTACTCGGCCAGCGCCGAGATCCTCATGGATGGCGACGAGCGCCAGCGCCTGTTCGATCAGCACGCTGCACTCATGCCCAACTTCGCTGCGTACCAGGAGAAGACTGACCGCGTGATCCCGGTCGTCGTCCTCACCCGAGTCTGATTCCTGTGCGGCGACGGGAATGATCGCCACCCGGGTCGACCGCTGGGTGTGGGCCATTCGGCTGTACAAGACGCGAGCGGAGGCGACCGACGCCTGCAAGGGCGGACACGTGAGCGTGAACGGCAAGAGCGCCAAGCCGTCCACTCCGGTCGCGGTTGGCTCGCGCGTCGAGGCCTACGCCCATGAGCGCCATCGCACCGTCGAGGTCACCCAGGTGATCGACAAGCGGGTCGGAGCCGCCCTCGCGGCGACGTGCTACGTCGACCACACGCCGCCAGAGCCCGAGCAAGACCGCGTCCGGGTCGCCGAACGAGAGCGCGGCGCCGGACGACCCACCAAACGCGACCGCCGCCAACTGGACCGCTGGCGCGACACCTGACCAGCCCTGACGAGTTCTCGTGACAAGGTGCAGGTGTGTCCCCGCCTCTTGTGTTGCAGTTCGTCACGTCGGCCGATCGGCTCGGCGTGCTCCCGGAGAGCCCTGCGGAAGTTGCGGTCGTCGGACGCTCCAACGTGGGCAAGTCATCCTTGATCAACGCGCTGGCTCGTCGCAACGGCCTTGCCAACACGTCCAAGACGCCTGGCCGCACGCAGCTGCTGAACTGCTTCGCGCTCCCCGATGGCACGACCATGGTCGACTGCCCCGGCTACGGCTACGCCAAGGTGTCGAAGGTGCAACGCGCCGCGATGGGCAACATGATCGAGGCGTACCTTGCTGGGCGCGACGAGCTGCAGATGGTGATGGTGCTCATCGACGGCGAGATCGGACCCACCCCGCTCGACCAGTCGATGCTGGAGTGGCTTCGCTCTGAGGGGCTGCCTCACCAGGTGATCGCCACCAAGCACGACAAGGTGAAAGCCGCTCAACGGGAGAAGCGCAAGAAGGAGCTCGCGGCCGGCTGCGACCTTGAGCCCGGCGACGTCGTGTGGGTCAGCGCGGCCAAGAACGTTGGAATCGACCGGTTGCGAGACTTGGTGCGGATCTGGCTCGCACCCGGGTGACGCACCGGAGACGCCTGCTGATCAGCTCAGCGCCATGACCCAGAGCAGGGCAGTGAGCGACAGGCCATCCGTCAGGCGTTGTGCCGCGATCTCCTCCCGCACCTGTTCCCACGACAGCCATTCGACTCGCTCGGCCTCGTCCGGATCGCTGGGTGCCCCAACCGCCACCGCACCGGCGGAGCGGAAGACGTGAAAGGTTGCGTCGGACGACCCGTTCAGCGGGTGGTAGGTGGTCAGGTGCTCAAGCGGACCTGGCCGCCAGCCCGTCTCCTCGAGAACCTCCCGTGCGGCCGCCTCCGCTGGGAGCTCGCCAGGGTCGATGCGGCCGGCCGGCACCTCCCATCCCCACGTGTCGGTGATGAAGCGGTGCCGCCAGAGCAGCAACACACCACGCTCGGGATCTGCCACGACGACGCCAGCGGCGCCCTGCGGCAACCGCACCACGTGATGCTCGAAGCGAGGCCCCGACGGCAGCTCGACGTCGGCCAGCGTGAGCCGCACCCACTCGCTCTCGTAGATCGCGCGCTCACCGTGCAGCGTCCAGCGCATCAGGGCGCAGAGGGGATGGCGTAGGTGACGGTGGCGTGAGCAACAGGAGTGCCCGGGTCAGACCCCTCACTCCACAGGCGGACTTCGCTCACCGATTGCCTGCGCCCGAGCCGCAGCAGGCTCGCGTGCGCGAGGAGATCCGCCGGTTCCGGCTTGGCGAGGAACTGGATCGTGAGGCTGCTCGTAACGGCCAAGGCAACCGGCCCGATGCGCGACAGCGTGACCATCCAGGCGGCGCCGTCGGCCAAGGCCATCATCGTGGGACCAGACAGCGTGCCGCCCGGGCGCAGCTGGCTCGCGTCGTACGGGATGCGCATGCGCACACCGTCCAGGTCGACCTGCTCCACTCGATACGAGCGAGGCGCACCCGGGAAGGCTGACCCGAGGAACTCGTTGAGCTCAGCGGCGGTCATGGCGAGGTCGGTCACGGGCCCGGAACCTACCGGCCGCCGCATTGCACCGGCACAACGCGCACGCCTGGACCAGCCGACCGAGGAAGGACGCCGCTGCTTCAGTTGGGGGGCAGTTGGCATTGGTGTCGTCCGTGTCATGCTCGATCCCGTGACAAGAGACAGATCCGATCGCAGCGCGAGCTGGCAGGCCGCTCTCGGGGCTGTGTGCACCCTTGTCCTGATCGCCAGTTGTTCAAGTGGCGGCGGGGACTCGACACCCACCACCGATGCCGGCGGGTTCAGAGGCACGCTCGACGTGACGACCACCGATGCCGATCGCTGCGACCCGATCGCTCCCAAAGGCTGTCTGCTTCCGTTCCCGAACGACTACTTCACGGTGGCAGACGACACCACCCCGACAGGCCGTCGAATCGCCTTCGTGGGCGCGTCGCTTCCTGCCAACGCATCGGGGACCCACATCGACCCGACGACCTGGAACGAGCTCGACGGCTTCAGCCCGGGCGCCGCACTCCTCTTCCAGATCCCCGACCTCGACCTGAGCGCTTCTGGCGCTGCCCCGATCACCGACATCGCGGCCTCGCTGGATGACAACGCGCCGATCGTGCTCATCGACGGCAAGAAGGGCGAGCGAATCCCCTACTGGGTCGAGCAAGACTCGTTCGCGGACGGAACCGACGAGGTACCCACCACCTTCGTCCACCCGGCGGTGAGCCTGCCGGAGGGCCATCGAATCGTGGTGGCCGTGCGCGACCTCGTCACAACCGATGGAAAGGCCGTCGAGCCGACCGACGCGTTCCGGGCTCTGCGAGACCGCCTTGAAACGACCGTGCCGGAGCTCGAAGCCCGTCGACCCGCGATGGATGCCGTGTTCGCCGACCTGACAGAGGTTGGCGTCGACCGGGAGAGCTTGCAGCTCGCCTGGGACTTCACGGTCGCCAGCAAAGAAGGCTTGTCCTCCCACCTGCTGGCCATGCGAGACGACGCCTTCGCCACGCTCGGGGAAGACGCGCCAGCGTTCACCGTTGACAGCGTGACGACCTCGGACCGCGCAGGCATCGCCACCGAGGTGCGCGGCACGTATGAGGTGCCGCTCTACCTCGATGGTGACGGAGTGCCCGGCAGCTCGCTGGTGGTCGACGCCGCCGGAGTGCCCACCCAGACCGGCACCTACACAGCCAACTTCACGTGCATCGTGCCGACAGCGGCGACGGCCGCGAGCCCTGCGAGTACCGGCTTGTACGCCCACGGTCTGCTGGGCACAGCCAACCAGGTGCCCGGCGGCAGCGACGACGTCGCTGCTGCAGGGAACATCACGTTCTGCGGGACCGACCTGATCGGGATGGCGGAGGAGGACACCGGCAACGCGGTGACCATCATCGGCGATCTGTCGACGTTCCACACGCTGTCAGACCGATTGCTCCAGGGGCACCTGAACACGCTCTTCCTCGGCCGCCTCCTCATCCATGCCGACGGCCTCGGCACCGACCCCGCCTTCCAGGATGGTGGCACCTCGCTGCTCACCACAGATCTCGTCTACTACGGCATCAGCCAGGGCGGGATCATGGGCGGAGCCACGACCGCGGTGGCCCAGGACTTCACGCGGGCGGTTCTCGACGTGCCGGCCGCCAACTACAGCCTGCTCCTCGATCGAAGCGTGGACTTCGATCCCTTCCGCCTCGTGCTCGATCCCGCGTACCCGTCACCTGCCGATCGCGCCCTCGGCCTGCAGCTCGTCCAGATGCACTGGGACCAGGGCGAAGCGAACGGCTACCTCCAGCACCTCATCGAAAATCCCTACGCCAACACGCCCAAGCACGAGGTGTTGCTCCACGTTGCCCTCGGCGACCATCAGGTGGCCAACATCGCCACCGAGGTGCAAGCGCGCACCCTCGGCTTGGCGATCCATCGGCCGGTGATGGCTTCGGATCGCTCCACTGCCGTGGAGCAGTGGTTTGGCCTGGCGGCTCTCGACTACCCCCACAAGGGCTCGGGCGTCGTGCTGTGGGACAGCGGCTCGCCCATGCCACCCGACACGAACCGGCCACCACGCGACGGGCGCGATCCGCACGGCGACCCGCGCGCCACCCCAGCGTCGATCGACCAGATCGTCGCGTTCCTCACCACCGGCACGATCATCGATGTCTGCAAGGGGGCGCCCTGCATCGGCATCCCTGACGAGTGACGGGCGCTCGATCAGGCGCGGGTGGGGCGGCGCGTCCAGCCCTTGTATGCCTGTTGGAACCCGGAGCGCGTGAGGACCTCCTGCAGGTCCGACCCGGCGTCGTTCACGGCAACGCCGTCGATCATGCGTAGCTCGAGCGAACGGAAGCGACCCGCATCGACGAGTCGAGCGAACGCAGCGGCCCAGCGATCGTCATCCGCGGCGGCGGGAAACAGCAGCACCTTGTGGCTGCCCTTCTCCAGATACGCCAACCCCTCGCCGCCAGCGATGACCACGAGCGCGCCCGCCGCTCGAGCCGGACGGCCCGACGACTCGGGCCACGGGATCGCTGCGCCGAAGGGCTGAGCCGGGTCGGTGGCGGCCAGCACGATCGGCGGATCGTCCGGGGACTCGCGCTCGGCCCTCAGTCGGTCGACGGCGCCTGCCACCGCGAACTGGGCCGCGCCGAGGCCAGCTACGAAGTAGCCCCGCCGCACCTGGCCCCGCTCCTCGAGTGCCTTGAGCACCGGATACACACCGGCGAAGCCGCCTGCGGCACCCTCGCCCAGCGCTGCCTCCCGAGTGAGAACGCCGTAGCGTTCGAGGAGCTGCAGCGCCCTGGCATGCGCGGCCTCGGTGGCAGACGGCTGCGGTTCGAGC
>JANOQG010000077.1:0-2144 GCA_031422255.1 Actinomycetes bacterium | reverse complement strand
AAGTTCGGCTTCCGCCTCGAGGACATCGTCGTTGCGAGCAATGCCGGCCCCGACAGTCTGAACAACGCGGATCACGATCTCGCGCTCTTGTAGCGGACGTTGACGCGCGTCGCCGTCCTTCGTTCAGGGATTGAGGCGCCTCTGGAGCCTGAATTCTTGGCGCTCAGGCACGGCACCTAGCCTCAGCGATCTGTGATCTCCTTAGATGCCGCGACCGTGCTCCTGCAATGGGCTGTCGGTGGACTCTTCTTTCTCTGGGTGACCACTCGGCGGCGCGAGGTGTCGTTGGGATATGGGTGGCTGTTGCGCGGGACGTACCTGCTGATGGCGGCTGGCGCCTTGGTCGCCGGGCTTCGGTATGGCGAGGCGGTGCCCGTGCGCGACGCCGCCAGCGCCGGCGTGGTGCTGGCCTCGCTCGGAGCGCTCGTCGTGTCCGTCCAGCGTCGCCGCGCTGGGGTCCGGCGCGAGCACGACCGGGTGGAGCAGCGCAGCGCCCGCGTGACGGCCATGACCGGCATCGATCGCCAACGAGATGAGGTGGATGTCACCGGTCCCGAGTTCCCGCCGGTCCTCGACCTCATGGCGCCGGCGATCGGGATTGTGGGCTTGGTGGCCGCAGGTGTCGCCGCTGGCGAGCCGATGCTGCTGTCGGTCGCGCGCGTTGCGATTGGCGCGGCGTTCCTCGGCGCCGTCACCGACGCGATGCTCCTGGGTCATTGGTATCTCGTTCAACCTGGAATGCCGCGAGGGCCCCTACTCGAGTTGATCCGGCTGCTGGCGTTCGTCTGGCCCTTCGAGGTCCTCGTCATGCTGTGGCCGGTAGGAATGCTTTCGGTGATCGACGGCACCATCGATGACGGCTATGCGGGCATCCTCGGCTGGATGTGGGTCGCGTGCGCGTTGGGCACGATCGCGCTCGTCGGCGTCACCCGGGCGGCGCTCAAGGAGCGCCAGTACTCGGCGGTCATGGCCGCCACGGGGCTTCTCTACCTGGCGATCCTCACCGCGTTCGGCACGGATCTCGTCGCCAGAGCGCTGTTGGCCTAGCTCGGCGACTCGTCGAGCCCTGACGTGCCATGAGGCTCGAGCCGGATCACCTCGATCTGTCCGAGTCCGACGCTGAGGCGTCGTTCCTTGGTGCCCACGACCGGCCGGATTCGCCTTCGCGCTACTCCTCGAGCGTCGACTCGTCACAATCAGGCGCGCTCACCGGATTGCATCGCGCCGCCCCTCCCGGGCCGGGCAGCGCCACGAGGAACCCGGGGAAGCGAGGGTCTTCGCGCTCGTAGTCGGTGCTCACGATCTGGGCGCCGCTGGCAAAGGCGGCGTCACGCCTCGTCGTGTCCCCGGTACGGGCCTCCGCCGTGTCGGCATCGGTGCGGGTTCGGACGAGATAGCCCAAGGCCACGAGCTCCCGGATGCGAGCGCCATCGGCTACGGGGTCGTTGATCACGGTAAAGGCGGCGTCGTCGTCGGGGGCCTGCGCGGATACGAAGATGAGGCGGTCGCGGGTGTCGTCGTGGATCGCTCGGTACAGGTCACGCTTGGGACTTGTGTCGTCGAGCGTGAAGACGAACCGGCCGCGCAGATCGTCGATTGCGGGCCAGCCGTCGGCTTCCACCGCGGCGCGCACGGTGTCGTAGGACCCTTGCACGTCACCCACCGTGACGAGCTGGTCTTCGTCGAGCACGGAGAGGATCTCGGCCTCCAGCGCGGTGAACGTGGCCTCGCTCGCCGGGATGGGCTGCACGAACCCGAGGTTGAGAGGATCCGGGATCTCGCCGTCCTTGGCCTCGATCTGGACGACGATCGGGAGGTGGCGAGGGTGCGCGGTGGACCACGCCTCGAGCTCCTCGAGGCAAAGGACGAAGGTCACGCAGGTGGAGCGATAGTCCACCTCCTGGATGTGGAAGACCTTGAAGCCCGGTTCCTCCATCAGAGGATCTATGGGCGCCAGATTGAGCAGTTCCACCGCCTTCGGCGTCGCGTAGCGGCCGCCATCGGGGTCTTCGAAGACGTCGAGCTCCATGGATCGGACGCCAAGGTCGAGCTGCTCGGTGAGCGTGGGATGCGAATACTCAATCGTCGGCGTGAGTGATGGCAGGTTGTCGGTGATCGCCTGGAGCAGAGGAGCTTCCGCCTCC
>JANOQG010000076.1:0-9184 GCA_031422255.1 Actinomycetes bacterium | reverse complement strand
GGCCAGGCCGAGCGCCAGACGAGCACGGCAACGCGTCAGGGAGGGAGCGGGCACGGCGGTCAATCTACCGGGGGCGGGATGAGCCCAGCGTTCGGGTCACCAGCGACGAGCTGGTCCTCGGGGTTGATCTCCTCGAGCTCGCGATGGGCGGTCTCGGGGTAGGCGACCAAGACCAGGATCGCCATCAACAGGGGACCCAACGCCAACACCGAGAGTGCGGGGCCCAGCCCGTTCCATCGATCAGAGAGCACGCCCGCCACGAGGAGGCCAATGACGCTGCCGCCCACGCCAACGATCGTGATGATGCCGTTGGCCCTTCCTCGCAGCGAGGTGGGGAACAGCTCGGGTCCGTAGACGCCAAGCGCTGGCACCACCATGGCCCCGAGCACAGCCCCCATCACGGAGAGCGCCCACATCGGCCACCCCTGCGAGAGCACCATGCCCACGGTGAAGAGGACGCCGCCGGTGGTGCCGATCGCGCCGACGACCCGCCTACCCCGCGTGTCTGCCAGTCGGCCGCCGATGACGATGCCGATGCCGCCCGGGGTGTTCGTGAGGAGCGTGAACAGGCTGATGCGGGCGGCGCTGAAGCCACGTTCCGTGCGGAGGAAGTCGTTCATGAGCTGCGAGGCCGGGGCCGTGAAAAGAGCCAGCAGGAAGGCCGATGCCGCGAGGAGCCAGAACCGTCGACCATGACCGGCCATCCCCACGTTGGCGTGCGCCACGGTGAAGCGGCGGCTCTCGGGCAACAAGCGAGCGATGCGCATCACCAGCGGCACGAAGAGGAGCGGAATGAGGTAGAGGAGACGCCAACCCTGCTCGCTGGTGTCCGCCAAGGGGAGAGCGAACAGCACGATGCCCACACCCAGCGCGCCCGTCACGGACAAGAGGCTGATGCCGAACGCTCGGGAACCGGCGGGCATCTCCTCTGCGGCGACGATCGTGAGCAGGATCCCCGCCGCAGTGGCGAGCCCTCGCACGACGGCCTGTGCCATCCCGAGCGCCACGAGATTCGGGGCCAACGCGCTGACGGCGGTGACCACGCAGCCCGCGGTCGTCGCCCAGACAAGGACTCGTCGGCGACCCGTCCGATCGGCCAACGCAGCGAGGGCGAGCGCGCCGAGCACCCCGATCCGCACCGCGGCGAGGGTGCGGCTCTGGTCGCCCTGCGTGACGCCGAACTCGTCGGCGGCGAACGTGATCGTCTGGGTGAGCAGCGAGCCCATGTAGGCGACGATCAGCGCGAGCAAGGTGAGCCCGCCCAGGACCGTGGCGCCGCGGGCATCGGTGGTCTGTGGCGGGAACCACCACGGTCGACGGCCATGCGCGGGTGGCCGGGCTAGGGCTCGCCGGTAGAGCGGCGGGAAGGGACCCCAGACGAGCGGGGCGATCTCATAGTCGATCCGTTCCTCTAGGGCGCCGTTGGCTCCCGGGGTCAGGATGCGTTCGTACGTCGCGAAGGGACCGCTCACCGCAACGAAGCGGCCTGGTCCGCCGCTGGCTTCTACGACGACATCGTCGCGTGGCTCCTGGGCCGCGGCCGCGAGATCAGACGTAACGGTGCGGGTGAGAACGGGCATGCAGGGTGTGTTCGGGGCCGACGGTCAGTCGTGGTCGGATTCGTCGGGCCTCTGCTGCGAGCGAACGGCCCGACGATTCGCGAGGGCGAGCAGGCCGGCGAAGAGGGCAATCGGCACAAGCACAAAGGTGAGCTCGTCCCAGCCCCCCGCGTGCGCCAGCACCAGTGAGGAGGCGGTCACGAGGCCAGGGTCCCAGATCGACGGGTCGACCACCAGATCGCAGCGGGAGCGCCAGAAGCACACCGGTGACGATCGACGAGGTTCGGCATGGGCGCGCATCGTAGGGGCGGCCGCACCGGGAACACAGGTCGGGCCGCAGGTGTTGAGGAGCGTGAAGTGGTTGCGCGCCGACACGTTGCGCGACCATGAACACCCCCCGGCGAGGAGCCCCCGTGTTGCTAGAGAAGGTCCAGGCCACGATCGAAGCCATTCGCCCCGCCATCCAGGCGGACGGCGGGGACATCTTCTTGCGGGGCGTGGACACCGAGACCGGAGTGGTGCAGGTTGAGCTCGTCGGGGCGTGCGTGAGCTGCCCGGCATCCACGGTCACCTTGAAGGCCGGCATCGAGCGGATCCTCAAGGACCGAGTCGAGGGCGTCACCGAGGTCGTCAACATTGGCGAGACCCTCCTCGACGGCACCCCCGTCACCCTCTGACGAGTAGGTAGCGTCGGCTGCCGATGGCCGACGATCCCGCTCAGCTTCTCGACCGTGCTCGGTCTGGCGACCGGGCCGCGCTGGCGCGCCTTCTGTCGCTCGTGGAACGCGGCGGCCCCTTGGCCCGGGACGTGGGCAGGCGTACGCACCCCTTGGCGGGACAGGCGTACACCGTGGGCCTCACCGGAGCGCCGGGTGCGGGCAAGTCGACGCTCACCAGCGCGCTCGTCGGGGAGGTGCGCGGTGCCGACCTTCCGATAGCGGTGCTCGCCATCGATCCGTCGTCGCCGTTCTCGGGCGGAGCCATCCTCGGTGATCGGGTTCGGATGGCGGATCACGTCACCGACCCGGCCGTGTTCATCCGCTCGATGGCCACCCGCGGGCACCTCGGCGGTCTGTCGCTGGCCACCCTCGAGGCAGTGCGAGTGCTCGACGCCGTCGGCTGGCCATGGGTTGTGATCGAGACGGTGGGTGTGGGTCAGGTGGAGGTGGAGGTGGCGGGTGCGGCCGACACCACCGTGGTCGTCGTGAACCCCGGATGGGGCGACGCGGTCCAGGCGAACAAGGCCGGCCTGTTGGAGATCGCCGACGTCTTCGTCATCAACAAGGCCGACCGGCCCGGCGTGGACGACACCCGGCGCGACCTCGATCAGATGCTCGACCTCACCGATCGGGGTGCGTGGCGCCCACCCGTGGTTGCCACCACTGCGCTCACCGGCGATGGGGTCGCTGCGCTGTGGTCCGCCATCGGTGCCCATCGAACCCACCTCGAGACCACCGGCACCCTCCAGCCCCGTCGAACGGCCCGGGTGGGCGATGAGCTCACGCGGATCCTGATGGCCCTGTTGCTCGAGCGCGCCCAGGCCAGTGCCGGACCAGCCTTCGACGAGCTGACCGAGGCGGTGGCGAACCGCTCGCTCGACCCATGGACCGCAGCGGAACGATTGCTGCCGCCCGAGTAGCGTCCCCGGCCATGCCTGCGCCCCTGGTCACCGTCGAGCGCCGAGAGGACGGCGTTGCCGTCCTCCGTCTCGACAACCCCAAGGTCAACGCGCTCTCGAAGGAGCTGCTGCACCAGCTCGAGGGCGCGGCCACCTCCCTTCGGGAAGACCCGCCGGGTGCCGTGGTGGTCACCGGCGGCGACCGCATCTTTGCGGCTGGGGCAGAGATCTCCGAGTTCCGCTCCTCCGAGGCCCCGGAGGAAGTGATCACCCGCGCTGAGGCCGAGCTCATCGGGCAGCTCTTCCTGCGAGCCCTGAACGCAGTGGCCGACATCCCTCGCGCCACCATCGCGGCCATCTCTGGCTTCGCGCTGGGCGGAGGCTGCGAGCTCGCCCTCGCATGCGACTTCCGGATCGCCAGCGAGAAGGCCAAGCTCGGTCAACCCGAGATCCTTCTCGGCATCATCCCGGGGGGCGGCGGAACCCAGCGCCTGGCCCGGCTCGTCGGCCCGGCCCGCGCCAAGGACCTCATCTTCACGGGACGCCAGGTGCGGGCCGACGAAGCACTCGCGATCGGGCTCGTCGACGAGGTCGTGCCGCCCGAGGCCGTCCTCGATCGCGCGCTGGATAGGGCGGCCGCGCTGGCTGCTGGAGCGGTCGTTGCGCAGGGGCTCGCCAAGCGCGCCATCGATCGGGGGCTCGACATCACGCTCAACGGCGGCCTCGACCTCGAGCAACAGCTGTTTGCCGATGTCTTCGGCACCGATGACGCAAAGATCGGGGTGCAGTCGTTCCTCGAACACGGCCCAGGGCACGCCACCTTCACCGGACGCTGAGGACATGAGTCGATGAGCTTGCCGCCGCCCCCGGTAACGCCCGCAGGCACCTCCTTCGGGCCCTACGCCACCACATCTCTGCCCCTCGGGCCGATGCGGTCCCTGCGGGGCATGTGGATCGCCCTTCTCGTGCTGTTCACGCTGATCGGTGTTGCTGACATCGTGGCGGCGGCTGCATTCCTCAACCGGGCCACCGCGCTCGACGACGCTGCTGCTGGAGCCCTCGACCTGCAACGCCTCCTCGCTGCCGACGACGCGGTCCAGGGCGCGATCGTGGCGCACCTACTCGTTGCGATCGCGCTCGCCGTCACCTTCATCACCTGGCAGTTCCGTCACGCCAAGAACGCCCAAGCCCTCGGCGAGCGAGGTGGGCTGGGCCCGGGCTGGGCGATCGGCGGCTGGTTCATCCCGATCGGCAACTACGTCCTCCCGGCGGTGCAGATCCATCAATCGAGCCGCCTGTCCGATCCCACGTTGGCGAGTCGTCCGGGGGCGAAGGGCAACGGGGCAGGGATCGTCATCCTGTGGATGGCGCTGATCGCCCTCGGCGCGCTCGTGTTCGTCGGTGGGGGCGGCCTGCGTCCCACGGATGCCGAGGGCAACGTGGCCATCAACGGAGTCGACGACATCCGCTCGGCCGCTGCCAGCGACCGCGCCGCGGGTCTGAGCATGATCCTCTTCGTCGGTGCGGCTGTGGCTGGCGGCGTGATGGTGCGAAGCCTGTCCACCAAGCAGTCGATCGCCTACGAGGCGCGGCTCGCTCCCGCTGCCGGGCTGCGAGCGGGTGTGCCGACCCCGTTGTACGGCGGTCCGGTGGCAGCGCCACCCCCGCCTGGGCAATGGGGCGCCCCGCCACCCTCGTGGAGCCAGCCCACCCCACCAGCGGCGCCAGCGGCACCTCCACCTACCCCTTGGGGCACGCCTCCTCCGTGAGGAGTCGCACCCGCCAGCTCACTGCGCGATGGCGATGAGGCCCAGCTCGGCGGGCGTCTCCAACGCGTCGTGCGACGGGACGATGCGCACCGTGATGCCGTAGCGGCCGGCGCTGTCGCACGCGAAGGACCCGGCGTAGCGGAGATGGCCGTCGTCGGCGGGTCCGCCCTGCGCCATCGACACGATGGTGGGGGAGCTGAGCTCATCGCCCTGGCCCGCAGGACCATGGATGAGCTGCACCTCGACGTCGTCGGGGTCGAGACCGCCGAGCGATACCACGGCGGTGACCGTGCGCGTCATGCCAATCTCCGCGACGGCGTCGTCGACCTCCACTTGGTCGACGTGCACGCCCTGCCAGCTGGCTGCAACCTTCTGCTTCCAGCCTGCCAGCGTGCGAGCTTTGGCGTGGTGGTCAGCCCCCAGCTCGTCGCCCTGTGCAGCGGTGGGCTCATAGAGCTGCTCGGTGTAGTCGCGCACCATGCGGGCCGCGGTGACGAACGGACCGAGGGTGATCATCGAGCGCTTCACACGCCCGACCCAGCGCCGCGGAACCGGGCCCTGCCACCGCTCGTAGTAGAGCGGCACGACCTGTCGCTCCAGGAGCTCGAACAGCGAGCCAGCCTCCACCTCGTCACGGCGCGCGAGGTCTTCGAGGTGCTCTGCCGACGAGATGGCCCACCCGTTCTCACCGTCGAAGCACTCGTCCCACCAGCCGTCGAGAATCGACAGGTTGAGGCCGCCGTTCAGCGCGCTCTTCATCCCGGATGTGCCGCAGGCCTCCTGCGGCCGGCGAGGGTTGTTCAGCCACACGTCGGCGCCCTGCAGCAGTGAGCGCGCGACCGCGATGTCGTAGTCGTCGACGAACACGAACCGGTGGCGCACCTCGGGGTCGGCAGCGAAGGCACTGACCTGGCGGATCAGCTCCTTGCCGGTGTCGTCAGCGGGATGGGACTTGCCAGCGAAGACCATCTGCACTGGTCGGTCGCCCGACAGGAGCAGGCGCTTGAGGCGATCGGGCTGGGAGAGCAGCAGCGTCGCTCGCTTGTAGGTGGCGAACCGACGCGCGAATCCGATGGTGAGCGCTTTCGGATCGAGCACGGAGTCGGTCCATTCGACGTCGCTCGAGGAGAGCCCGCGTGCCATGAGCTGGCTGCGCAGCCGTTGGCGTACGAACGTCACCATTCCCTCGCGGCCTTGCTCGCGGGCGCGCCACACCTCATCGTCGCGGGCCTCGGCCAGCCGCTCCCAGCGGTCGGGCCCAGCCTCGTGCCACTCGGGCAGCACATAGCGGGTGAGCAGGTCGGCCATCTCGGGCGCCACCCAGGTGTGCGCGTGCACGCCGTTGGTGATCGAACCGATCGGCGTCTCCTCTGCTGGTACGTCGGGCCAGAGGTCGCTGAACATCTCGCGGCTGACCGTGCCGTGCAGCTTGGCCACCCCGTTTGCCCGGCCGGCCAAGCGCAATCCCATGACCGCCATGTTGAAGCGTTCGTCGGGCGTGTCGCCCGGCCGGTGGCCGAGCGTCATCAGCTCGTCGACGGTGATGCCGACGTCAGCGGCCCACCCGCTGAAGTACTGCTCGATGAGCTCGCGGGGGAAGCGGTCGATGCCAGCGGGCACGGGCGTGTGCGTGGTGAAGATGCACCCGGCTCGAACGGCCTCGATCGCCTCCCGGTACGAGAGGCCGCTGTCCTTGACGAGCTCGCGAATGCGTTCGAGCCCCAGGAACCCCGCGTGACCCTCGTTGGTGTGGAACACCTGCGCGTCGATGCCGAGGGCGCGGAGCGCGCGCACGCCGCCGATGCCAAGGAGGATCTCTTGGCGCAGTCTGTGCTCGGTATCGCCGCCGTAGAGGCGGTCGGTGATCTCGCGCAGCTCAGGTGGGTTCTCGTCTACATCCGCGTCGAGCAGGTAGAGCGAGATGCGGCCCACGTCGGCCTTCCAGATGCGGGCCGCCATCGGGGTGCCCGCGAGATCCACCTCGACGCGCTCGTCGCAGGGCAGCAGCGCCATGGCATGTGGGTCGAGGTCGGGGTACCGCTCTTGCTGCCAGCCATCGGCGGAGAGCGACTGGCGGAAGTAGCCGTGGCGGTAGAACAGGCCGATGCCCACGAGTGGCACGCCGAGGTCGCTGGCAGCCTTCAGATGGTCCCCGGCGAGCACTCCGAGCCCCCCGGAGTACTGCGGGAGGGCCTCGGCGATCCCGAACTCCGGCGAGAAGTAGGCCACCGATCGCAACGGAGACTTGTCGCGGGCTTGGAACCAGCGATCGCCGTCGAGGTACCGCTGATGCTCGTCGCGCACCTCGCCCAGGAAGCGCATGAAGCCCGGGTCGTCCACGAGGGCGTCCAGCCGATCACGGGGCACGAGGCCCAGGAGACGGACAGGGTCGTGGACCGTGGCGTCCCAACCGTCAGGGTCCACCCAGCGGAACAGGTCCCGGGTCTGCGAGTCCCAGGACCACCTGAGGTTCATCGCGAGCTCCTCGAGCGCAACCAGCTCAGGAGGAAGGGACGGACGGACGGTGAAGCTGCGGAGGGCCTTCATTCGGACCGACCCTAACCAGGACAGGTGGGGGACCGACAAGGGCACGGGCCGGACGCAACCCAGCATTCATCTTGAGAACGGACCGGGCTCGCGGGTTCCGGTACGGTCGGCCGCCTCAGGAACGAGGGGGTTGAACGTGGCGCAACAGGTCCGAGCGGTGGTGGCTACGGCGGTGAAGCAGCCCGTGTCGGTCGTGATCATCGAGGTGCCAGATCCGGGGCCGGGCGAGGCGCTCGTGCAGGTGCAGGCGTGCGGCGTCTGCCACACCGACCTCCACTACCGGGAGGGTGGCATCAACGACGAGTTCCCGTTCCTGCTCGGTCACGAGGCGGCTGGCGTGGTGGAGTCCGTCGGCGCCGGCGTCACGGAGGTGAGCCCCGGCGACTTCGTCATCCTCAACTGGCGGGCTGTGTGCGGCGAATGCCGCTCATGCCGGCGCGGGCGTCCGCAGTACTGCTTCAACACCCACAACGCGACCCAGAAGATGACGCTCGACGGGGTGGCGCTGTCGCCCGCCCTCGGGATCGGAGCGTTCGCTGAGAAGACCCTCGTGGCCGCCGGGCAGTGCACGAAGGTGTCCTCCGCGGTGAGGCCGGAGGTGGCGGGCCTGCTCGGCTGCGGCGTGATGGCGGGCATCGGCGCCGCCATGATCACGGGTGAGGTGGGTCCGGGCGACTCTGTTGCCGTGTTCGGCTGCGGCGGAGTCGGCGACGCGGCCATCGCCGGAGCACGGCTGGCCGGCGCAGCGGTGATCATTGCCGTCGATCTCGACCCGCGGAAGCTCGAGCTGGCCCGGGAGTTCGGCGCGAGCCACACGGTCGATGCATCAACGGTTGACCCCGTAGCGGCGATCCAGGCTCTCACCGATGGCAACGGTGCCGACGTGTGCATCGAGGCGGTCGGTAATCCGAAGGTGTTCGAGCAGGCCTTCTACGCGCGCGATCTCGCCGGCGCACTGGTGCAGGTGGGTGTGCCCAATCCCGAGATGCGCATCGAGCTCCCGATGATCGACTTCTTCGGCCGAGGTGGTCGCCTGAAGCCGAGCTGGTACGGCGACTGCTTGCCGAGCCGCGACTTCCCGATGCTCATCGACCTTCACCTGCAGGGACGCCTTCCGCTGGAGAAGTTCGTGAGCGAGACGATCGGGCTCGATGGCGTCGAGGCGGCGTTCCACAAGATGGAGCGCGGCGAGGTCCTCCGTTCGGTGGTGCTCCTGTGATCGAGCGCGTCGTAACCGCGGGGATCTTCAGCCTCGACGGACAGGACTTCGAGGTGGAGAACAACGTGTGGCTGCTTGGCGACGCGGACGAAGTGCTGGTGGTCGACGCCGCCCACGACCACAGGCCGATCCTGGCCGGGGTCGGTACCCGGTCCGTGGTGGGCATCGTCGCCACCCACGGCCACAACGACCACATCAACGCGGCCGACGCGCTGGCAGCCGCCGTCGGTGCCCCGATCCTGTTGCACCCCGATGATGCCGAGCTGTGGGCCCAGGTGTACCCCCGCCGTCACTGGGACCAGGACCTCGCCGACGGCGACGTGCTCCGCGCCGGCGGTCACGAGCTGGCGGTCCTCCACACCCCTGGGCACACGCCGGGCTCCATGTGCTTCAGGCTCGAAGGGGCACCGATCCTGTTCAGCGGAGACACCTTGTTCCCCGGTGGCGTCGGCAACACCACTTTTGAGGGCGG
>JANOQG010000075.1:0-10567 GCA_031422255.1 Actinomycetes bacterium | reverse complement strand
GGGCTACATCCGGATGAAGCAGGAGAAGGCCACGTCGCTCGGCATGGCGGCGCCGCACCTGCACCTGGGGGACGACACCACGCAGGCCGAGGTGCTGGCCGCCATTCGCGAGATGAACGAGGACGACGCCGTCACCGGGCTGCTTCTCCAACATCCGACGCCGGCGCAGATCGACTTCGACGCGGCTCTGCTCGCGATCGATCCCGCCAAGGACGTAGACGGCCTCCATCCGGAGAACGTCGGCCGTCTCGCGCTGGGCATGCCTGGCCCTGTCTCGTGCACGCCAGCGGGCATCGAGGCGCTGCTGGCGCACTACGAGATCCCGGTCTCCGGGCGGGGCGTCTGCATCCTTGGCCGAGGCACCACGCTCGGCCGCCCGCTCGCACTCCTGCTGTCACAGAAGCGGCCGACCGCGAATGCTGCCGTCACCGTCGTACACACCGGCGTGCCCGACTGGCCGGAGTACACGAGGGCGGCCGACATCGTGATCGCCGCTGCCGGCGTCCCCGGAATCCTCCAGCCCGAGCACCTCACGCCGGGGTGCGTGGTGGTCGGCGGGGGCGTGCGCTACGAGGGTCGCAAGCTTCTCCCGGACGTGGACGAGGCGTGCGAAGCGGTGGCGGGCTGGATCACTCCTCGCATCGGTGGTGTGGGGCCCACCACGATCGCGATGCTCTTCCGCAACTGTGTCGAGGCGGCCGAGCGACGGGCCGGCCTGGCTGAGTAGCGTGTCGACCCCATGACACGGATCGCCGACTTGCTGGACGCCGGGCGAACGCTCTCCTTCGAGCTCTTCCCACCCAAGACCGATGAAGCCGAGCGACTTCTCGAGAAGGCCGTCGTGGAGCTCGCCGGATTGCGGCCCTCGTTCGTGTCGGTCACGTATGGAGCCGGCGGGAGCACCCGAGAGCGCACGCGCGACGTCGTCACCCGCATCAACGCAGAGCAAGCCTTCCCGGCGATGCCTCACCTCACCTGCGTGGGCCACACCCGTGCCGACGTCGCCGAGCTGCTCGATCACTACGCCGCCCACGGCGTTGAGAACATCCTGGCGCTGGGTGGCGATCCGCCCGCCGACGGCTCGGATGCGGGTGGCGACTATGCCCACGCACTAGAGCTGGTCGAGCAGGTGCGGGCTCACCCGGCCGGGTTCTCCGTGGCGGTGGCTGCCCACCCCGAGGTGCACCCTCGGTCGCCCGATCGCGAGAGTGATCGTCGACACCTCGTCGCCAAGTTGGAGGCGGCCGACTTCGCGATGACGCAGTTCTTCTTCTCGATCGACGACTACCTGCGCCTGGTCGACGAGGTGGCCGATCTCGGGTGCGACAAGCCGATCCTGCCCGGCGTGATGCCAGTGGCCAACGTGAAGGGCCTGATTCGCATGGCCGGCATGAACGCCAGCGCCATCCCCGCTCCGCTGCTCGATCGCCTTCTCGCCGTCGAGGACCAGCCCGAGGAGGTGCGCAAGATCGGCGTCGAAGTGGCCACCGAGCTTGGAGCCGCGCTGCTTGCTGAAGACGCCCCCGGCCTGCACCTGTACGCACTCAACCGCAGTGAGTCCGTACGCGAGATCCACGCCAACCTCGCACTCGGCTGACCCCCCTGGCAGATTCTGGCGCTGGCTCAGCCGGTGTTGCCGGCACCCGGAACGCCAGATCTCGAGGTCACTGGATGAGGCGGAGGGCTTCGTTGAAGGTTGGGCTCGGACGCATGACGGCACCGGCCTTGACGGGGTCCGGGCTGTAGTAGCCGCCGATGTCGGCAGGAGGGCCCTGCACGGCCAGCAGCTCGGCGGTGATCGCTGATTCGTCGGCCCCCAAGCGTGCAGCCAGCGGCTTGAACGCGTCGGCGAGGTCGGTGTCGGTCGTCTGCGCCGCCAGCTCCTGGGCCCAGTAGAGGGCGAGGTAGTAGTGGCTGCCACGGTTGTCGATCTCGTTGACCTTGCGGCTTGGCGACTTGTTCTGGTCGAGGAAGGTGCCGGTGGCGCGGTCGAGGGTGTCGGCCAGGATCTGGGCCCGAGGGTTGCCGGTGGTCTCCGCGAGGTGCTCGAACGACACGGCCAGCGCGAGGAACTCGCCGAGTGAGTCCCACCGGAGGTGGTTCTCCTTGACGAGCTGCTGCACGTGCTTGGGGGCCGATCCGCCCGCGCCCGTCTCGAAGAGGCCGCCGCCGTTGATGAGGGGCACAACCGAGAGCATCTTGGCGCTGGTGCCGAGCTCGAGGATGGGGAACAGATCGGTGAGGTAGTCGCGCAGCACGTTGCCGGTGACGGAGATCGTGTCCTCCCCGCGCCGAATGCGCTCGAGAGAGAAGGCGATGGCGTCGACAGGCGCCATGATCTCGATCTGGAGGCCGGTGGTGTCGTGCTCGGGTAGGTAGCGGCGCACCTTCGCGATGACCTGGGCATCGTGGGCGCGCGCTTCGTCGAGCCAGAAGATCGTGGGGGCGCCGGTGGCTCGAGCGCGTGACACGGCCAGCTTCACCCAGTCCTGGATGGGCAGGTCTTTGGCTTGACACATCCGCCAGATGTCGCCGGGCTCGACGGGATGCTCGAGGAGCGCCATGCCGGCTTCGTCGACCACGCGCACGTTGCCGGCCGCGGTCATCTCGAAGGTCTTGTCGTGGGAGCCGTACTCCTCGGCGGCCTGCGCCATGAGCCCCACGTTGGGCACCGAGCCCATGGTGGTGGGGTCGTATGCGCCGTGCGCGCGACAGTCGTCGATGACCACCTGGTAGATCCCCGCGTAGCTGCTGTCCGGGATGACCGCCTTGGTGTCCTGCGGGTCGCCAGCGGCGTTCCACATCTGTCCCGACGTGCGGATCATTGCGGGCATGGAGGCGTCGACGATGACGTCGCTTGGCACGTGCAAGTTCGTGATGCCCTTGTCCGAGTCGACCATCGCCAGCGCCGGGCCAGCGTCGATCCCCGCCTGTACGGCCGCCTCGATCGCGGTGCGCTCGGGGGCAGGCAGCTCCTGGATGGCTGAGAGCAGGTTGGCCATGCCGTCGTTGGCGCTGATGCCGGCCGCCGCGAGCGCGCTGCCGTGCTCCGCGAACAGATCGGCGAAGTAGGCCTCGACAGCGTGTCCGAAGATGATCGGATCCGACACCTTCATCATCGTTGCCTTGAGGTGCACGGAGAACAGCACGCCCTTGGCCTTGGCGTCGGCGACCTGCTCGGCGAGGAAGGCGACCAGGGCGGACTTGCTCATGACGGTGGCGTCGATGACCTCGCCAGCGAGCACGGTGACGGCGTCTTTCAGGACCGTGATCGTGCCATCGGCTCCTACGAGCTCGACGCGCACCGAGCCTGCCGAGGCGACGGTGACGGAGCGCTCGTTGGAACGGAAGTCCCCTGTGGTCATGTGGCTGACGTGGGTGGCCGAGTCGGGTGACCACACGCCCATCGAGTGCGGATGGGCGCGGGCGTACTGCTTCACCGACGCGGGGGCCCGTCGGTCGGAGTTGCCCTCGCGCAGCACCGGGTTCACGGCGCTGCCCTTGATCCTGTCGTACCGGGCACGTGCCTCCCGTTCGTCGTCCGTGGAGGGGTCCTCCGGGTAGTCGGGCACCGCGTACCCCTTGGCCTGGAGCTCCTCGACGGCCGCCTTCAGCTGCGGGATCGACGCGCTGACGTTGGGCAGCTTGATGATGTTGGCTTCTGGCTTCTTGGCCAGGCCGCCGAGCTCCGCGAGATCGTCGTTGATGCGCTGCGCTGGCTCGAGGCGCTCAGGAAAGCTGGCGATGATGCGTCCGGCGAGGGAGATGTCGCGTGTCTCGACGTGCACGCCAGCGGTGGAGGCGAAGGCCTGGATGACTGGGAGCAGCGAGCGGGTGGCGAGAGCCGGAGCTTCATCGGTGAAGGTGTAAATGATCGTTGGGTCCGTCATCGGAGGCGAGGCTACCCACCCGATGGGAGAGTGCTCGCGGCCGCGCGCGGGGTCGCGTAGCCTCAGGCTGGCTGTCACACCCCCTCCGTAGGGTCCTTGGTGTGACGACAGCGACGAGAGGGTTGGCCGTGGTGGACTCAGGCGCGCAGCGCAAGCGAGCGACGTCCACATCTGCCTTCGGCGTGTCCCGCCGAGAGAACCACGACGCCAGCGGGTTCTACGCCCGGTTCACGGCGCCCACCTTGAGCGCCGACGACACCGTGGAGCCACCGGGCGTGGTCGACCAGATCTACGTCGGCGATGCCCGCTCCATGGATCGGGTGCGGCCGTCCTCGGTTGCGCTCGTGGTCACCTCCCCGCCCTACTTCGCCGGCAAGGCCTACGAAGCGGAGCTCGGCGAGGGCCACATCCCGGCCACCTACGTCGAGTACCTCACGATGCTGGAAGACGTCTTCGCCGAGTCCGTGACCAAGCTCGAGGCGGGCGGCCGCATCGCTGTCAACGTCGCCAACCTCGGCCGCAAGCCCTACCGGTCGCTGTCTGCCGACGTGATCGGCATCCTGCAGGATCGCCTCGGCCTCCTCTTGCGCGGCGAGGTGGTCTGGCGCAAGGCGCGCGGGGCCGGTGGCAACTGCGCGTGGGGCTCGTTCAAGAAGCCAGCCAACCCGGTCTTGCGCGACCTCACGGAGCGCGTGGTCATCGCGAGCAAGGGCCGATTCGATCGAGCCATCGATCCGAAGCAGCGGGCCCTGGCCAACCTTCCGCATCTCGCGACCACCACGGCTGATGAGTTCATGGACGCAACGCTCGACGTGTGGGAGCTCGCCCCGGAGAGCGCCACCCGCGTCGGACATCCGGCTCCGTTCCCGGTCGAGCTTCCCGAGCGGTTGATCGAGCTCTACACCTACGCCGGCGATGTCGTGCTCGACCCCTTCATGGGTTCGGGCACCACTGCCGTCGCTGCCGTGCGCACCGGTCGCCACTACCTCGGCTACGACACCGACGACGCGTACGCGAAGGCGGCACGGGAGCGGGTGGCCACCGAGGCCGCGCTGGCGCTCGCTGGTCCGCGTGCCGAGCGGCCCGACAAGGCCGTGGCCGAGGCCGGCAAGCTGCTCGCTGCCGCGGGCTTTGCGCTCGCCGACGCGAAGGTCACGAAGCGCCGGAAGTTCGCCGGTGGCCTGTCGGCCGACTGGGTCGCCACCGATGCCCACGGGTTCGAGTGGCTCGTGTTGGTTGCGGGGGCGAGCACCGTCGCCCGCAGTGGTCTGCGCCGTTCCGATGTGCTCTTCCGCACGCTGGGTGAAGCTGGCGCGCTCACAGGTGCGGGTCATCGGGTCCTCGTCCTCACCACCGACCTGCCAGTGCGGGCGTCATCCGCGCTGAACGCGTTGTGCGCCGCTCGTGGCGGCCCGCTGGTCGACGCGTTGGAGCTGGCGTCAGCCGGTGGGCCCGAGCGCCTGGCCGCCTACGCCGCTGGCGGCGTGGTTGCCCCGATCGGCGATCTGCTGCCCGGTCGCTGACGCCACCGCGCCTGTGCCCGCCCCCAAGACGGAGATCACAGAGATCGTCACCGGTCTGGCCATCGCCGGGTCAGCCGGCCTGGCCAGCGCATTGGATGCCCGATGCGTGGCCAACGTCGTCCCGGAGGTGTGGGATCGCTTGTCCGAGCTGGCCCGAGCTGGTCAGCACCGGCAGGAGTTCGCTGCGGCGTGGGCCAACGGCCAAGCGTTTCTTGCCTCGCCCGACGGCCTCCGGGGACTCGCGCCACAGCTCGTCGAGTGGAAGGGGCCCACCCGGGCTCCAGGCGACGAGGTGGTGCCGGCCGACCTCCGCGTCGACCACGTGTGGCTCATCAGCTGCAAGTACCTCTCGAAGGTGCTCGCCAACGCCTCCCCGAGCCGCCTGTTCGAACGCGGCCTCGCGGGGGGACCGTCTCGGCTCTCCGGTGACTGGTACCAGGAGGTCGCCCCCGAAGCCCACCAGGCGCTGTTCGCACAGGTGCGCACCGAGCTCGGCACCCGAGCGCGCCTTCCGCCTCAGGTCGCCGACCTGACGCCCACCCATCGGGCTGAGCTGCGGGCCTATCTGGACGCGGGCTGGTCGCCGGAGGCTCAGGCGGCCTACGGCGTATTGGGACAGGCCGTCGGCCAGGCCTCGGCGCAGCGGTGGAAGCAGGCGGTAGCCAAGCGCACCGAAGCCGAGGCGGTGCTCTGGCGCCTCCTGCGAATCGGGAGCGCGCCCTACTTTGTGCTCGGAGCCCAGCGCGACCGTTCCACTCGCTTGCGGGTGATGACGCCCTGGGACTGGCGCCAGGCCTACGAGCTCAAGCGCTTCGACGTGTGGGGCGACGACGCCGGCCAGCCGCAGGTGCGCTGGCAGGCCCGCATCCGCGATCGAACCACGAGCGAGGAGCACGCCATCGACGGCCACGTCGAGGTGCGCTGGAGCCACGGTCGCTTCGGTAAGCCCCCCGAAGCCAAGGTCTACCTCGACACCCCCCACCACCGGGTGCCGGGTTACGTCCCCCTCGGGTCACCACACCCGGTTCTGTGAACGGATACGTCCGCTATGCGGACGTATCCGTTCACAGAACCGGTCAACCTTGCTCGGCGACCTGCTTGAGGCGCTCGAGGGTGGCCTGCATGCCGGCGCGCATCTCGTCGTCATGCTCTGCGACGCCGCCGAGGAGCACCTTGGAGAACACGCGGGCGAGCATCGGACGGTCCTTGAAGGCGGCTCGACTCTCCGTGACGATCGTGCCGTCCCCGTCGGCCTGCAGACGGTAGGTCCAACGGGTGCCGCTCTCGGCGGTCTCGAACGCGAACTCCTCGCTGGGGGTCGCTGCAACCACCTTGTTCTTGGTGGACCAGCGGGCGAGGCCTCGCTTGTTGGTGCCCTTGAAGACAGCGCCGACGGCCGGCCCGGTGGCACCATCGAGCCACTTGCCCCCGGTGCACTCGGGGCTCAAACGCCCCATTTGGGCAATGTCGGTGATGATGTCGTAGAGGCGGTCTGCCGGCGCGTCGATGCGCAGCGAAACGTCGTCTGACAGATCCGTGTTCTCAGGGTCCTCGGGCATGTGCGGACCGTACAACAGCAGCGATAGCGTCAGAGCCACTGGGTCGCAGGGGCGGCCCCACCACCACAGGGGGCTCTGCAGTGCTGGACCACGACAAGATCTACATCGACGGCTCATGGGTGTCGTCGCAGGGCACCGGGTCGATCGACGTGTTCGACTCCACCAACGGCGAGGTCATCGGCCGTATCCCGAGCGGCAATGCAGCCGACGTGGACGCCGCCGTGCAGGCCGCGGCAGCCGCGTTCCCTGGATGGTCGGCCAAGAGCGCCGATGAGCGGGCCAAGTTCTGCACGCAGATCTCGGAGGGCCTCGGTGCCCGCATGGACGAGATCGCCACCATCGTCACCCGCGAGGCGGGCATGCCGAAGTGGCTGAGCCTCATGGTGCAGGCCGGCTTGCCGATCAACTCCTTCGCCGTCGCCGGTCAGGTGGCCGAGACCTACGAGTACGAGACCACCGTCGGCAACAGCCTCGTCATCAAGGAGCCCGTCGGGGTCGTTGGCGCGATCACGCCGTGGAACTACCCGCTGCACCAGATCGCGGCCAAGGTTGCCTACGCCATGGCCGCCGGCTGCACGGTGGTGCTCAAGCCCAGCGAGGTCGCTCCTCTCGACGCCTACATCCTCGCTGAGGTCATCAACGATGCCGGCGTTCCGGCTGGCGTCTTCAACCTCGTCACCGGCACCGGTGCCGAGGTTGGTGCGGCCATCGCCAGTCACCCGCAGGTGGACATGGTGTCCTTCACCGGTTCCACGGGGGCTGGCAAGGCCGTTGCTGCGGCCGCCAGCGCCACCATCAAGCGCGTGGCCCTGGAGCTCGGCGGCAAGTCCGCCAACATCCTGCTCGACGACCTCGACGACGAGACCTTCGAGAAGGCCGTCCGCGACGGCGTGGGCAAGGCCTACCTGAACTCCGGTCAGACCTGTACCGCGCTCACCCGCATGCTCGTTCCGACGGGCCGCCTGGCCGACGCGGAGCGCTTTGCAGCCGATGAGGTCGAGACCAAGTTCCAGCCGCAGGACCCGTTTGCCGACTTCGCAATGCTCGGACCGCTGGCGAGCCAGGCGCAGGTCGATCGGGTGAACACGTACATCCAGAAGGGCATCGACGAGGGCGCCAAGCTCGTCACCGGCGGCACCGGCAAGCCCGAGGGGCTCGAGGCTGGCTACTACGTCAAGCCCACCGTGTTCTCCGAGGTGCGCAACGACATGACCATCGCTCAGGAGGAGATCTTCGGGCCGGTCCTGTCGATCCTGCCTTACGACACCGAGGCCGACGCCATCCGGATCGCCAACGACTCGCCCTACGGCCTGTCAGGCGGCGTATGGGGCGAGGCCGATCGAGCAAAGGCCGTCGCTCGTCAGATCCGCACCGGCCAGATCGAGGTGAACGGCGGCTCGTTCAACCCCAACGCTCCGTTCGGTGGCTACAAGCAGTCCGGGTATGGCCGGGAGTACGGCACGCACGGCTTCGAGGAGTTCCTCGAGACCAAGTCGATGCAGCTGTAGGGACACTGATCCCAGCGCGAGCGGCCGCCCTCCGGGGCGGCCGCCGCCGATTTCGGCCGGCGCACAACGGCGTAGCCTTCGCCGCATGACCCCCGTGGCGGAACCCCTCCGGATGTTCGGAGCGGCGACCAACCACGACCCGCCCGACTGGGGCTGGGTGGAACGCCAGCTCATCGATGCGCCGACCTACTGGGTTGTGGCGCACGGCGGCTCGTACCCACATCCCCGACCCGTCTGGGGCGTGTGGGTGGATGATCGGCTGCATCTCAGCGTCGGGAGCGCAGTGGTGCGCTGTCTGCTCGAGGCCGACCCCGCGGTCACGGTGCACCTCGACAGCGGCCTCGACGTCGTCCTCGTCGAGGGGTCGGTGACTGGACCGACAGAGGATGCTGCGCTGATCGACTCCTACGACCGCAAGTACGACTGGCGCTACGACGTCGGCCAGTACGGGCCGTTCACGTCAGTCCGGCCGGCGCGGGTCCTCGCCTGGCAAGCCGTCGGGCCCGCCGGTCGGGACGGCTTCCAGCGGAGCGGCCGCTGGCGGTTCGACGCCTGACAGCGGCGTTTCGAAGCCCCGGCCGGGGGTCACTAGGTTGGCGGGCATGGCTGCTGTCAAGGACCCTGTTCGCGTTGCTGTCACCGGTGCTGCTGGTCAGATCGGCTACTCGCTCCTCTTCCGGATCGCCTCAGGCTCGATGCTCGGCCCCGATCAGCCGGTGATCCTGCAGATGCTCGAGATCACGCCGGCCATGCCCGGCTTGCAAGGCGTGGCCATGGAGCTCGAGGACTGCGCCTTTCCACTGCTCGCTGGGATCGTGCAGACCGACGATGCCGACACCGCGTTTGGAGATGTTGACGTCGCCCTCCTTGTGGGAGCCATGCCTCGCAAAGAAGGCATGGAGCGCGCCGACCTGCTCACGGCCAACGGCGGCATCTTCAAGCCGCAGGGCGAGTCGTTGTCCCGCAGCGCTCAGAAAGACGTCAAGGTGCTCATCGTCGGCAACCCGGCCAACACGAACGCACTCATCGCGCAGCAGAACGCTAAGGACCTCGATCCCAGCCGCTTCACCGCGATGGTGCGTCTCGACCACAACCGGGCCATCGCCCAGCTCGCAGCCAAGGCAGGCGTCCACGGAACCGACGTGACCAAGATGACGATCTGGGGCAATCACTCCGCCACGCAGTACCCCGACATCTTCCACGCCGAGGTAAACGGCACGCCGGGCTTCGAGGCCGCGGGATCCGATCATGCGTGGCTCGAGAGCGAGTTCATCCCGACCGTGCAGCAACGCGGCGCAGCCGTGATCAAGGCCAGAGGCCTGTCCTCTGCGGCCTCTGCCGCCAACGCTGCGGTCGACCACGTGCGCTCCTGGGTGCTCGGCACGCCTGCGAACGATTGGGTATCGATGGGCATCGTGAGCGACGGCTCGTATGGCACCCCGGAGGGCGTCATCTCTGGCTTCCCGTGCACCTGTGCCAACGGCGAGTACTCGATCGTGCAAGGCCTGGAGATCGACGACTTCAGCAGGGTCCGCATCGACAAGAGCACCAGCGAGCTTGTCGAGGAGCGCAACGCCGTCCGCGAGCTCGGCCTCATCTAACGCGGCGTCGGTTCGCCGCTACTTGAGGAACTTGCTCGTGGTGTTGTCCGCAAGGATCTTGCCGCCGGTCTGGCAGGTGGGGCAGTAGGCCACGGTGTAGCGGACGTATTCCACGGCGCGCACGGTGTCACCACAGACCGGGCAGCTCCCGCCGGTTCGGTGGTGCACCTGAGCGGGACGGTCGGCGGACTTGCTCATCTCGTCGAGGTTGCGTTCGTAGGCGATCCCCTCGGCGATGCACTCGTGCATGGCAGTCAGCAGACGCCGCGTCTCGACATCGTCGAGCTTGGCCGTGTTGGCGAACGGAGAGAGCTTCGCCCGGTGGCAGATCTCGTTGGCGAGCAGGCGCCCGAGCCCGGCGAGCTGGTGCTGGTCGCGGAGGAACCCGTGGAGCCGGACGCCGTGCTTCTTCAGGAGCGTCTGCAGCATGGTGATGCCGACAGTGTCGGCATCCGGGCCGAGGCCGAGCAGCGGGGCCTGCTGGTC
>JANOQG010000074.1:0-4907 GCA_031422255.1 Actinomycetes bacterium | reverse complement strand
CGCCCTTCAACTTCACCGCCATACTGGTCGGCGTCGTGCTGATTGTCCTGGCTGGCATCGGGGCCCGGGCCTGACGGCCGGCGTGACCCTCATCTGCCGATAGGCAGCACGGCGGGCTTCGCGTGCAGGATGCCCGGGTGAGGGTCTGGCGCGCTGCGATGATTGCCGCTCTAATCCTGGCCGGGTGCACCAGCACTGGCGCACCCGAGGATTGTTCATCGGACGGTCCTGCGGACCAGTGCGGTACGACGACAAGCGATTCAGGAGCGACCCCCTCGATGGAGGACGCGGTGCGCGTCGCTGAGGCAAGGGTGAGCCCAGGTGGGCAGGAGACCACCGCTGACGCGGAAGTCGACGGGCACTGCGCCATCGTGACGTTTCCGGGAAAGGAACCCGTGATTCTCACCGCCACCGACGGCGCTTGGACCGTCGTCGCAACGTCTTTGCACGCCACATATGACCCTGACGAGAGAAGCTGTCTGGGACCCCTGCGCGGAGGGTGAGTCAACGTCAGTCCTGTCCCAGTTCTGCCGCTGGGACCGGCGCTGAATAGGGTCTCGACGTGGTGGATCTTGCACACGCGTACGCGGAGACGAAGGGCGCGTTCCTCGCGACCGCGGGCCCACCTGAGTCACCGAACTGGACGGCTGCTGTTGCTGCGACCCCCGCGTGGACGGTGCTCGACGTGTGCCGGCACGTCACGGGGCTGGCTGCGGATGCCGCCGTCGGCAGGCTTCCCGAGGACCTGAACCTTCTCGAGCAGTTCCGCGACCCTGGGGTCGTGCGGGCACGTGACGAGTTCGCGGATGGACAAGTAGCTCGACGACAAGGCCAGGAACCTGCGGACACGATCGACGAGTGGAGCGAGGCCGAAGCCCACCTTCTCCAGTCACTGAGCCCCGATGCCAGCCGCCCACTGCCGTTCGGCTTCGATGTGATCCTCGTGACGGATCTGTGCGTGCACTGCGACGACGTCACCATTGCCCTCGGCCAGGATCCTCCCGGAACGTCCTCGGCGGCGGGGAAGGTCGCGCTGGCTGGCTACTGCTTCGGCCTCGCCTACCGGCTCCAAGCCCTCGGCCTGCCGGCCCTCACGCTTCGCTACGACGGCAAGGAACGCATCCTCGGCGACAACGCTGTCGGAGCCTCCGTGAACGCCGACCGATGGGAGCTGCTTCGCGTGCTGGCCGGACGGCGCAGCCGTTCACAGATCCTCGCCCTTGAGTGGGGCGGCGACCCCCAGCCCTACCTTGAGTTGCTGCCTGCCTACGGCGAACGCGAGGCGCCACTCAACGAATAGGGGCATTCCTGCCGGGATGCAACGCGAGCCGCTGGCATCGCGGGCAGGGTGGGACAGTGCGCTGGCCCAGGTACTCCGAGCACCTTTGGCTGCAGCACGTGCGGATCGCTGCCACCGTCATCAGCATCGTCGGCTTGCTCATCGCGCTCGGCGTGGCGATCACCAGGTAGCCCACTTCTGCCAGTAGGACCATCGCCGCCGGCTAATCACGTAACGTCCTGTTACAGTCGGCGGTCGTGGCCCGCGACAGCGTCATCTTCAGCTACGACGAGGCGATGGCCGTTTGCCTTCTTCTCGCCGAGGCGGCCGATGCGTCCGTGAACGAGGAACTGCTGCGGGACACCTGGGTCCAAGAGGCCCGCTTGATGGTCGAGCTGATCCTCGGCCGCACCGACGAGTGAGGTCTCCATGACAACCACCACCGACGACACCACCCAGACCCACCTCCTGCAGCTGGTCCACTACGCCGCCCACAACGCCGACCTGGCCACCAGCAAGCGAGACGCCGCCATCCGCGAAGCGCACCGAGCCGGCGCCTCCCTGCGAGATATCGCCGCCCAGAGCGGAATCTCCCACATGAGCGTCAAGCGCATCGTCGAACGCACACCCAGCTAACGCACGCGGAGTTGCCCACTTCTGCCGAACTAGGTCTGCCATCGCGTCAAACGGAGGTCGTCGCGCGCGAGGATCGTTACCGCATGGGGAAGGGATCGCCAGTGATCACCGAGGACGATATCGAGGGCCTCAATCGTCGAGCGGTTACCCGCGTGATCGATGCGACGCGGGTCGCAAGCGTCGTGCTCATGGTCGTGGGGGGTCTGCTGGCCCTGGGGTGGATCTGGCAGGTGCTTCGTACACAGGGCGTGGTCGGCGATAGCGGAAGTGACGGATTCAGCATCGTGTTTGTCGGCGAAGACTTGAACGTGAAGCAGCGAGTAGACGCGCTTGCGACGACCTTCACGCCCCTCGCGTTCGCTGCGCTGGTCGCGGGACTCGGCACTGGGTTGCGTATGTACTGCGACGTGGCCACCCTGCGGATCGGGGCCAGCCTCACAGGGTGGGAGGTCGGAGATCGGATCGAGGAGGACGACGACGCCGACCCCCTTGACCTCGATCCGGCCTGAGCAGAGTGCGTTCGCGCACGCGCCATAGCTGCCAGTCTGCCCGCTCCTTTCGGGCAGTCTTGGATGGTGCCGTCCGTGGAGTTCAACTCGCATCACTCGGTTCGGACTGCGCGGCAGATCGTCCGCGAGCACCTGTCTGACCGAGAACCGTTGCTCAGCACGCCCGAGCAGCGCTACGTGCTCGGCTTCGTTCGGGACCCAGATTTCGAGCTGATCGCTTTCGGTCCAGCGAGTGAGGGAGCGGCAGGCCCAATGCGTTGGCGAACACCGTCCAAGTCACGAACGCTCCAGGGAAGCATCATGGAGGCTGGCGGAGGGACGGCGCGCGTGGTGGCGACGTTCCGGGGAGCCTCCGTGGCCCAGTCACGCGGGAGGCGCAGAACGGAAGCGTGGCTCACCGAGTGGCTGCGTGACCTACTCGACGGAACGGATGGCGACGGCGACAGCGACCTCGCCGACGCGGCTGACGTCAATCGATCGGCGACACTTCCTGTTCCTCGTACACGAGACCCCGATGTTCGCCATCCAGGTGATGTCAACGCTCGCCGACCGCCTTCGGCCCCAGGGCTGATTGAGGGGACTGGTCGCGTCGGGCCCATAGGGGAGCCGACCCCCATTGCCGGCAGCGAAGGGAGCGACGAAGCATGAGGTCACCGAGTCAGTGAAACCGCCGAACACGGCCCAGCCCCCGGCGAAGCGTGCCCTTGGGGTCCCTTCGCAGGCGACGTAGCCTCGCCGATGGGCTGCCCAGCGAGCGGAGCTGTGCGCGATGGTGTTCGTCGATCAGATCCTCGACTTGGATGCCATACGCGTCCTCGAACGACGGTCGCCCCGTCTTCCTGACCACTGGCTGCTCCCGCGACGCCTTTTGGAGCACAGCAACGCTGTCGTAGATGTGAACCGAGTTCAGGGTTCGGGTCCACTCGTTCACCTGGAAGTCGGGGTCCTCGGAATGGAACGCGTGCATGTCGTCGATACGGTCGTGCAGCCACGCAATGAACGTGTTGGCCTCGCCTCGGCCCGCCCCGTGGGAACGCCAGTAGTTCGAGTGAAGATCCTCGACGATGTAGACCCCGCCCATCGCCAGGTGGGGCCATAGGTGAGTGATGCTGGCAATCTGATGCTGCGGGAGATGGCTTCCGTCATCGAGCACGATGTCGAACTCCCCGTATCGCTCGACGAGCCCAGCGAGAAACACCGGGTCCGACTGATCGCCGACCAACACGTCGATTCCCTGTTCAGCGAGATCAGCGACTCGGGGTTCGACATCGAACCCCACGATCGTCGAACGACGACCGAGATGGTGTCGCCACATCTGCAGCGAGCCCCCGTGCAACACACCGATCTCCAGCATCGTGACAACTCGCCCCCGGAAGGGCTTCAGGTGCTGCTCGTAGATCGGAAAGTAGTGAAGCCACTTGTGGATCATCCGCCCGTCGTTGTGGTCGAAGTACCAGCGGAGACCACGCGTTGGCATTGCTATTCGCATCGCAGAAAGTCTAGGTCGACCTTCGGACGCCGGTTCCCAGCCCTCCGTCGCATCCCCGGCGAGCACCTTGACGACCTACGGTCACCCAGATCCGTCACCGCCACAGCCCCGGCCGCGCGTTCAGCGAGATCGGGCACACTGTCCTGATGGGAGCGTGGGGCGAAGGTCCGTTCGACAACGATGATGCCGGCGACTGGGCCTACGAGTTCGACGATGCGGATGAGGCCACCGGAGTGCAGATCCTCGCTGATGCGCTCGACCTTGGTGGGCCTGATGAGTACGTCGAGGCACCGGATGGCACGATCGCAGTCGCATCGGCCGCAGTCGTCTCGTGGCTTCACGACCCGGCAGCGATTCCAGACTCGCCGGACGGCGAGTCCGCACTGGCGTGGGTTCGGAGGGCGAACCCGACACCGAACGCGGCGCTCGATGCGGCAGCGCTGGCTGCACTAGATCGTGTGCGATCTGACCAGTCAGAGCTTGCGGAACTTTGGGCCGAGAGTGAAGACACGGCCTGGCGGGAGTCTCTGGCAGAGATCGAGGCACGCCTCCGAGCCCACGGTTGAGCCGCGAAGCCGGTGATCGAGCGGGGTTGCATACCTGCCGATAGGCAGCACGGCTGCGGGCACCGCGGGCAGACTGTGCTGGCTAGCGGGTCCGGCGACATGCCAGCCGGAGAAGCCCTCGTCGCGCGGGTGCTCAATGCCTTCGAGCCGGGGGAGGTTCCCTAGCGAGCCGACCGTAGGGAGATGGGGAATGGGTGAACACCGGAACATCACACGCTGGCGGGAGATGCGCGAAGCATTCTTCAGAGGCGATATCGAGCCGGCGCTGGCCCTCTACGCGCCTGACATCGTCTGGACCAACGACGAAGCCGCAGGTCCACAGGCTGGGCGCCACGAGGGACTTGAGGCAGTCCTGACCATGCTCGGCGCAGGAATGGAGGCTTTCGATGGGACACTCACTCAAAAGGTCCACGAGACGCTCGCGTCGG
>JANOQG010000073.1:0-10595 GCA_031422255.1 Actinomycetes bacterium | reverse complement strand
GCGAGGAGGGCCTGGTGCGGCAGCTCGGCGAGGCACGCCGCTTCAAGGGCGAGGCGGATGGTCGGTTCTACCTCGAGATCGGTGAAGAGGCGCGGAAGGCTCCGCCCACCGGACACCGCCGGGTGGCGCTCGCCGAGGGACTGAGCGATGCCGAGCGCTTCGAGCTCGATGCGCTGACGGGAGAGGTCGCCGCCGCCGTGAGTGCTCGAGGGGTTGCGCTCTCGCTCGACGGGGCCGCTGCCCTAGCTCGTGGTCGACTCCCAGTTCTCGCCGCAGCGGGCGATCTTGTGCGCTCGCGGGAGCTCGTCGACATGGTGCGCAACGGATTCATCGATCCCGACCAGGCGGGCGCGGTCCGACTTCAACGTTGGGCCGACCTCCAGCACCGTGACGACACGCTCACAGTCGCCGCGTTCGTCGGGCCGCTCGATGAGCCGATCCCGACGCGCCAGTAGGCTCGCGCCGATGCCCGCCGACCGCCTCGCCCTCAGCTGTTCGATGGTCGTTCCGGCGCACAACGAGGCCGAGAACATCGACCATTGCCTCGATGCACTCACCAAGGCGGGGGAGCGGTTCTTCTCGGACCACGAGGTGATCGTGGTCGATGATGGCTCAACCGACGGCACCGATGCGCGGGTACGTCTGCGGGCGGAGCTCGACCCGCGGATCCGCTTGATCCGACACGAAGGCAACCGAGGGTACGGGCAGGCATTGCGGTCAGGGTTCGCGGCGGCCTCGGCGGACCTGCTCTTCTTCACCGACGCCGACAACCAGTTCGACCTCGATGAGCTCGAGGCCTTCGCTCCGCTCATCGCAACCCACGACGTCGTGGCGGGCTATCGGATCAACAGGCAAGAAGGCTGGCGGCGCCGAGCGGGCGCCCACGCTTGGAACCGGCTCGTGCGCCTGGCCTTCGGGGTGCCCTTCCGTGACATCGACTGCGCGTTCAAGCTCATCCGGCGCCCGCTTCTCCAGGAGGTGGAGCTCCAGGCCACGGGAGCCATGGTCAACACTGAGCTCATCACGCGCCTCGCGCACCGCGGCGCAAGGATGACGGAGATCGGCGTCACACACCTGCCTCGCACCGTTGGGGAGGCCAGTGGTGGCGACCTGCGCGTGATCGCCCGAGCGTTCCGAGAGCTAGCAGCGCTGTACCCCTCGCTGCGCCGCAGCGACTAGGGGCGCTTGGGGAGGATCGGAGCGTCGCGGCCGGTGCCCTTCGAGGCGCCTTCGGCGCTCTGCTCGTGGTACTCCTCCTCGACGTTCACGTCCCAGATGTCGTGGCTAGCGCCCAGGAGGTTCTCCACCGTGAGCATGGCCGTGAACATGGAGTGGTCCTGGTTGTTGTACTTGTGCATGCCGTTGCGACCCACGGGGTGGACGTTCGGGGCGTGCTCGGTCAACCAGGCGCGGAGGATCTCGACGTTGGTGCGGTAGGTGTCGTCGTAGAACGGGTAGGCCTTGGGCATCCGCACCACGTAGCCCGCCTCGACATCGGCAGCCTGCATGAGGCCGAGGGCTTCGAGCTCCTGCTTGCCGGTCTCGATGAGGTGCTCATCGGTGGCGGTCCACCACTCGTCGCCCTCCTGCACTGTGTACTCCAGGCCGAGGACGTTGTAGCCGTCCTTCACCATGTGCGGCGACCAGGAGCCGAAGTTCTGCACCCGCATGGTCTTCACCTCGGGCGCGTGGATGTAGATCCAGTTGTCGGTCCATGCGACCTTGTCGGCAGGTACGACGAGCGCCACCGAGAGGAAGTCCCGGAAGGTGAGGCCGTCGGCGGCTTGCTGCACGGCGGCAGGCGCGGGCGGGTCCATGGCTCGAAGGAGGTGGTTGAAGGGCATCGAGGAGATCACGTGGTCGGCCTCGTAGGTGGAGCCACCGGCGGTCACGGAGATGGCACGGCCGTCCTGACGGGTGACCTTGGTGACGGGGGACTCGAAGACCACCTTGGAGCCGTGGCCTTCGACGAGGGCTCGGCAGCGCTCCCACATCATCCCGGGACCATGCTTCGGGTACTGGAACTCCTCGATGAGGCTGGTGACCTGCTTGCCACCCTTGCGCCGACCAGCGACCTTGGCCCGCAATGGCTCCCACACGGCGCCGAAGAGAGACATGCCCTTGATGCGCTGAGCGCCCCAATCAGCTGAGATGGCTGAGGTCGGGGCGCCCCAGACCTTCTCGCTGTAGGTCTTGAAGAAGTGGCCGTAGAGGCGCCAGCCGTAGTTGGCAACGATGTAGCCCTCGAGGTTGGTCTGGTCCTTGGGCGGCCGGACGCGAACCCACAGGAACGACAGGCCACAGCGGATCGCCTCGATGAAGCCGAGCTGACGGAGGGCCTTCACGGGCTTGAGCGGGTAGTCGTAGAACTGGCCGCGGTAGTAGATGCGACTTGAGCGCGGCCGCTGCATGAAGTCCTCCTGCGGGAGGATCTCATGCCAGAGGGCCTCGACCGCCGCCACCTTTGTGAAGAAGCGGTGACCGCCGATGTCGAAGCGCCAGCCGTCGCGCACCACCGTCTGGCTGATGCCACCCACGACGTCGGTGGCCTCCAGCACCGTGCTCGTGTGACCTGCCTTGCCGAGCTGATATGCGGCCGTCAGGCCGGCGGGCCCGGCACCGATGATGACGACCTGACCAGGACCGTTGGCGCCAGCAGGGTGGGATGGCGAGGCGGTTGGGGTGGGCATGGGCGTGGGGCTTTCGGTGCGATGGAGGGCAGGAGGCCGAAGGCGATCCTAGAGGTCGGCCCCGGGGTGGCGGGGAATCGCCGAGGCGGCCACGACCGCCCCGCTACCGTGGCCAGTCGTGCGCCTCCGGAGCAAAGCGGAGCATGTGGCCATCCTCGCGGTGGCCTACGTGCCCTTCCTGGTCTCCTCGCCGGGGCGGGTGAGCGCCGACAGCAAGCAGTACCTCTATCTCGATCCGGGCCGGTTCCTCTCGCGAGCCGCCGATCTCTGGGACCCGACCATTGGTGCCGGCACGGTGCCTCACCAGCACCTTGGGTACGTCGTCCCGATGGGCCCTTGGTTCTGGGTCTTCGAGCGCCTCGGTGTGCCCGACTGGGTGGCGCAACGGCTGTGGCTCGGCACGCTGGCAGCTGCGGCCCTGCTCGGAGCGCGCTGGCTCTTCGCCCAGCTCGGCACGGGGAGGTCCGGGGCGCTCGCCGGTGCACTCGTCTACGGGCTCACCCCGTACCAGCTCGCCTTCACGGCGCGGATCTCCGTCCTGCTCTTGCCATGGGCCGCGCTCCCATGGCTCGTGGGCCTGACGATGCGGGCCACCCGAACGCGTGACTGGCGGGCACCAGCGATGCTCGCCCTCGTGCTGGTCGCCGCTGGCGGCGTCAACGCGTCATCGCTGCTGCTCGTTGCCGTCGCTCCGGCGTTGTGGGTGATCCTCGAGCTGCACTCGGACCGACGCGCCGACGTGATTCGCTCGACGGGGCGCGTGGCCGTCCTGGCGGTGTCCGTGTCGATCTGGTGGCTTGTGGGTCTGCGACTGCAGGGAGCGTTTGGGCTTCCCGTGCTCCAGCTCACGGAGAACGTGCGCACGGTGGCGGAGGCGTCAACCCCAGGCGACGTGCTCCGCGGGATCGGCAACTGGTTCTTCTACGGTCGTGATCGAGTGGGGTACTCGCTCGATCAGGCGGACAGCTACGCCAACAGCTCCGTCACGGTCCTGATGAGCTACCTCGTCCCCGTCGCCGGATTGCTGGCCGCAATGGTGTTGCGGTGGGTCCACCGTGCCTACTTCGGGCTGCTCATCGTGGTCGGCACCGTGATCGCCGTCGGCGCATGGCCCTACGACGACCCCTCGCCCTACGGCACGTTGTGGAGCCGCTTCACGAGCGAGACCTCGATCGGGCTGGCCTTCCGCAACAGCCCGCGGGTCGTGCCGATCCTCGTCCTCGGCCTCGCTGGGCTGATGGCTGGCTCGGTGGGTGCCATGTCCACCACCCGGTGGCGGCGTTTGGGAGCGGTCGTCGTCGGTGTGGTGGCCATCGGCGCGCTGCTCCCGGTGGCGCGCTACGGCTTCCTGACCGACGGCCTCGACCGCGGCGAGGACGTGCCCAGCTATTGGCACGCTGTTGGCGCCGAGCTGGATGCGGGCGACCACGAGACGCGCATCCTCGAGATCCCCGGAGCCAGCTTTGCGGCCTACGAGTGGGGGGTGACCGTGGACCCAGTCACTCCTGGCCTCACCGACCGCCCGTACGTGGCGCGTGAGGTGCTGCCCTATGGGACGCCGGCCTCGGTCAACCTGCTGGATGCGCTCGATCGACGCATGCAGCAGGGCACCTTTGAGCCTGCCTCCTTGCCCCCGATCGCCCGCCTCCTCGGAGTGGGCACCGTGGTGCTGCGCGCCGATCTCGATCAGTCCGGCCGCTTCGACACCCCAGACCCGCAGCCACTCTGGGAGGCCTTGACCGACCCGTCCCCCGCGGGACTCGCGCTCGTCGGGACCTTCGGGCCATCGGAAAGGCCTCAGCGCTCGCTCGGCGCTCCAGCCGTCGCCCTCTTCGACGTGGTGAACCCGCGACCGATCGTGCGCACGGCCGCGGCGACGGCGCCGCTGGTCGTGGCGGGGGACGGAGACGGCCTCGTGGACTTGGCAGGTGCAGGGCTGCTCGATGGCGACGAGCTCCTGCTCTACGGCTCGGCTCTCGACGATTCCAGCTTGCGGACCGCTCTTGATGCCGGTGCCCACCTCGTCGTCACCGATTCCAATCGTCGGCGGATCCAGACGTGGTTCTACTCACTGCGCGACACGCGCGGTCCGACGGAGGAAGCCGGGACGACTGCACCCGACCCGACGGGCTACGACGTGCGCCTGGATCCCTTCCCGGGCACCGGCGACGACAGCCGAACCGTGGTGGAGCAGGTTGGCGGGCGGGTCAGCGCCACGATGGAGGGCGGGCCCGAGCGTCCCGAGGACCGCGCGGCTCATGCGGTGGACGGCGATCCCGCGACTGCGTGGAGGGTTGGAGGCGATCCGACAGGAGAAGCGATCACCCTGCTGCCGGCGGATCCCCTGCTCGCTGCAGCTGTCACCCTGCGCCAGCCCGACGCTCCACCCGGGGCTCGGTCGCTGGTGCGCGTGCGGTTGACCGTGAACGAGGGCGTTCCTCTCGACGTCGACCTCGGGCCGGCATCGAGAGCGGGGGTGGGTCAGGTCATCGCGTTCCCCGAGACCTCCGTTGCCAAGCTCCGGATCGAGGTGCTGGGGGCGGCCCCGGCCCTGGCGGCCCCGGGGGATCCTGCGCGGGTGGGCCTGGCGGAGATCATCCTCGGTGACGTGCGCATCAGCGAGGTGGTCCGGCCCCCGATCGACCTCTTGGCTCGCGTCGGAAGCGAGCTCGATGGCCATCCACTCGACCTCGTGCTCACGCGCCTCCGCCTTGACGCCCCCGGCGCGGATCGGCAGGACGATGAGGCCCGGCTGGTCCGCCGCATCGACCTTCCGATCGGGCGCACGTTCAGCCTGCGCGGCGTGGTCGCTGGGGACACCTCCGAACAAGCGCTCGCCCGTCCGGAGTGTCGCACCGACGTGCTCTCACTCGATGGGGTAGCGGTGGGCGTCCGACTCGGAGCAGACGCCGACGGGATCGGAGTCCTCGAGGCCTGTGACGCCGTTTCCCTGCCCGCCGGCACCCATGTGCTCGAGGTCCTGGCGGGGAGCCCCGTCACGGTCGACCGGCTCGTGCTGTCGACCACGGCAGCAGGTGTGCCCGCAGTGGGAGGCACCGCGTCGGCTGGGCTCGTTGCGTCGACCGTTCAGGTGGTTCGCCAGGATTCGTCCTCCCTGCACCTCGAGGTGCAGTCCGATGGCCAGCCGTTCTGGCTCGTGCTCGGGCAGAGCAACAGCGAGGGCTGGACGGCTGCAACGAGCGGAGGGCGGCTCGGAGCGCGTCAGCTCGTCGATGGCTATGCCAACGGTTGGCTCGTCACTCCCGATGCCGAAGGCCGGTTCACGATCGACCTGCGGTGGGCGCCGCAGCAGCTCGTTGCGGTCGGCGGGGCCGTCAGCAGCCTGGCCGTGCTGGCGTGTGGTGCCCTGCTCATCCTCCACAGGCGACGACCCCGCCCTGTGCCGCTGCCCGCGCTCAGTGCGCCGCCGAGCATCATGGGCTGGTCGGGCCCTGGTACGCCCCTTGCGCGCGGTGAGGCGGCGGTCGTCGCGATGGTGGTAGGCGTGGGCACCATCGCCGTCGCGTCACCGGCCGTGGCAGCGGTGGCCTCGACCGGGGCGTTGGCAGCGGCTTTGGTGCCTGTCGGCTCGCGAGGTCTGCTGCTCCTGGCCCCCGTCGCGTTGCTCGTCAGCCGTGTCGGCCCTCGCCCATCGGTGGCCTGGCTCGCGGTGGCGGTGCTCGGAGCCGATCTGCTGGTGGGCGCCCGACGCGTCAGGCGCTCGCGGTGACCTGCAGCTGAAGCTCAGGAAGTGACGGAGCGCGGCGCCATTGGAGCTCACCATCCACCAGCGTGAGACGGTAAGCCGCGCTCGGCAGGAGGACCTCGATCTGGCCGTCCGCGATTCGGTACTCGAGCTCGTGGCGTACCGCGGGGGTGGCGCGGGCCCCCTCGTCGTCTGCGCCGTAGCCGAGGGTGACGGTCAGGTGGCCCCTCTGGGCGAGCGCGTCGATCAGCACGGTGAAGGTGTTCGCCTTCGCGGAGTCGCCAGGGGCGAACTGCTCCTCCCGCAACCCTTCGGCCTCCAGGGTGACGACACGGCGCGGGGCGCCCTCCGGAGCTACGGAGGTGACGGCGATTCGCACGGCGGTGCCGCGTTCGACGGTGACGGGGAGGAGTGTGACGAAGAGGTCGTAGGGGTCCTCCCGGGGGCCTATCTCCGGGGCTGCCACCGAACCCTGTTGCACGTACGGGGTGCGATCGGGGTGCTCGGCTATGAGGTCGAGCATTGCTGGGTCGCTGTCGGCGGCGTACAGGATCTGGTCGGCGAGGTCGGGGCCGTTGCTGGAGAAGGGGTTGAGATACAGCAGGTAGGGAGCGGTGTCGGCCACAAAGACGATGGTGCGTCCCTCGAGGTCGGCCACGCTCGTGCGCCAGGGCTCCAGGCGCACGCTGATGGCGCGGTTCACCGCGAGCCGGCTCGCGCCGAACGGCACGGTGGCCACGGCCAGGGCCCCCACGAGGAGCAGGCTGAGCCATCGTCGCCGCCGCCACGTCCCGATGATCGGCGTGGCGATGAGGACACAGAGCGGGGCGAACAGCGGAACGAAGTAGATCGGGCCGCTGATGCGCGCGGCCAGCGAGGAGAGCCAGTTGCCCCAGAACACGACGTACCCGAGTGGGAACACGAGGCTGATGAAGAGGAGCAGCAACGTGGAGGCCTCACGACGACGAAGCCAGAGCCCGACCGCGGCAGCGCCGACGCCCACGTAGCTGCCGACGAGAAACCACGGCAGGAAGAACGCGTTCTTGGCGGTGCCAGTGGCCGCCTTCGCGAGGTCGTAGTCGGTGGTCGCAAAAGTCGGCATGAGGCGCCTGGGACCGAACCAAAAGGTGTCCAAAGGGTCCGCGGCGGTGATCGGAAACTGCAGGAGCGTCCCGGTGACGTGGCGGTTGTAGAGCAGCGCGACTGCCACAAGGGGGAGCGCGGTGATGCCGCAGGTGAGGATGGGTCGCACCGTGGCGGTCCAACGGTCCCGATGCGCCACGATCGCGTAGCAGGCGAAGGCGGCCCCCCAGAGCACCGCGTCGTACGGGCGCGTGAGGAAGATCCAGCCCAGCAGCCCACCAGCTGCGAGGAGGAGTGGGCGCGATCCGGTGCGGACCCCTCGCAGGAGCGCCACGCCAAAGAAGAGTCCGAGGCCCAGGGTGAACAGATAGCTGAGGTACGCGCCGCCCTGGATCGCCATCAGGGGAGAGGCAACCATGAGGGCCGCGGCCACTGTGGCCAACCCGCGATCGCGGGTGACCTCGAAGCTGAACGCGTAGGTGCCGAGCACGGCGAGGGCAGCCCCGAAGAGGAGCGCGTTCCCGGCGCTCCCGGTGACCACCGCGAAGGCGAGCAACACGAGGGGCCAGCCCAGCGTGTACTGGGTGAACAGCACGCCATCACGGTTGGCCGACAGCCAGGGATGGAACAGGGACGGATGGCCACCATCACTGGCGGTGAGGTGACCGGCCCGCAGCACGTCGACGTGCCAGAGGTACACCGGCTCGTCGCGGTTCCAGGAGAATGCCGGGAAGATGTTGTGTCGGGCCCAGAGCGCCACCAGGGCGGCGATGAGGGCGAGGAGGAGCGCCGGCCAGTGGGCTCGCGCGCCAGCGCGAAGGCGGACAAGCGCTGCGGGCATAGCGCACGAACCTACCTGGGTCGTGCGATTCTGGACGCAATGACCTTCACCTGTCCTCGCTGCCAGGCCTCTGCCGACGAACGCTTCTACGGCCCCTGCACGAGCTGCCGCACCGAACTGCGCAGCACGCTCGGGAACGAAGCCAGGATCGTCGAGACGGAGGCGTTCGTGCCCACGATGCACGTCACCCCCAACGCGGTAGCCCTCAAAGACGACTGATGGGTTGCACGGGCTTACGCGGGCCGTAGCGAGGTGCCTGGATGCCGGCAGACTCGAGGAGCACACAGACCCGGCCCCGGTGTCCGGGGAAGGGGGCGAGCAGTTCAAGCATCCGGGCATCGGTGGCGCGGGGTTCTTGGGCGAGGGCCCATCCCACGATGTTCTTGAGGTGGAAGTCGCCCACGCTCACGGCGTCGGCATCGCCAAGCGCCATCCGGGAGGCCTCCGCAGACGTCCATGGTCCGACCCCGGGGATGCCCTCGAGGTGGGAGCGCAGGTGCTGCGCTGACTCCAGCCCTGCCGCCTCGATGCGACGGGCGTGGGCAGCGACGCGCTTCAGCGTGTCGGCGCGCTTCTTCTCCATGCCGATGACGTGGAGGTCGTAGTAGCCCAGCTCGGCGATCACGTCGACCTCGGGAAGCAGCGTGAGGCCGCCGGGTCCGGGGGCAGGCTCCCCGTAGCGCTCCACGAGGAGCCGAAACGAGCGGTTGGCTTCGAACCCGGTGACCCTCTGGCCCAGGACCGCCGGGATGATCGCCTCCACCACGCGTCCCGTGCGGGGAAGTCGGAGCCCCGCCGACCGTCGGTGAATGCGCTCGACCAGCGGGTGGCCAGGTGCGAAGCCTGCCCGGTCGTCGAGGCAGCCGAGCAGCCCGGGAGCCGCTTCGAGCGCCCAGTCGGAGCCGGCGCCCCAGGCTTCCACCTCAAAGCGGTCGCCGTGCTGTTCGGCGCGGATGGTGGCCGGGCCCTCGGGTGTGCGCGTGGCTCGCAACACGGCTGTCTCGTTGAGCAGGATCGTCGGGTCGTGCCGGCCAGTTCGGACAGGACCGAGCGTGCGCGCCAGATCGATCTCGTGGGGGATCGGGATCGTACGGCGGGGCATGGGGCTGCGAACGCTACGGCGGGACCCGGAAGGGTCCAAGTCCGTCTCGGTCAGGTCGGAGCGACGGTCTGCGCTGTGGCCCAGCGATAGTCGGGCTTGCCGCTGGGGCTCCGCTCCACGACCGGGACCCGCACGAACGCCTTGGGGATCTTGTAGCGGGCCAGGTGGCGGCCCGCTACCTCCTGGAGGGCCGCATCGGAGATGTCGGCCTGGTCTGGTCGTAGTTGGAGCACGGCCACGACCTCCTGGCCCCATCGCTCGCTGGGGCGGCCTACCACCACGACGTCGAAGACCGCAGGATGACGCTTGAGGGCCTGCTCCACCTCCTCGGCGAACACCTTCTCGCCTCCGGTGTTGATGGTGACTGAGTCGCGGCCGTGCAGCTCCAGGCTCCCGTCGGAGAGCACGCGCGCCCGATCGCCGGCGATCGCATGGCGGATTCCCTGAACAAGCGGGAACGTGCGGGCCGACTTGTCCCGATCGCCGAGGTAGCCGCGGGGTACCCGCCCGGTCTGGGTGAGCCAGCCGAGCTCGGCATCGCCTGCCTCCAGAACGCGCGTGCGATCCTCGGATACCACCATCGCGGTTGGGGAGCGATCGAAGGTGCCACTGGAGGCGCCCCGGCGGGTGTCGGACTGCTGCACGCCCTGACGACCTGTCTCGGATGACCCGAGGACGTCAACGATGCGCAGGTCGGGAAGCAGCTCGAGCAGGTCCTCTTTGACGGTTGCGGACAAGGTGGCTCCACCCGTGAGCAGGAACCGCAGCCCCGAGGCGTCATGGCGACCCGTTCGCAGCTCGTCGACCAGCGGACGAGCGAATGCGTCGCCGACGATCAAGAGGGACGTCGTTCGCTCGCGCTCGACGGTGTCGAGCACGTCGGCGGGATTGAGGCGGCTGGGGTCGTCCTGGATCACGACGGTGCCGCCGGCGATCCAGGTGCTGATGGCGTTCCAGTGAGCGGCGCCGTGCATGAAGGGTGGCGCAGGGAGCGATCGAAGCGTGGAGGATCGGGCGGCCTCCACGAGCTCCTCGGTGGTGCGTGTGACGCCGAGGCAGGCGGCCAGGAAGTCCGCCTGGCGCCACAGCACCCCCTTCGGCATCCCCGTGGTGCCTCCGGTGTACAGGCTCTCTGCTCATGTACTCCAGGGTATCGTGCATCCAGCCCATGTC
>JANOQG010000072.1:0-1745 GCA_031422255.1 Actinomycetes bacterium | reverse complement strand
GCGGCCACACCAACCCCCGCAACTGCCACCGAGACCCACCGCGGTGCTGGTCGGTCGGGGGGCGTGGCAGCGGAGGCCCGGAGTGCATCGAGGGGATCGCTGGGCTCGTCACGAACCGACGGGTCGCATCCAGCCCTGACTCCATCGGGGCTCGACAATGCGGCCGCGGGCATCGTCGCGCTGATTGCGGCCGCGAGCCGTCGAGCCGACGGACGCCTCGTGGCGGGCTCCGCACACGCCTGGTCGGCAAGGGTGAGCAGCGCTCGACGTTCCCAGCCGGTCCAGCGTTGTCGGCGACGCCAGCGCCGGTCGGGGATCGGTTCGGCGTCACCGTCCGTGCCGAGAAGCGCCACGATGATGGCTCCGACCCCGGCAACGTCGTCCGCCGGACCCGGGCACGCTTCGAGCGCGTGGGCGCGAAAGCTGCACAGCACGGGCCGCCCGTGCGGTCCCATGAGCACGTGCGATGGCTCGACGCGGCCATGCACGATGCCCGAGGCGTGGAGGTCAGCCAGCGTGGTGGCCAGCCCGGCGGCGATCGCGGCGACCTCGTCGACCGTCGCCGGACCGACCACATCGAGAGGACGGCCGGCATGCACGGTGCGCAACTCCCAACCACCATCCGTTGGCGCCGAGGACACGACCTGGACCACCCCGGGATGGCTCGCCAGTCGCAGCCGCTCTCCCTCGGCACGCAGCCTCGGGACATCGGCGCCCTCAGCTCGCTTCACGACCACTGGTCGTCCCCGTTCGGCCAGGACCTCAATCGTGATGCTCATGTACTGCAACATACTGATAAGGACGTAAAGTTGTCTAGGATGCATGCAATGCATCTGAAGCCTTGCCGCGATGGAAGATCCGTTGCGTCCCGTTCGATCGCATGCTTCGATCGGCGTTGGGTGCGCTGGGGGGCGCGCAGGAGGGCGCAAGTGGACGATGGAACGTGATCCCGGCCCGCTCGAGGAGATCGAGCGCGCCGTCCAAGAGCGGGCCAAGGACATCTCACTCGAGATGGCGTCCGAGGGCGGACGCGAGAAGCTCCGAGGGCTCATCGCTGACGAGGTCGGACGATGGTCGCTGGACCACCGTCGCGGCCTCCGCCCGTACGACCTCAGCGAGCCGGACCTCGTTGCCGAACGAGCCTTCCGCAACATCGCGGGCTACGGCCCCCTTGGCCCGCTCCTCGCCGACGATGACGTCTGGGAGATCATGGTCAACGCGCCGGATTCCGTGTTTGTGAAACGACATCGGGGCACATCTGGCTACCACGATGAGGTGTTTCACGACGATGACCACGTCGTGCGCACGCTTACGAAGATCCTCGACGACGCGTCCGCCTCACACCGCAAGCTAGACCCGGCCGAGGGCCTCCAAGACGCGCAGCTCGATGATGGAGCACGGCTTCACATCGTTCACGGCGACATCAGCCGGGGCGGTCACATCATGGTGAACATTCGCAAGTTCACCGGGGTCGCGTTCCGACAGCTCGACCAGTTAGTCGAGCGCAACATGCTGTCGGCCGAGGTGGCGGCGTTCTTGACGGCATGTGTGCGAGCCAGGTTGACGATCGTCGTGGCCGGGGCCCCCGGCTCGGGCAAGACCACGCTCATGTCGTGTTGCGCGGCAGAGCTCGATCCCGCGCTGCGGGTCGTGGTGGCCGAGGAGGTCTTCGAGGCCGATGTGCCCTTGCCGAACGTCGCAAGCATGCAGACCCGAGCCGGGCGGCCGGATCGTCCGGCCGTAGA
>JANOQG010000071.1:0-4329 GCA_031422255.1 Actinomycetes bacterium | reverse complement strand
TGGACAACCCCTTCGCTGCCGGTCGCATCCCAGTTGGTGGGCGAGTCATCGATCTTGGATCCGGTGGTGGATTCGACTGCTTCGTTGCCGCTCAGTTCGTGGGTCCGACGGGGTCGGTGATCGGTGTCGACATGACCCCGGCCATGCTCGATCGGGCGCGCCGCGTGGCCAACGAGCTCGGCCTGAGCAACGTGGAGTTCCGTGAAGGCATCCTCGAAGCACTTCCCGTGGACGACGGGTGGGCCGATGTCGTGATCAGCAACGGTGTGCTGAACCTGGTGGCCGACAAGGCACGGGTCTTCGCCGAGGCCCAGCGAGTGCTGCGCCCCGGCGGCGTGCTGCAGTTCGCGGACATCGCGGTGGGGGTGGAGGTCCCAGTGGCAGCTAAGTGCGACATTGAGCTGTGGACCGACTGCATCGCCGGCGGGCAGTCGGTGGACGAGTGGTGCCACCTCATCCAGTCAGCCGGGTTTGATGATCTGGCCGTCGGCATGGCGACTGACACCTTCGGAGGAGCCGCCGGCGAAACTCGAGCACGAGCATTCGACGTGTACGCCCACACCTTCCGCGCCATCAAGCGTTAGCTCGCCACCCATGACCCACGATGTATTCAGGCTCCTCAGCGACACGACCTTCACGTGGAGCCAGCGGCGCACCCGCCTCCAGGGATGGCGGGGAGCCGACGCCGAGCAGGCCGATGCGGCCGCGATCGCACAGCGACTCGGGCCGGCCCTTTGCGCGGTCGGTTCGATCGCAGGGGCGTTCATGGGTTCGCCGGCAGTCCTGCTCCTCGTGGCCTCCACCGCGCTGGCGGGCACGTTCGCCGCGAACCACCCCTTCGAGTCGCTGTACAACCGTTGGGCCTCCAGCCGGGGCCAGCAGCCACTGCCTCGCAACCGGGCGGCCAAGCGCCTCGGATGCGCGATCGGCGTCGTATTCCTCGGCGGTGCGGCGGTCGCCTACGCAGTTGGGGCCTCGACACTCGGACTGGTGCTCGCGCTCGTCCTTGGATGCACAGCAGCGTTCGTCGCGATAACCGGGATCTGCATCCCCTCGCTGCTGTTCACGCTTCTGTGGGGCACCGAGCGGGGCGCGGAACCGAGCCTCGCGGCAGCCGCCCGGAAACGCCGACAGTCCAGTCGTCCGTAGAGGAGGTGGCGTGGTCGAGATCGTGAGCGTCGTCGATGAGGGCCTCGGCCACTCCTCCTACGTGGTCGGCCTGGGGGACGGCACCGCATTGGTGGTGGACCCGGCCCGCTTCCCTGATCTGCAGCGGGAGGTCGTGGCCGAGCGGGGATGGCGCATCGGCTGGACTGTGGACACCCACTCACATGCTGACTACATCTCTGGCAGTCCCGAGCTGGCAGCGGAGGGCGCGATCTTCCTGGCGCCCGCGGGAGCCGGGCTGGATGTGCCCCACCGAGCGATCGAGGGCGGCGACGAGACCATCAACAGAAAGCACAGGAACCATGACCGAAACCAGCGCATCACCCGACAGCAAGGTCCTCGTCTGCCTGAACCACGGCGCCGAGGACCCCGAGAACGTCTTGATCGCCTACCTCGTCGGGGTCGAGTCGCTCCGAGCCGGCAAGCAATGCGTGATGTTCCTCACCAAAGAGGCCGTGCACCTCGCGACGCCTGACTTCGTCAAGCAGATCGAGGTACCCGGGGCCCCGTCGGTGCCCACACTCCACGAGGAGTACATCGCCAGCGGCGGCCGATTCTTCGCATGCCCGGTTTGCGTCAAGACTCGCAACCTGCAGGACTCCGAGTGGGTCCCGAACACCGAGGTCGCCGGGATGCCCTCAGTCCTCGAGTACACAACGGGCGGCGCGCTGATCTTCAACTACTGATCGTCGGATTGGCGCGCATGACCCCGGCGCTGGCTCGTCGGCGCGGCTACCCACAAGGAGGCGGCGCAACCCTGTGGTCACGCGCTCTGATGGCAACCGCAGAGCCACGCGCGGGTCCGCGAAGCACTGCCGAACCGTCAGGCGCTTGGTGACGACCACATCGACGAACGAGAAGACCATTGGCGGCCGGAAGCCGCCGGCATCGAAGTAGAACTCGGTGGGGTGGTTCTCAAAGTCGACGTGGAGCTACTCGCAGCCAGCCGCCCCGGTCCCCGCTTGACCGTTCGGCGGACGCGCGTCCGCAGTCGAAGCAGGTCCGTCCGAAGCGCTGTGCTGATGGTCCGTTGAACGTCTTCACTCCGACCGGGCAGTTAGGCACGGCGGCGCCGGGACCTGCTGACCGAACGTCTGATTGGCGCCGGGTCTCGCCCGAAAGGTGTGGTCCCCTGCTCCCAGTAGGCTCCGGGCCGAGGAGGACCTTCGTGAGCCACATGGTTCTTGCCCTACTCGGTTGGTCGGTCGGATGGGTATTGCTCTGGCGGGTCCCCCGTCTCGGCTCTGGTCGTGGGAACTCGACACCGTACGCGGTTGTCATCCCGGCCCGAGACGAAGCCACCAACATCGGTGAGATCGTTCGCCAGGTTCGGGCTCAGGAGCCCCCACCGGCGGAGGTCGTGGTGATCGACGACGACTCGTCGGATGGAACCGCCCACCTAGCAGCTACGGCCGGAGCGACGGTGCATCCGGCCGGACCGGCGCCGCCCGGGTGGGTCGGCAAGACATGGGCCTGTCATCGAGGGGCGATGCTCAGCACCGCGCCGGTGCTGGTCTTTCTCGATGCGGACGTCCGAATCCGCACTGATGCCCTCGACCCCGTCGTACGACGAGTCGGCGATCACCGTGGCCTGGTCTCCGTAGCGCCGTATCAGACCGTTCCCCGGCCGCACGAGTGGCTGTCGCTGTTCTTTGCGCTCGCCGCGGTGATGGGTGTCGGGTTCGCATCGATGACAAAACGAAGGGTTCGCGGGGCGTTCGGCCCTTGTATCGTCATCGGCCGCGAGCAGTACGACAGCATCGGTGGTCACGCAGCGGTGGGCGACGAGGTCGTTGAGGACATGGCCCTGGCCCGACACGCGCACGATGCTGGGCTGCGCGTCGAGGTGTTCGGCGGCGGGCCGGAGATCAGCTTGCGGATGTATCCCTCCGGACTCCCATCACTCGTAGAGGGGTGGAGCAAGAACATCGCCACCGGCGCGCGTCGTACGCCGCTCGTGCGCGGACTGGCGGTTGCGACCTGGGTCGCGGGTGCGATCGCCGCAGTTCTCGCCCTGACCGACCCAACGCCGCTCGCGCTCGTGATCTTCGCGATCTGGGTTGGCCAGGTCGCTTGGATGGCGCGACAGATCGGCGACTTCCCGCCGCTCGCCCTGATCGGATACGTCGTGCCACTCCTGGCGTTCGTGGTCGTCTTCGTCCGCTCGCTTCTGCTGACCCTGGTCGGCCGCCGCGTCTCCTGGCGCGGTCGCACCTTCCGGGTCGGTGCCGGGTCGAGAGGCGGGCGCCGGTAATGCCGACCGATGAAGGCACGGCGTTGGTGATCGACCTCGCGGTGTGGACCGTTGCCGGTCTTTCCGTCGGCTTCGCCCACCACCGACTCCCGACCACCCGGCTTCGGAAGGATGGGTCGTTGACCCGGATCCGGGGCTGGGAGCGGGACGGTGGTTGGTATCAGTGCACCTTCCGGATCAGAACTTGGAAGGATCTGCTGCCTGACGCAGGGGCCTTCTTCCGTGGCGGCCTGTCCAAGCGCTCCCTCCCGAGCCCGGATGGCGGCGGACTGGAGCGGTTTGCCGTCGAGACACGTCGGGCGGAACGGGTCCACTGGTGTCTCCTGTCGCTTGGGCCGGTCTTCTGGCTGTGGAACCCACCGGCGCTCGCCATGGTGATGACGGCTTACGCGGTCATCGCCAACGTTCCCTTCATCATGGTGCAGCGGTTCAACCGCGCCCGCGTACTGCGGATTCTTCGCCGCAGGGCCGCTTCGGTCGGAGCTTCGCCGCTCCACTAGTCGCTGGCCTGGACGGGCTGCCGGCGGTTCTCGAGGCCGGAGGCGCTGACCTGCCGAAGGCCCGACGGCTAGACCTCAGTCGATCAGGGTGTTGCCGACGATCTGCTCCGTCAACTTCGCGCATCGGAACGCTCGCGGGTTGACGCTCGTCGCCACCGACACGGAGTGGATCAGTGGCGACGGCCCCGAAGTGATCGGACCGGCGGAGGCACTGAGGATGGCCGTCAACGAACGGGGAAACGAAGCCCATGTGCCGGCACTGAGCGAGCCGCTGCCCAGCCAGCAATTCGTTGCGGCGCTGGTTCCGCAGGGCACTATTGCCCGGTTGCCACATCGCAGACGGCGATCGCGGGCGCGTCCCGCCGTGCCTTGTCCGTCGTAGTCGCGAGATCCGACAGAGCGGTGTAC
>JANOQG010000070.1:0-9217 GCA_031422255.1 Actinomycetes bacterium | reverse complement strand
CGTGAAGGTCGGCGATCTGCTGCAGTCCGGCCAGGGCTCCGAGATCCGCCCGGGCAATGCACTTCCCCTCCGGTACATCCCCGTGGGCACCACCGTGCACGCGATCGAGCTCTACCCAGGAGGCGGCGCCAAGATGGGTCGCTCCGCTGGCACAGCCGTGCAGCTTGTGGCCAAGGAGGGCGACTACGCCACGCTCCGTCTCCCGAGCACCGAGATGCGTCGGGTACCGATCAACTGCCGCGCCACCGTCGGCGAGGTCGGCAACTCCGAGGCCGAGCTCATCAAGATCGGCAAGGCCGGTCGCAACCGGTGGAAGGGCGTCAAGCCCCAGACCCGTGGCGTGGCCATGAACCCCGTCGATCACCCCCTCGGTGGTGGCGAGGGCAAGACCTCCGGTGGCCGACACCCCGTGTCCCCCTGGGGTAAGCCCGAAGGCCGTACCCGAGACAAGACCAAGCCGTCCCAGAAGCTCATCGTCCGCCGGCGCCGTACGCGCGGCAGCCGGAGGTAGGAAGCCATGCCCCGCAGCCTCAAAAAGGGTCCCTTTGTGGACGACCACCTCCTCAAGAAGGTGGACGTCCTGAACGAGAAGGGCACGAAGAAGGTCATCAAGACCTGGAGCCGCCGCTCGACGATCATCCCCGAGATGGTCGGCCACACGATCGCGGTGCACGACGGTCGCAAGCACGTCCCGGTGTACGTAACCGAGGCCATGGTCGGGCACAAGCTCGGCGAGTTCTCCCCCACGCGGACCTTCAAGTTCCACGCGGGCATGGAGAAGCAGGCTCGAGGTCGGCGCTAGATGGCATTCGGCACCAAGACCAACGAGCGTCCCGGCACCCGCGCCGAGGTCAAGTACCTCCGCGTGTCCGCCTACAAGGCTCGTGAGGTCCTCGACCTCATCCGTGGCCTCCACGACGACGACGCCGATGGCGTCCTCGAGTTCAACGAACGCGCCGTGGCCACTGAGATTCGCAAGGTCCTCGCCTCGGCCGTGGCCAACGCTGAGCACAACGACTCGCTCGATCCCAACGAGCTCTTCGTGTCGGCCTGCTTCGCCGACGAAGGCCCCACCCTCAAGCGCTGGCGTCCCCGTGCCCGCGGCCGGGCCACGCGCATTCGCAAGCGCACCTGCCACATCACGGTGATCGTGAGTCGTATGGACCCCAAGAAGCTCGAGCAGCGTCAGGCTCGCACGACCGCAGCCGTGGGCCGTGGCGGCGTCCGCCGCGATGCCGCAGAGGCTCGTCGCGCCCGAGTGGCCAAGAGCCAGGCCGCCCGAGCAGAGCGCGAGGCCGAGCACGACCACGACCACGAAGGTCATGACCACGATCACGACGACGACGACGTAGTCGACGAGACCGCCGAGACCGACGAGATCACCCACGAAGCCGCTGATGATGCGACGGCCACCGAGCCGCAAGCCTCAGAGGCGCAACCAGACGAGTCCGATGCGCCCGCGTCGGATGAGGAGAAGAGCTGATGGGTCAGAAGGTCAACCCCTACGGCTTCCGGCTCGGTGTCACCACGGAGTGGAAGTCCCGTTGGTTCGCCGACCGCAAGGAGTACGGCGCGTTCATCATCGAAGACTGGAAGATCCGCGACTTCCTGATGACGCAGCTTCCCCACGCGGCGATCAGCCGCGTCGAGATCGAGCGCACGCGCGACAAGCTCCGCGTCGATGTGCACACAGCCCGCCCGGGCATCGTGATCGGCCGCCGCGGCGCGGAGGCCGACCGTCTCCGTGCTGGGCTCACCGCGATCACAGGCAACAACAAGGTGCAGCTGAACATCCAGGAGATCAAGCAGCCTGAGCTCGACGCAGCCCTCATTGCGCAGGGCGTCGCTGATCAGCTCGCAGGCCGCGTGGCGTTCCGGCGGGCGATGAAGCGCGCTGTGCAGAACGCCCAGAAGGCGGGTGCCCTCGGCATCCGGGTGCAGTGCTCCGGCCGCCTCGGTGGCTCGGAGATGTCTCGCACCGAGTGGTACCGCGAGGGCCGGGTGCCGCTGCACACGCTCCGGGCCGACATCGACTACGGCTTCCGCGAGGCACGTACCCCCGCTGGTCGCATCGGCGTCAAGGTGTGGCTCTACAAGGGCGACATCCTCCCGTACAAGAGCAACAACGAGGACAAGATCAACCGGGAGGCCGCCATGGCCGTCGGGGAGACGTCCGGCGGTGCCGGAGCGCCCCGCCGGGTCGTGTCGAGCTCTGCCGCTGCGCGGCGTCCGACCACCGCTGAGGGCGATGCGATCGCCGAGGCGGAGCCCCTGGTCAAGGAGGCCGATCCCGAGTTGGAGCGCCTCCTCGCCGAGGAAGAGGAGATCGAGCGTCGCACGCTTGACCACCACGAGACGCCCAAGTTCCACCCGGGAGACTCCGACTGATGTTGATGCCCAAGAAGGTCAAGCACCGCAAGCAGCATCGCGGGCGCATGCGAGGTCAGAGCAAGGGTGGCACCGAGGTCACCTTCGGCGAGTACGGGATCCAGGCTCTCGAGCCTGGCTGGATCACCGCCCGCCAGATCGAGGCCGCCCGAATCGCCATGACCCGCAAGACGCGGCGCGGCGGCAAGGTGTGGATCACCATCTTCCCGGACAAGCCGGTCACCGAGAAGCCTGCCGAGACCCGCATGGGTTCCGGCAAGGGCAACCCAGAACGTTGGGTTGCCGTCGTGAAGCCCGGTCGCATCCTGTTCGAGCTCTCCTATCCCGATCCGGTGCTGGCCCGCGAGGCCATCGACCGCGCCATCCAGAAGCTGCCGATCAAGGCCCGCTTCGTCGCTCGTGAGGAGGCCCTCTAGTGGCCAAGGACACCGCCTACCGCGAGCTCGACGACGTCGCCCTCGTGCAGGAGCTCGCCGAGACCAAGGACGCGCTCTTCAAGAAGCGCTTCGAGAACGCCACCGGCCAGCTCGACAACGTCAGCGTGCTGAAGAAGCTCCGCAAGGACATCGCACGCATCAACACCGAGCTTCGGGCCCGCGAGATCGCGGCGGCTGAGTCGCTCGAGAACCAGAGGGAGAACGCCTGATGGCCGACGAGACCACCACTCGGCCCAACGCCCGCAAGCTTCGCGAGGGCATCGTTACGTCCGCCGGCATGGATAAGACCGCCGTCGTCACCGTGACCACCCGGAAGCCGCACCCGCTCTACAAGAAGACGATGGTGCGCACCAAGAAGCTCTACGTGCACGACGAATCCAACGACGCCAAGGTCGGCGACAAGGTGCGGGTCCAGGAGACTCGCCCCCTGTCCAAGCTCAAGCGCTGGCGGCTCGTGGAAGTTCTGGAGCGTGCACGATGAGCGAGCGCAGCGAGCGAATCCATGAGTTCAGCGATCCCAGGATCATGCGCCTCGTCGACCTGACGACCGGGGAGAACTTCGCATGATCCAGCAGGAGAGTCGGCTTCGGGTAGCGGACAACAGCGGGGCCAAAGAGGTCCTCTGCATCCGTGTGCTCGGTGGCACCAAGCGGCGTTACGCCAGCATCGGCGACGTCTTCGTCGCCACCGTGAAGGACGCCATCCCGGGCGCAGCGGTCAAGAAGGGCGAGGTCGTCAAGTGCGTCGTCGTCCGAGTCAAGAAGGAGAAGCGCCGTCCGGACGGCAGCTACATCCGCTTCGACGAGAACGCTGCGGTGCTCATCAACGACCAGATGAACCCGCGTGGCACACGCATCTTCGGCCCAGTGGGTCGCGAGCTGCGGGACAAGAAGTTCATGAAGATCGTGTCGCTGGCTCCGGAGGTGCTGTGACCATGGCAGGCCTCAAGATCAAGAAGGGCGACAAGGTCCAGGTGCTCACGGGCAAGGACCGCGGCGCCTCGGGTGAAGTCACCCGTGTCCTCCCGACCGCCGGCAAGGTCATCATTGACGGCATCAACGTCGCCAAGAAGCACCAGAAGGCGACCAAGGGCACGATGCAGGGCGGCATCATCGACAAGGACATGCCCCTTCCGGTGGCCAATGTGGCGCTGTTGTGCCCGGCATGTGGCAAGCCCACACGGGTCGGCTACCGGCGCGACCCGGACGGCACCAAGGTTCGCATCTGCAAGAAGTGCGGGAAGGACATCGCGTGACCACCACAACTGACACCAACCCGATCCCGCGCCTCAAGACCAAGTATGAGACCGAGATTCGTGACGCTCTCAAGGAGCAGCTCGGATTCGGAAACATCATGCAGGTGCCCCGCGTGGAGAAGATCGTCATCAACATGGGCGTCGGCGCCGCTGTCGGGCAGCCATCGCTGCTCGAGGGAGCCGTCAAGGACCTCACCCGGATCTCCGGCCAGAAGCCGATCATCACCCGGGCCCGCAAGTCCATCGCCAACTTCAAGCTCCGTGAGGAGAACCCCATCGGCACGAAGGTCACCCTCCGGGGTGCGCGCATGTGGGAGTTCCTCGACCGGCTCATCAGCCTCGCCATCCCGAGGGTCCGAGACTTCCGGGGCCTCAACCCCCGGTCGTTCGATGGCCACGGCAACTACACGTTCGGTGTGAGCGACCAACTGATCTTCCCGGAGGTCGACTACGACTCGATCGATGCCCCCCGGGGCATGGACATCACGATCGTGACGACCGCCAAGACCAATGCTGAAGGCAAGGCCCTCCTCGACGCCTTCGGCTTCCCGTTCAAGCGCGAGGGACAGGAATAATGGCCAAGAAAGCACTCATCGAAAAGCAGCAACGGACCCCGAAGTTCAAGGTTCGGGCCTACACGCGCTGTAAGCGCTGCGGGCGTCCGCACTCCGTCTACCGCAAGTTCGGCCTCTGCCGGATCTGCTTGCGGGAGATGGTCCATGCCGGGGAGATCCCCGGCGTGACGAAGGCCAGCTGGTGAGGGGAGTCAACCAATGACCATGACCGACCCCATCTCCGACATGCTCACCCGCATCCGCAACGCGAACATCGCGATGCACGATGACGTGCGCATGCCCAGTTCCAAGGTGAAGGAAGCCCTCGCCGAGATCCTCCACAAGGAGGGCTACATCGAGGGCTTCGACGTGGCCGACAACGTGGAGCGTCCCGGCCGCGTCCTCTCCATCAAGATGAAGTACTCGCCCGAGCGGGCCCGTGTGATCTCCGGCCTGCGCCGGGTGTCCAAGCCGGGCCTGCGCGTCTACAGCCAGTCCACCAAGGTCCCTCGTGTCCTCGGTGGCTTGGGTGTGGCCGTCCTCTCAACCAGCCAGGGACTCATGACCGATCGCGAGGCGCGCAAGCGCAACGTCGGCGGCGAGATCCTGTGCTTCGTGTGGTGATGACATGAGTCGAATCGGTAAGGCACCCATCCCGGTTCCCAGCGGCGTCGATGTGACGATCGCCGGGCGCCACGTAACGGTGAAGGGCCCCAAGGGCACCCTCGAGCGCGACATTCCTGGGGCGATCACTGTCCGTCAGGACGGAGACGAGCTGCTCGTGGAGCGACCTGACGACGCGCGCGAGAACCGGGCCATGCACGGTCTGGTCCGCTCGCTTGTCAACAACATGGTGGTTGGTGTGCACGAGGAGTTCGTGAAGGAGCTCGAGATCATCGGCGTGGGCTACCGCGCCGCCGCGCAGGGCACCAGCAAGCTGGACCTCGCGCTCGGTTTCAGCCACCCGGTCTCGGTCGACGCCCCGGCAGGCATCAGCTTCGAGACACCCACCCCGAACCGCATCATCGTGAAGGGCATCGACAAGGAAGCGGTCGGCCAGGTGGCCGCCAACATCCGCAAGATTCGCAAGCCCGAGCCCTACAAGGGCAAGGGTGTCCGGTACCTCGGCGAGTTCGTCGCCAAGAAGGCCGGGAAGACGGGTAAGTAAGGACACTCATGACCGTCACCGCACAGCACAAGCGAGAAGCCCGCATCCGCCGTCACCGGCGCGTGCGCAAGAAGGTGGAGGGTTCGGCCGATCGGCCGCGCCTCGCTGTCTTCCGCTCCAACAAGCACATCTCTGCCCAGGTGATCGACGACCGTTCGGGTCGCACCATTGCTGCGGCGTCCACCCAGGAACCCGACCTTCGCGAGGGCGGCACAAGCAACAAGCTCGCCGCTGTGAAGGTCGGCCAGCTCGTTGCCGAGCGGGCTAAGGCCGCCGGCATCACAAAGGTCGTCTTCGATCGAGGCGGCAACCTCTACCACGGACGGGTCGCAGCAGTCGCTGACGCCGCCCGCGAAGCCGGATTGGAGCTCTAGATGGGCAACGGACAAGGTCCCCGCCGCGATCGGGAGCGCAACGACCGCGAGAACCCGCGGCAGTCCACGGACACGACGCTGCGCGAGTCGCGCGTGATCAACATCAACCGCGTCGCCAAGGTCGTCAAGGGTGGTCGTCGCTTCAGCTTCACCGCCCTCGTCGTCATCGGTGACGGCCACGGTCGCGTTGGCCTGGGCTACGGCAAGGCCAAGGAGGTGCCCCTCGCCATCCAGAAGGGCACCGAAGAAGCCCGCAAGAACCTGTTCCAGGTGCCGCTGGCCGGCTCCACCGTCACCCACACGATCATCGGTCGCATGGGTGCTGGGCGGGTGCTGCTCAAGCCGGCCGCCCCCGGTACCGGTGTGATCGCTGGTGGCGCCGCCCGTGCCATCCTCGAGGAGGCTGGCGTGCACGACGTGCTCTGCAAGTCACTCGGCTCCTCGAACCACATCAACGTCGCCCGGGCCACGATCAACGGCCTGAAGTCGCTCAAGCGACCCGACGAGGTGGCTCGCCTCCGCGGCCTCGATGCCGAGGACTTCGTACCGAAGGGCATGCTCGCCGCGTACAACTTGAGCGAGCGCGGCCCGCAGGCCCATGTGCCCGAAGAGGTCGCATGATGGCCGGCGAAGCCACGATCACCGTCACCCAGATCCGTAGTGCCATTGGCACCAAGCCGAAGCAGCGGGGAACGCTGCGGGCGCTCGGTCTTGGGCGCATCGGCAAGTCGAACACCCTTCCTGATCGCCCCGAGATCCGCGGGATGGTGGCACGCGTGCCCCACCTCGTCTCGGTTGAGGAGCAGACGAACTCATGACCATCAAGATCCACGACCTCAAGCCGCCCAAGGGCTCCAACCGTCGCAAGAAGCGCGTTGGTCGGGGCATCGCTGGCAAGGGCGGCAAGACCGCCGGCCGCGGCACCAAGGGCCAAAAGGCACGGGGGAGCGTTCCCGCTCGCTTCGAGGGTGGCCAGATGCCCCTCAACATCCGGATCCCGAAGCTCAAGGGCTTCAACAACCCGTTCCGTGTCGAGTACCAAGGCATCAACCTCGACACCGTCGAGGAGAGCGGCCTGGACGAGATCAGTCCCGCCACGCTGCAGGCCAAGGGGCTTGCGCACAAGGGGGCGCTCATCAAGGTCCTCGGTCGCGGCGACCTCACCCGCAAGGTCACGGTGAAGGCCCACGCCTTCTCGAAGAGCGCCGAGGCAGCCATCACCGCCGCCGGCGGTACGGTTGAGATCCTGCCGAAGCCGTGGGGCGATCGTCGTCCTCCGGTTCAAGGCAACCAGTTCGCCAACCGCTGACCCGAGAGATCCATCCGCTGCCGCTGGCAGCGCCCGCTGACCAGGAGCCCAGCCCGTGCTGTCCAGCGTCCGGAACATGTTCAGGATCCCCGACCTGCGGGGCAAGATCCTCTTCACCCTGTTGATGATCGCGGTGTACAGGGTCGGGGCGTTCATCCCCGCTCCCGGCATCGACCTCGACGCGGTGCAGGAGCTCAAGCGCCAGGCAGAATCGGGCGCTGGCGTCCTTGGCTTCCTGCAGCTCTTCTCGGGCGGCGCGCTCACCCAGTTCGCGTTGTTTGCGCTGGGGATCATGCCCTACATCACCAGCTCGATCATCATGCAGATCCTCACCGTGGTGATCCCCAAGCTGGAGGAATGGCAGCAGATGGGAGCGGTGGGGCAGCGCAAGATCACGCAGTGGACTCGCTACCTCGCGGTGTCCATCGCACTCCTGCAGTCCACGGGCCTGGCCTTCCTCTTCCACAACGGTGGCGGCGGGCTGCTCGGTGGCGGTGGCAACACCCTCGGGATCGACGTCCTCCCGGTTTTCACCCCGTTCCGCGTGATCATCGTGGTGTTCACGCTCACCGCTGGCACAGCCCTACTGATGTGGATGGGTGAGCTCATCAGCCAGCGCGGCATCGGGAACGGGATGTCCTTGTTGATCTTCGCCTCGGTGGTCAGCTCCTTCCCCGGTGCCGGTGCTCAGCTCAATGCGGAGAAGGGCCCAACCCTGCTCGTCCTTCTGCTTCTCCTCGCCGTTGGGCTCCTGGTGGGCATCGTGTTCATCGAGCAGGGCCAGCGCCGCATCCCGGTGCAGTTCGCCAAGCGGGTGGTGGGCCGGCGCATGTACGGCGGACAGAGCACCTACATCCCGCTCAAGGTGAACCAGTCGGGCATCATCCCGATCATCTTCGCCAGCTCTGTGCTGTACCTGCCGATCCTGCTCACCAACGTCCTCCCGGCCAGTGGTTGGGGAGCGTCGGTGCAGGGATTCGTCAACGACTGGCTCGTGCAACCCGACTCGATCGTGTACGTCGTGGTCTACGGCCTGCTGATCATTGGCTTCGCGTACTTCTACACAGCCATCGCGTTCGACCCCGCCCAGCAGGCGGAGAACATCCGCAAGCAGGGTGGGTTCATCCCTGGCATCCGTCCCGGGGCGCAAACCGAGCGCTACCTCGCCAAGATCCTGGCGCGCATCACCCTCCCCGGAGCGCTGTTCATCGCCTTCATCGCGCTGCTCCCGTCACTGCTCCTGGCCTTCGCCGATGTGCGCAACTTCCCCTTCGCTGGCACCTCGATCCTCATTGCCGTAGGCGTTGCCCTCGAGACGATGAAGCAGATCGACAGTCAGCTCATGATGCGCAACTACGAGGGCTTCCTGAAGTGATCGCCGCGGGGGTCCTGGCGTGATCCCCGGCGCTCGTCTGGTCCTCCTGGGTCGACAGGGTGCGGGGAAGGGAACACAGTGCGTGCGCCTCTCGCGCCACTACGTCGTACCGCACATCTCCACTGGCGACATGCTCCGCTCGGCCGTCAAGGAGGGCACGCAGTTTGGTCTGAAGGCCAAGGAGATCATGGACCGAGGCGAGCTGGTGTCCGACGAGATCATCGGCGGCGTGGTGGACGAACGCCTCAAGGCCAATGACACGCACAACCGTGGCTACATCCTCGACGGGTTCCCGCGCACCGTCGGTCAGGCCGAGATGCTCGGCAGGATCACCGCTGCCGACCCGCTCGACCTCGT
>JANOQG010000069.1:0-10997 GCA_031422255.1 Actinomycetes bacterium | reverse complement strand
CCGGGCCCTTGCGCGTTCGTGGGCAAGCGGCCGATACGTTTGCCCAGGTGCCTGCCGCGACCCGATACCGCTGTGCCTCGTGCGGCAACCTCACGAGGTTCGATGTCACAACGTCTACGAGCACCCGCGCCTTTCACCACTTCAGCGTGGGGGGCGAGCTGGCAATCGAGGACGTCGAAGTCCTCTCCGAGCGGGTGGACGAGGTGCTGTGCCGCTGGTGCGGCCCGACCGGGACGGTCGAGGCATTGGTCGACGAAGCAGCTGTCACACCCCCTGCGTAGGTTGATCGCCATGGCCGAGACGATGCAGATCAGCTGTGGAGACTGCGTGATGGAGGGCACCGACGCGTGCACTGATTGCGTGGTCACGTTCCTGTGTGAACGTGAGCCAGGCGATGCTGTGATCATCGATGTCGCAGAGGCCCGAGCCTTGCGGCTTCTAGAGCAGGGTGGGCTGGCACCCGCACTCCGACATCGCCGTCGCGCTTGAGTCCGCCCGTGCTGGCCATTCCCGCCCTGGCTGTGCTGCAGGAGGTCGGCCAGGCGGCGGGCATCGACGCCCTAGCGGTGACCACGGCTGAACCATTCCTCGATGTGCGCACCACGCTTGAGGGCCGCAAAGCCGAGGGCCTTCACGGTGGGATGGACTTCACCTACCGTCGGCCCGAACGCTCCACCACCCCCAGCCTTGCGCTCGACGCTGCCCGATCGTTGGTAGTCGGTGCTCGGGGCTACCTGGTGGACGACGTCGGTGCGCCGGTGGCTGCGCCGGCGGGTCGCATCGCTCGCTACGCATGGGACGACCACTACGCGGCGTTGCGGGCTGGCCTCGATGCCGTAGCCGATCGCCTGCACGCTGATGGCTGGCGCACGCGGGTACTCGTCGACGACAACGCCCTGGTCGATCGCGCTGCTGCGCATCGCGCCGGCATCGGGTGGTGGGGCAAGAACGCCAACCTGCTGTTGCCCGGGCTGGGTAGCTGGTACGTGTTGGGGAGTGTTGTCACAGATGCGCCGCTGATCGCCACCGAAACCCCCGAGGCCGATCGCTGCGGCTCGTGCACGAAGTGCCTCGACGGCTGCCCCACGGGGGCCATCGTCGCTCCTGGGGTGGTCGATGCCCGCCGGTGCCTGTCGTGGCTGCTCCAGGCGGATGGTGTGTTTCCGATCGAGCACCGCGCATCCCTGGGCGACCGCATCTATGGGTGCGACGAGTGCCAGGAGGTGTGCCCCCCCAACCGACGGGCGCCCCTGCGGGTCGCCTCGGGCACAGAAGCACCCTGGGCATCACTGCTGGTCCTGCTCGACCTCGACGACGACGTGGTGCTGGCCCAGGCGGGGCGGTGGTACATCCCCCGGCGCGAGGTCCGCTACGTCCGACGCAACGCGCTGGTGGTGCTGGGCAACGTGGGCAGCGGTTCCGATCCCACGGTGGCGACCCTGCTCGGCACCTACCTGGCCCACGCCGACCCGTTGCTCCGCGCGCATGCCGTCTGGGCGGCGCGTCGGTTGGGACGCGAGGATCTGCTCGTGGGCTTCGATCAAGACTCCGACCCTCTCGTCCGCGTGGAGCTCAGCGTCTCCATCTCATGACCCACCTGTTTGTCACCAACGACTTCCCGCCCAAGATCGGTGGGATCCAGACGATGCTCTGGGAGCTCTGGCGTCGCCTCGACCCCACGTCGTTCGTGGTGCTCACGACGCCGCATCCGGATGCCGCGACGTGGGATGCAGCCCAGCCCTTCAGAATCGTGCGCACCCGCGAGCGGGTGCTCCTCCCCACGCCGAGCTTGGTACGTCGGATCGACCGTCTGGCGGCTGAGGTTGGGGCCAGCGGGGTGGTCATCGACCCCGCCTTGCCGCTTGGCCTCGTCGGGCCGCGGTTGACTCATCCCTACAGCGTGGTGCTCCACGGGGCAGAGGTGACCGTGCCCGGTCGGCTGCCCGTGGCCCGTCCGCTTCTCCGCCGAGTGCTGCGAGGCGCCTCCCTCATCATCGCCGCTGGCGGCTACCCACTGGCAGAAGCGGAACGAGCCGCCGGTCGCGCTCTCCCCAGCGTGCTGGTGCCTCCAGGTGTCGACACGGATCGCTTTGTGCCACTGAGCGATCGCGAGCGGGCAGACGTCAGGGAACGGCTGGGTCTTCCGATCGAGGGCCGGCTGGTGGTGAGCCTGAGCCGCCTCGTCCCGCGCAAGGGGATGGATGTGCTGATCCGCGCGGCGGCCTTGCTCGCTCCGACTCGACCCGATCTCACGATCGCCATCGGCGGCACCGGCCGCGACCAGGAGCGACTCGAGCGACTGGTGGCCACCACGGGTGCTCCGGTGCGGTTGCTGGGTCGTGTGTCGCACGAAGATCTGCCGGGCCTGTACGGCTGTGCCGACGTCTACGCGATGCTCTGTCGCAACCGCTGGGCCGGCTTGGAGCAGGAGGGGTTCGGGATCGTGTTTCTGGAGGCCGCGGCGACGGGCGTCGCGCAGGTTGCCGGCGAGAGCGGGGGAGCGGCGGAAGCGGTCGTCGACGGCGAGACGGGTGTGGTGGTGCGCCGACCAGACGATCCTCGAGCAGTAGCCGACGCCTTGGCCCGGCTCCTCGATGACCCAGAGGCTCGCGCTCGCATGGGCGCGAGTGGGCGCGACCGCGCCGTGTCGGAGTTCGCCTACGACCGCTTGGCCGAACGACTCGGTAGCGCGCTCGCCACCTGGGAGGTGCGGCCGAATGGGTGAGACCGACGAGCGAGATGAGGGCAAGGGCATCCTCGACCTCACGTTTCTCGGCACGGCTGCCCTCCTCGTCACCAGCCTTTCCGCAGCCGCCTTCCCCGATGCCTTCGGGGTGCTGCACGCGGGGCTGTCCTGCCTGTTGTTCGCCGTCGGCACTGGTGGCCTGCTCTGGGGATACGCGCTCGGCGTGGCGCGTAGCCGCACGGACGACGTCAGCCTCGGGGGCCTCTTCTTCTTGTCGGCCCCTGCCGCCCCAGTCGGCGTACGGCGGCGCTTCCGTGCCGCCCTGACCATCGAGACGGTCGTCGTCGTGGTGGCCGCAGCCATCCGACCCTTCGGCGTGGTGGCTTTCGGGGTGCTGGCTCCGATGTTCGCGCTGGGGCTGATGGGCGTGTGGGGCGGTCGCCACGCTGTCTTTCCGCCGCGTCCGACCAAGGAGCCTGCCTAGCCGCCGTAACTCGCCCGCTACGCGTCGATGCGCCAGACTGCGGCGATGGCCGAGCAGGCGACTGAGACCATGGAGATCGCCGCTCCTCCGGAGCGCATCGTCGAAGTCCTCCTCGACTTCGAGCGCTACCCCACGTGGGCCCATGACTTGAAGGGCGTCAGCGTGGACTCGAGCGATGCGGAGGGACGCGGGACTGAGGTCACCTTTCGCGCCGCTGCCATGGGCCGCAGCACGAGCTACACCCTTCGCTACACCTACGACGAGGAGCCTCGCCGGATCAGCTGGGAGCTGGTGCGGGGTGACATCATGCGTCAGCTCGACGGCTCCTATCTGCTTGAGCCCGGCTCGGGGACATCTGCAGGAACCCAGGTCACGTACCACCTCGCTGTCGACCTCGTGGTGCCGCTGCCCGGCTTCGTGAAGCGTCGAGCGGAGACGAAGATCATCCACACGGCGCTCCGCGAGCTGCGTGCCCACGTCGAGCCCTGAGCCGGTGCCCGTTCAGAGATGACACGGATCTTGCTGTTCACCGGCAAGGGTGGGGTGGGGAAGACCACCACGGCGGCCGCCACCGCCGTGCGGTGCGCGGACGCGGGCCACCGCACCATCGTGCTCTCCACGGACCCAGCCCATTCACTGGCTGATGCCTTCGATGTGCCGCTCGGTCCGCTGGCGGTGCCGATCTCCGACTCACTCTGGGGGCAACAGCTTGACGCCCAGGAGCGAATGGAGGAGTCGTGGCACGACATCCAGTCGTATGTCCGCGAGGTGTTCTCCTGGGCCGGGGTGGATGGCCTCGAGGCAGAGGAGCTGTCGGTCATCCCGGGCCTCGACGAGATCTTCGCTCTCTCGGACATCAAGCAGTACGCCGAGAGCGGCGAGTGGGACGTCGTGGTGGTGGATTGTGCCCCGACAGCAGAGACCATCCGCTTCCTCTCCCTGCCCGACATCCTCTCTCGCTACATGGAGCGCTTGTTTCCGGTGGGCCGACGGGTGAACAAGGTCGTGGCCCCCGTGCTTTCTCGGCTGACGTCGTTGCCCGTCGCGGGCGACCGGGTGTTCGAGGCGACCAGCGCCTTCTACGACCGACTCGATGGCGTGCGTGAGATCCTCATGGACCCCGCGCGGTCGAGCGTGCGCCTCGTGGTCAACCCCGAGCGCATGGTGATCGCGGAGGCGCGACGCACCTACACGTACCTCTCCCTGTTTGGGTACCGCGTGGATGCGGTGGTGGCGAACCGACTCCTGCCAGATGCGGTATCCGACCCCTGGTTCGAGCGGTGGAAGGAGCTGCACGTCGAGCACTTGAAGACCATCGAGGAGGGGTTCGCTCCGCTGCCCGTGCTGAAGGTGGAGCTCGCGCCCGAGGAGCTCATCGGCGTGGACGCGCTCCGCGGGTTTGCCGACCGGGTCTACGGCGACCTCGACGCGGCCGCGATCCTCTATGCGGGAGAGCCCCTCAAGATCACCCGTCGAGGCGGTCGCACCACCCTCGTGTTGGAGCTGCCCTTCGCCGATCGCGACGACCTCGAGCTGGGGAGGCGGGGCGACGAGCTGCTCATCAAGGTCGGGCCGTACCGCCGGGCCGTCACCCTGCCCGATTCCCTCCGGAACCGAGCTGTCCTCGACGCCGCGCTCAAGCAGGGCAGACTGAGGGTCAGCTTCGAGGGGACCGCCGACGATGGCCGCTGAGTACGACGACGACTGGGCCCAGAAGGGCATGGAGCACATGCAGGCCGCGGTCCGCGAGGTCATCCAGGCGACCCGCACCCTCCTGGATGCCGCGGAGGAGCTCGTCGACGATCCCAAGGCCGTGCAGGGTCTGGTGGGAACGCTGGCATCGATCGCGGCGGCGGCTGCCGGTCGCTTGCGCCCCGACGTCGCAGCTGAAGACGATGCTGACGACCACATCCAACGGATCGACATCTCCTAGCGATGCGCCTGCTGCAACTGGCCACCGGCCCCGACGAGCTCCTCGACCTCCACCCCCACGTCACGGTGGTGACGGGTCTCAGCGACGATGAGCGGGCAACCCTGGCATCGGCGGTCACCGGCCTCGCCCGGGGGAGGGTCTCCGGAACACGCGGGCTCCTCGAGGCGCAGGGCGTGATGTTCGATATGTCCGACGAGATGCTGGCGCTCCTCGACCTCGACGTGGGGGAGCTCCAACCAGTGGTTCGTCAAGGCGACCTCCCCACTCGCCGAGCCGTGTCGCCGATGGTGCAAGACCTCCTGGAAAAGGAGGAAGCCCTCGCCGATCTCGCAGCCCGTTGGTCGGCGGCCAACGAGGCCAGCACACTGGCGAGCGAGGCACTGCGCAGCGCCACCGCGGCCGTCGAGCAGGCCCGTCTCGCCGAGGCCAGTGCCGGCCCCGATGCCGCCCGCCGGATCGGAGCGCTCGCAGCGCTGACTGAGAAGGCTGCGAGCGCCAGCGAACGACGTAGCGAGCTCGACGAAGCGCTCGCTGAGCATCTCCCGATCCAGCTTGCCGCCACCGCGCAACGCGAGGAGGTGGATGCGGCCACCTCCGCAGTGAGAGCGGCCAAGCAGGCCGCAGCGGCCCGAGCCGCAGACCTCGCCGCGGCCCTCGATCGATCGGCGATGGCCCGGCCCGCGCGTTCCGGCCCCGACGTGGCAACTGCTCGGGCCGCGCTGCGCGACCTCGAAGCGGTGGTTGACGCAGAGCGCGCCATCGAAGCCCAGGATCGGGACAGCCAGGTGACGCCTCCCACGGGCGAGGAGCTGGAGGCCGCCCGCGCGACGGCAGCGGCGCGGCGCGACGAGCTCGAGCAAGCGCTGGTTGCCTTCGAGTCCGTCATGATCGGCGAGGTTGAGCGAGCGCTTGGTGATGCTCGTGCCGCCACGACTGCGGATCCCGTAGCTTCGCCAGCGGCGGTTGCGCTAGCCGAGGAGCTTGACGCCGTCGACATGGAGCTCGGGGGTCTCCCCGATGACGACGACGAGTCCTCGAGTCGTCTCATCGATGCTCGAGCGAGGTTGGATGCGGCCGGGGAGGCCCTGGGCGAGGCAGAGCAGGCCGTCCGTTCGCCCGCACTCGACCGTGATCTGGTCGACCGCCTCGAGGTCGCCCACGCCGATGTGCTGAACGCGATCGAGAAGTCCGACAACCGCTTCGGCGGCGAACGAGCAAAGCGCAGGGCCGAGGAGCTGCGAAGCGTCGAGCATTGGCTCCTCGACGAGCTCGGCTTCACCTCGTACTCGGACTTCATGATGGGTAACTCGCTCCTCCATGTCGATCCCAAGAAGGAGAGGGCGCTCGACGCTGCCCGCGACGAGCTGCGAGCCGCCGAGGACGCCTGGCGCATCCTGCAGGACCAGACCGAGGCAGAGCTCGTCCGCGCCGCCCGCCTCGACTATCGACGAGGGCTTCGGGAGCAGGCTCAGCAGCTCCTGGGCCGACCTGTAGGAGCGAGCGGGGCAGCCGAGGCGCTGCGCTCGATCCGTGTTGAACGGACCCCGACGATCGACCCGAGCGGGCCGCTGCGGAAGGCCTTGGAGGCCGGCGGCTTGGCTCTCGGCGATGAGGATCTCGACCTCGAGGACCTCACCGCGATCGCGGATGCGTGGCTGGAGCAGGCGGGCGAAGCTGCTACCCGGGATGCCGCAGTTCGAGCCGAGATGGCGGCTCTCGACGCTGAGCTGGCTGGCATCGCTGACGCGATGGTTTCTCGTCAGATCATGGATGCGGCCGCTCCGGTCCAGGACCCTGAGATCGATCGCCAAGCCCGCCTAGCTGCCGCTGCCGACGCACTCGCTGCGGCGGAGGTGGCGCTGCTCTCCCAACAAGCCGCCGAGCAGGACATCCAGTCACTCACGGAGGCATTGGCGAACGCCGCCGAGCAGGAACGGATTGCAGACGCTGGAGCCGTCGACGGCGAGCAGGCCATGGCCGAGGCCCTTGCTGCGGAAGCCACGCTCGTTGCAGAGCAGCGCAGGCTCGAGGACGAGCTCGCAACAGCGGCGCGGGCCGAAGCAGACGCCCAGGAGGAGCTGCGAGCCATGGCAGCCCTCGAGCCGATCTCGTCGGAAGCGCTGGCGGAGGCCACTGCGGAGGCGGAGCGGACGCTCGCCGCTCGATCAGCAGAGGCCGGGGCGGCAGCGTCCACGCTCGCCGAGCTCCTTGCGGAGCGCGAGACCGCAACGCTGGCTGCGGATGCCTTGCGGGCGTCGATCGACCAAGCCGACGACGGGCGCGAGGTGTCGATCGGCGAGGAGGCCGAGTGGTACCTGCTGGCGCGACTGGCTGCTCAGCGCTCGGTCTCCCTGGCGGGGTCGATCCCGCTGCTGATCGATGATGCACTCCGAGGCCTCGAGGACGGCGAGCTTCAGCACGTGCTCGACCGGCTGGAGCGGATGGCCGAAGCAGTGCAGGTGATCGTCGTGTCGGAGGACCCACTCGTTACTGCCTGGGCTCTCGACGCGGGCGAGGATCGAGCAGCCGTGGTGCGTTCCATCGCAGGTTGATCACCTGCGTCAGCGAGTGCTGCGTGGGCGGCCTACGATCGGCGCATCCTGTCTCGACATGGAGGTGCTGTGGCCGTCCTCACCGAAGCCGCCATCCGGGAGCTCGCGGGGATCAGGGGGACCATCGCTCCGATCACCTCGTGCTATCTCGATGTAGATGGTCGCCGCCTGGTGCGGCATCAGGACGTCGAGCATGAGCTGGATGGTGTGCTGCGAGAGGCTCGGCAGCGCGCCAACGGTCACAAGTCGGTGCACGAGGACCTGAAGCGGATCGAGGCGTTCGTGCGCGCCGGCTTCGATCGTCACGAGACCCGCGGGCTGGCGATCTTTGCGTGTGCGGCGAGCGACATCTGGGAGGTCATCGAACTTCCCAAGTCGGTGCGCTCCCACCTGGTCATCAACCACGCGCCCGCGGTCGGTCAGCTGGAGGCGATGCTCCAGGAGCATGAACCGATCGGGGTGCTTCTCGCCGACAAGCAGCGCGTCCAGATCTACGTGTTCGAGATGGGCCGATTGATCGACCACTCGGAGCTCCTCGACGAGTTGCCGCGCGACTACGACAGCCGCGGCGAACGCGAGCGTGGCACTCCCGCGCACCATCTGGAGGAGCTGGCTCACCAACATCTGCGCCACGCTGCCCAGGCGACCTTCGATCTCTGGCAGCAGCGGGGTTTCCATCACCTCGTGATCGGGGCTCCCGATGCCATCGCCAGTCAGCTGGAACAGAACCTCCACCCGTACCTGCAGGCGCGATGTCGAGGACGGATACCGCTTGGGGTTGGCGCCCCGTTTGCTGATGTGCGGCGGGCCGCGGAGGCGGTCGACGTCGACATGGAGCGCACTCGGGAGGCGGCCCACGTCGAACGCCTCCGTGAGGCGGCGGCCTCTGGCCGCAAGGGGGTGGTGGGGCTCCCTGGAACCTTGGCCGCCCTCAACGAGCATCGGGTCGAGCGGCTCGTGGTCTCGCAGGACTTCGCCCAGGAGGGCTGGCGCTGCCCCGATTCCGACGCGCTGCTCTCGGTGGGTCCCACCAACCCCGCCAACGGAGTGGCGATGGTTCGAGTTGTCGATGTCGTGGAGGATGCGATCGACGAGGCGCTCGCGCAGGGCATCCCGGTCACCATCTGCGTCGGCCACGCCGATCTGGATGTCCTCGGGCAGATCGGCGCGCTTCTGCGCTACTGACCCTGGATCGGCCGCCTTCTCTCCACGAGGCATGCTGGGCTCGTGGAGACCATCGGGATCGACGTCGGGGGCACGAAGGTGCTGGGGGTGGCAATCGACCCAACCCTCCCCAGCGAGGTGCGAGCTGAGCGGCGCGTGCCCACCCCCGAAGGTGGCTCCGGTCTCGTCGACACCCTCCTGGCTCTCGCCGACGAGCTCGCCGCCCCAGGGACGGCCATTGGGGTAGGGGTCCCCGGCCTGGTGGACCGTCGAGGCACGCTCCACATGGGTCCGCACCTTCGGCGCCTCCACGACGTTGCGCTTGCAGAGCTGTTGGCCCAGCGCAGTGGCCGACCGACCGTGGTGGACAACGACGCCAACTGCCATGCCGTGGCCGAGCAGGCTGGAGGCGCTGCCCGCGGCTACGACGAAGCGCTCGTCGTCACGCTCGGCACCGGAATCGGGGCGGGCATCATCACCAGTGGTCAGCTCCTCCGCGGCGCTCATGGGTTCGCTGGCGAACCCGGACACATGGTGGTCGACCCCAACGGACCACCCTGTCCCTGCGGCAAACGAGGGTGTTGGGAGCGGGTCGCGTCCGGCTCGGGACTGGGGCGCCTCGCCCGCGACGCCGCAGAAGGCGGTCGCCTCGACGCAGTGGTGGAGCGGGCCGGCGGTGATCCCGACGCAGTGCGCGGCGAGCACGTGACCGACTCTGCCCGTGCCGGGGATGCCGATGCACTCGTCGTGCTCGGGCAGTTCGCGCACTGGATCGCACTCGGTCTGGCAAACCTCGCAAACGTGCTCGACCCGGCCATCATCGTGATTGGGGGCGGACTCGTGGAGGCTGCCGACCTGTTGCTGCCGCAGGTGCGCAGCCGCTTTGCCGACCTCGTGATGGCGGGAGATCGTCGTCCCGAGGTGCCGATCGTGGCGGCTGAGCTGGGTGAACGGGCCGGCGCCATCGGTGCCGCCTTGCTCGCCGCTGAGGCCGGCTGAGGCGACGCTCAGGCCGGGTGCTGGTCGCGGTAGCGCTGCTGGCAGTCGGTGATCTCCTGCCACGCCACCTCGGCGCCTTCCCAGCCCCGAACGCTTGAGTACTTGCCGGGCTCGAGGGCCTTGTACACCTCGAAGAAGTGACTGATCTCGTCTGTGAGGTGGTCGGGCAGGCCATCGAGGTCGGTGACGTGTGCCCAGCGTGGGTCGCCCGCAGGGACGCAGATGATCTTCGCGTCGGGACCCGCGTCGTCCGTCATCCAGAACACGCCGACGGGTCGCGCGTTCACCCAGCACCCCGGGAAGGTGGGATCGTCGAGCAGCACCAAGGCATCAAGCGGGTCGGTGTCCTCCGACAGGGTGTCGGGGATGAATCCGTAGTCGGCCGGATAGGTGGTGGCCGTGAAGAGCCGGCGATCGAGCCGCATGATGTGCCGTTCGTGGTCGTACTCGTACTTGTTTCGGCTGCCCCGTGGGATCTCGATGACGACGTCGATCTCGTTGCTCACCCAGCGATCTTGACACCGAATGAGTTCGGGCGGTCGAGGGGCCAGGAGTACCCTCGGCGCATGGAGTTCCGCCGCATCAACGGGATGCCCCCCTACGTCTTCACGATCATCGATGGCCTGAAGATCGAGGGTCGTCGGGCCGGTCACGATGTCGTGGACCTGGGGTTTGGCAACCCCGACATCCCCAGTCCCGAGATCGCCGTTGAGAAGCTCTGCGAAGCCGCTCACAACACGCGCAACCATCGGTACTCCGCCAGCAGGGGAATCCCCAAGCTCCGTCACGCCGTGGCGGATCTCTACAAGCGTCGGTTTGATGTGGACCTCGACCCCGACACCGAGGTCATCTCCACGATCGGTGCCAAAGAGGGCTTCAGCCACCTCATGTGGGTGTTGCTCGGCCCGGGCGACGCGGCCATCGTGCCGTCACCGTCCTATCCGATCCACATCTGGGGGCCGCTCTTCGCTGGGGCGGCGGTGCGTGAGATCCCGATGACCACTGATGTGAACGCAGACGGTCAGTTTCTCGAGCGGATTCGCCACGTCTTCGAACATTCGTGGCCCCGCCCCAAGGTCATCATCTGCTCGTTTCCGCACAACCCCACCACCGCATGTGTCGACCTCGACTTCTTCCAGGAACTCGTCGACTTCGCGCGTGAGAACGACGTCATCGTCG
>JANOQG010000068.1:0-11497 GCA_031422255.1 Actinomycetes bacterium | reverse complement strand
ATCCTGCACATCGGCGACGGCGTGCACTACGACGTCGATGGTGGCGCCGCAGCCGGGATGCAGGTGGTGCACATGGACCCGTTCGACGTCTGCTCGTCAACCGACCACGCCCACGTCTCCACGCTCGCGGCCGTCCTCGCGCTCCTCTGAGTGCTCCTGCGTCGTCTGCGCTTGCAGGTGGACGTCAGGATTCGGAGCGGAACCACACCCGTAGGACTCGACGGTAGGCAGCGTCGTAGGTGTCGTAGTCCGCCCGGAGCCCGCCGCCGGGCCAATCGGAGGAGAGCAGCTCAGGTGGGAGGAGCGGGTCGGCTTGGAGGTGCCGGAGCACGGCGGCCGAGGTGACGAAGCCTGGGGCGAGCGCGTCGAGCTCGCCGCGTTCGAGGTGAGGTAGGTCTCGGGCCATGTCGGCGCGGAGCTCAACCGCTTGTGTTGCCCAGGTCTCGACGCCGAAGGCCACCGTCGCGTCTGGCTCGGGGCTGGGACGAGCCCCGCTCCAACAAGTGCACCAGTCCTGCATCACGAGCGCATCCTCGGGGGAGCGATCAGGGTCGAGGTTGTCGGGGCGGCCCCACACGCCCTCGCGGAGCTCCACGAGTCGACGCCCGCGGAGCGCGTCGCGCAGCGCCGCCCGATCAGCGGCCGATCGGCGCTGGTCGCCGTCGATCGTGGCGAGCTCCCAGGTTCCGTCCCAGGGCCGGGTGTCGGCGCGTCGACTGGCGGTCTGGCGGGTCTGGCGCGCGACCAGGCGGCCGACCAACCGGTAGCTGCCGTCTTCCGCGTCGGCTTCGCCTGCCGACACCATCCGAGAGAGCGCGGTGCGTGCTGTCCCCTCCGCGATGCCGAAGAGCGCGGCTGTACGCACCAGCAGGGCGGTGGGGAGTCGAGGCGGATCGGTGCCGAGCAGCACGGACGCAAGGACCGAGCGGGCAGTGAGCGGCCCCGAGGTATTACGAGATGGCGACATGTGCATCAGAAGTGTAAGGTAGCGCCATGGTCAGCGTGCTGGATCCCCGGCCCACGATGGTCCCGCCTGATGGAGCGCTCACGCAGGTCCTCCCCACCGATCGTCTGACGGCCACGGGCATGCCCGTCCCCGCGCTGCGCATGGAGCTCCGTCGCATCGCCGATGCTCGCAACGCCGGCACCGTCGTGGCCACGTGGGCGCAGGCGCTCGGCACCATCGGGCTCGCCGTCTGGATCAGCCATCCGCTGGCCTACGCCGCGGCGTTTGTCCTCATGGGTCCGGCCTTCGCGCGGTTCGCCATTCTCGGCCACGAGGCTGCGCACAAGCTGCTGTTCACCAACAAGCGGTGGAACGACGCGGTGGGCCGCTGGGTCGTGGCCTACCCGGCCTTCATTCCGCTCGAGGGCTATCGCCGCGGTCACTTCGCGCACCACAAGGACGAGTTCGGCCCCAACGAGCCGGACCTCAACCTGTACAACGGCTACCCGATCACCAATGCCAGCTTCCGTCGGAAGATGTGGCGAGACGCCCGGGGCACGTCAGGCTGGAAGAGCCTCAAGGGCCTGCTGGGTGCGCTGCGTAGCAAGGGGGCCCGCCCCATCGCCGTGCGGATCCTCGTGATGCAGCTCCCGCTGGTCGCAGCCGCGATCTTGGTTGGCAGGTGGTGGCTCTATCCGGTGCTGTGGCTGGGTCCGTGGCTCACGGTGTGGCGCGTGATCAACCGGCTCCGATCCATCGCTGAGCACGGTGGCATGACGCGCTCGAAGGATCGTCGCCAGACCACCCATCACGTGCGCCAGACGTGGCTGGCTCGGTTCTGGATGGTGCCGCTCAACACTGGCTGGCACCTCGCGCACCATGTGGACATGGGCGTGCCGTGGCGCAACCTCCCCGCGCTCCACGCCGAGCTGGAAGAGGCCGGCTACGTCACCGACGCGCTCACCTACCCGAGCTACCGCGCGTTGTGGCGTGCCCTGCGTTCCCGCCCCGCTTCAGAGTCTGGCGTTCCCAGGGCGGGCTGAATCCGCCCCGCATCACAACGCCAGAATCAGCGCTAGGGCTCGACGATGACGGCGTCGCCGGTGCGAATCGTGCCCGGTTCCCTCACCCATGCGTAGGCGCGGCTCCAGCCGGGGTGGCGGTCGTGGTCCATCCGGTTGAAGTCGCCGTCGCTGAACCACTGCGCGTTCTTGCTGCAGGGGGTGGACCAGGCGGAGATCTCCGCGAGGACATCGCCGATGAGCAGCTGGGTTCCAGGCCGGATGGTGGACCAGTCAATGCCGCTGAGCGTGATGTTCTCGCCGGCGGCGCCGGGCTCGATCGGGTGGCCCTCCGCCTGCAGGGCGTCGATCACTTCGAGCGACCAGAGGCAGAGCGCCTGGAGGGGGCGCCCGTGGTGTTGACGGGCGGCTTGGCGATCCCCGAGCAGCCCGCGGTCGCCCACCTCCGCCACGGTGATGGGCCGCTTGGGCACGCCGCCGTCTGAGGCGCTGAGCTGGTGGACGAGTCCCTCCTGTGTGGGCGCGCCGGCGCCGAGGAGGTGGATGCCCCGGCCAACGTCACTGAGGTGATGGCTCGTATCGTGCACGACGCGGCGCACGATCCACGCGGCATCGACCTCCAGGTCGCCGACGATGACCGAGCGCTCCCACGCTGGGTCACGGTCGTCGAGGCCGAGCGTGCGGTCGTGCACCGCAGTCAATGCCTCTTGCAACCGGTCTGCGGCCGCGGCAAATCCTGTCGAGTGGTCTGGATCCGAGTGCTCCAGAGTGGCGGGCAGCCTGCGGTCGTGATCCCCGAGCGCTCGGTCGAGCAGGTCGTGCAACGTCTCCGTGACGTCGGCGGTGTGCGCCGCGTACTCAGTGGCCGACCACACCCCCTGTGCGGGCCGAGCTCCGAGCACCGCGTCTGCGAGGCCCTCGGTGGTCTGTCGCCACATGAAGCCGAGCGCCCTCAGCGACCCGCGAGTGTCCTGCAGGTCGTATTGCGCTCCGTCGAAGCGGCACGCCTCGCAGACTTCGATCGACGTGGGCATCCGCCCATCGTGCCCGACGGGGCTGGCTTTCCCCGGGGTTTCACCCGATTGGGTCAGGCCGGCGGTCGTCGGAACAGCTGCACGGCTCGGGCGAGTGCGAGGTTGCCGAGGAGCGCGACGACGATCCCGAGCGCCAGCACGGGGGCACGGAGGGCGTCAGCGACGCTCCCGGCGAAGCCGAGCATCGTGGCCCCGTTCACGAGGAGGACGACCCCTGCCACGCCCCATGCGAGGACGGCGGCGCGGCCGCGGCTGCGACCTGATTGGTCCGGCATGGTGCTCGTTCCTCAGGCTGGGTCGTGATCGTGATCGTGCGGATGGGGATGTGGGTGGTCGGGGTCGGGTCCGGGTTCGGGCACCAGCTCGAGGCCCTGGTCGGGGACCACGCGCAGTGTGCGTCGTCCGGCCTCCTCCGCGAGCGACAGAACCTCGCGTAGCGGCAACCCGGCGCGCTCCGCGACTCGAGCCGCGTCGTCATGTTCCACCTTGATGCGCCCGGGGCTCACCTTCACGCGCACGGGGAAGCCGGCCACATCGACGGTGTCCGTCACCCGGGTGGTGGGCCAGCGGTCCATCGTGGACCCCCGCACACCCAACGAACCGGTCTCCGCGGTGAGGGCCTCGGCAACCTGGCCGCTGAGCGCAACGTCGGCGAGCGCGGACACGGTGTATGCCGGGCGTCCCTTCTTCATGACGATCGGCGTGATCCAAGCATCGTGGGCTCCGGCGGTGAGAAGCGCCTGGATCGCGTAGGCGAGGGTCTCCCCGGTGGCGTCGTCGACGTTGGCCTCGAGCAGCACAACAGGTTGGCCCGCGCCCAGGGCTTCACTCGGCGCTCCGATGACAACCTGCGTGGCGTTTGGACGACCGTCGATCTCCCGGGTGCCGGCGCCAAACCCGCTGCACTCGATCAGCATCGATGGCATCGGCCCGAAGCCGGAGGCCAGCGCCGCAAGGATTGCCGCGCCAGTGGGCGTGGTGAGCTCCACGCCGAGGTCGAGTCCCTTCGTTGGCGCCCCCACCGACGCAAGTAGCTCTACGACCGCGGGTGCGGGGTTGGGGATGAGGCCGTGGGCGGTTCGCACCACGCCGGTGCCGGTGGTGACCTCCGACGCGTAGAGCGAGTCGATCTCGAGCACCTCGAGGGCGGCGCAGGTGCCGACGACGTCGACGATGGCGTCGAGCCCGCCGACCTCGTGGAAGTGCACCTGCTCGGGTGGCCTTCGATGAATGCGCCCCTCGGCCTCAGCCAGCGCGGCGAACACGGCTAGCGCCCGCTGACGCACTCGGTCGGGCAGCCGCGCCTCTTCGACGAGACCGGCGATGTGCGACGCGGTGCGCACCACCGTCGTGTCCTCTGCGCGCACGTGCGCCTTGGTGGCGGCGATGCCGCACCGGAGCACTGCTTCTGCCTCGAGCTCCCAGCCCCGCACCGGCAGCCGTTCGATCAGCGAGCGCACCTCGTCCACGTCGGCCCCCGCGTCGAGCAGGGATCCGAGGGCCATGTCTCCGGCGATGCCAGAGAAGCAGTGAAACCAGGCGATCCGCGTCACTTCAGCAACCTGACCACGGCACAGGCGGCGCCGTAGCCGTTGTCGATGCCGACGACAGTGATGCCGGCGGCGCACGATGCGTGCATCGCGAGCAACGCCGTCACTCCCTCCAAGCTGGCGCCATAGCCAACGCTTGTAGGCACTGCGATCACGGGGGCCGGCGTGAGACCGCCCATCAGACTCGCCAGCGCGCCCTCCATGCCTGCGACGACGACCACGGCATCGGCGCTGGCGAGGGCGTCGGCTTCGGCCAGGATGCGGTGCACCCCGGCAACGCCGACGTCGGTGAGCCGCAGTGGCTCGATTCCGAAGGCTTCGAGCACGGTGGCGCACTCGTCGGCCACCGGGAGGTCAGCGGTGCCCGCGGCCGCGATGACGATGCGCTCGGGGCGGGGAGCCGCTGGTTGCCACACGACGGTGGTGCCAGTGTGCTCGCCGCCGGGCGCCAACGCGAGTGCGGCGGTTGCCTGTTCGTCAGAGGCACGGGTGAGGAGCACGGGGCTCGCGCCCTCGGTGAGCAGCTCCGCGACGATGGCGGCCGCATGCTCCGGTGTCTTGCCCGGTCCGTAGACCGCCTCGGGCATCCCCTGCCGCATAGCCCGGTGGTGGTCGACCCGAGCGAAGCCAAGGTCGGCGTACGGGAGGCGGCGCAGGGATGCAGCGGCGTCGTCCGGATGCAGCTCGCCCGAGCGCACCTGCTCGAGCAATCGCAGAACAGCGGCTTCGTCCACACCAGTAGCATTGCGCCTCGTGACCGATGACGCCGCACCCGCCAGTCGTCGCATCGGCTTCCTCGGACCCGAGGGAACCTTCACCGAGCAGGCGCTGCTCGGCCAGCCCGACCTTGCCAACCAGGAGCTCGTGCCGATGAGCACGATCGCCGAGGTGCTGGCGGCGGCCGACTCCGGCGAGATCGACCTCGGTTTTGTCGGCATCGAGAACTCGATCGAAGGCACCGTCAACGTCACGATCGACGCCCTCGCCTTCGAGCACGACCTGCTGATCCAGCGTGAGGTTGAGCTCGGCATCCAGCTGAACCTGATGGCCCCTCCGGGGGTGGGAATCGCAGATCTCACGCGAGTGCTCACGTTCCCCGTAGCCATGGGTCAGTGCCGTACCTGGGTGGCCAATCAGCTCCCGGGCGTCGAGGTGGTGGCGGCCAACTCCAACGCCGAGGCGGCTCGCCTTGTGGCCCTCGAAGCTGATGGGCACACGGGCGCCATTGCTCCGACCCTTGCCGCCAAGATCTATGGCCTCGACGTGCTCGCCAACGACATCGAGGATCACCCGGAGAACACGACGCGCTTCGTGCTGGTGGCCAAGGACACGGTGCCGCCGCCCACCGGACACGACAAGACCACGATCGTCGTCTTCCAGCGCACCGACCGACCCGGCTCGCTCCTCGCGATCCTTCAGGAGTTCGCCGCACGCGCGGTCAACCTCGTGAAGCTCGAGTCTCGGCCCACCAAGAAGGGTCTGGGCGACTACTGCTTCATCATCGATCTCGAGGGGCACCTCAGCGATGCGTTGGTGGCCGACTGCCTTCGCGACGTCCGATCCAAGGTGGAGGACATCAAGTACCTGGGCAGCTACCCAGCCGCCGGAGAGCGCGGCCCCGCGGTTCGTCGCGACGCCGAGGAGGCCTGGCGCGCTGCCGACGCCTGGATTCAGGACCAGCGCGCCAAGCTCACGTCCTGACAACCGGACCACGGTCGACGCGCCGTGCTGACCTACTGTCTCGGGCGGAGCGGTGGCCGAGCGGACGAAGGCAACGGTCTTGAAAACCGTCGACCCGCAAGGGTCCGTGGGTTCGAATCCCACTCGCTCCGCTTGAGTTGACTGACTGACTGCGGTGGCCCGGGAGCCGTCACCCCGTGGCGAGGATGGCGTCGATCTGGCCGAGGGCGGCGGCCATGCCTTCCTCCATTCCCATCTCGACCATCTGGTCCATCGCCTCTGTCGACGGGAAGCGCGACTCGATGACCATGCGCGTGGTGCCGCTTGGCTGCTCGGTGAAGGTGACGGTGAACTGCGTGGTGGGCAGCGCGTCGTTTGGATTGCCTTCGGTGTCGGCGAAGCCGTCCTCGAGGTCCAGGCGGTTCGGCTCGTCGACGGCGATGACCCTCCACCATCCGTGGTGCTGGTCGCCCTCCGGACCGGTCATGAAGTAGCTGACCTTCCCGCCCGGATGCAGCTCGTGGTCGACGACGGTCGCCGGATACGTCGGTGGGCCCCACCAGCGCTCGAGCTTGCGGGGGTCGGCCCAGAGCTGCCAGACACGGTCAATGGGGGCGTCCCACTCGCTGGCGACGGTCATGGTGAGGGCGGCCCGGTCTTTGCGGACGTCGGTCAGGGGCATGGCTGGTCTCCTTCGTTGGGTTCGTCGAGGATCTCGCCGAATCGCTGCATGCGGTCACGCCAGATGGCCTCGAGCTCGTCGAGCAGGCGGTAGACATCGCGCACGGTGTCGATCCGGCCCCGCACGAGCCGCTCACGGCCTCGCTGGTGCTTGGTGATGAGGTCGGCCCGCTCCAGCACGGCGACGTGCTTCTGCACGGCAGCAAAGCTCATGGTGTACTCCCGAGCCAGGTCCGACACGGAGTGCTCGTCGTGGAGCACCCGCCGGACGATGTCGCGACGGGTCGCATCGGCCAGCGCATGGAGCAGGAGGTCGGTTCGGTCCGCCTCCCTCACCGTCGAGGTATCTACAACCATAAGGTTGTAGATTAGCGAGGGGTTCGCTGGAGCGCCAGGGACTTGCGTCCTCGAGGCTGGACGCGAAGATCGCCCGGACGGAGCCGGGCGATCGAGCGGAGCGGGTGGGATTTGAACCCACGGAGGAGTTGCCCCCTCACATCCTTAGCAGGGATGCGCCTTCAACCGGACTCGGCCACCGCTCCTTGCCCCGCCGACCCGAAGGCCGCTGGGCTTGACGACGATACTCCCCTGCACGGCGTCGCACGCCAGGCGACGCAGCCGCCAGACTGCTGGAGATGAGCGAGCTGCGGATCGCCGGTACCCGAGTTCTCCTGGACCAGGTGTGGGTGGAGACCGACATCGGCGTGCGGGACGGGATGCTCGTAGATCCTGCGACATTGGGATCTGATGTGCCCGTACACGAAGCAGCGGGACTCCTCGCGGCGCCTGGCTACGTCGACCTGCAGTGCAACGGGGGCCTTGGGATCGACCTGGCCCGCGAGCCCGAACGGCTCTGGGAGCTGGCCGCGCTGCTGCCTCGCTTCGGCGTGACCGCGTGGCTGCCCACGATCGTCACGGCGCCCGAAGGAATCGTCGACCGTGCCATCGCTGCGCTCGCTGTCGGGCCGCCCGAGGGGTGGACCGGGGCTGTGCCGCTGGGGCTTCACCTCGAGGGTCCGTTCCTGTCGCCGGCCAAGAAGGGCGCCCACCCTGAGGGGCTGCTTCGGCCCCCCTCGCTCCAGGGCATCGCCGGGTGGTCGAAGGAGGCGGGAGTCGCCCTCGTCACCCTGGCCCCGGATCTGCCTGGTTCCAGCGAGGTGCTTGCGGCGCTGGTCGAACGTGGCGTGGTCGTGTCGCTGGGCCACACGCCGGCCACGTTTGCTCAGGCGACCGCCGGCGTGGATGCGGGCGCGCGGTGGGTCACCCACCTCTTCAACGCGATGGCGCCGCTGCACCACCGCGAACCCGGCCTGGCCGGAGCAGCGCTGACAGACGAGCGACTCCACGTCGGGCTCATCCCCGACGGCATCCACGTGCACCCGCAGATCGTGGCCTTGGCCCAGCAGGCTTTGGGTGAGCGGCTCACGATCGTCACCGATGCGGTCGGCGCTCTTGGCATGCCGGAGGGGCGTCACTCGATCGGGCGCGCCGAGGTGACCATCAGCGAGAACGGTGTGCGTCTCGCCGATGGCACCCTCGCTGGCAGCAACCTGCCGATGGACCAAGGCGTGCGAAATCTCCTCGCGTTCTCGGGGTGCACGACCGACGTGGCACTCCGTGCAGCGTCCGCAGCGCCAGCGAGGCTCCTGGGTGAGGTGTCGCGCGGCACGCTCGCGAGGGGGGCTCGGGCTGATGTCGTGCTGCTCACCGAGGCCCTTGATCTCGTGGCCACGTTGGTAGCGGGAGTGGTCGTGCACGATGTTGGGCGGAGCCGCTGAGTCTGCTCACCGCCGTGACGCGCGTTCGGTTGCGATCGGTGCCTGAGGTCAGCCGGTGAGGCACGTCGTGAGGAAGTCCTGGAGTGCAGGAGTGAGCTGCGTGTCGGCGGCGTCTCCTATCTGCTTGTTGACGTCCTCGTGGCTGAACGACGGGAGGTCGACGATCGTCGTCTCGCCACCGGCCGTGTCGACCGCCGCGGCGAAGGTGGCCACGAGATTGCGTCGTGACGCCGTGCCGCGGCTGACGAGGAACAGGGGAGGGATCGGAGCCTCGCCAACGTGGGTGAGGGGCGATAGCTCGGCCCACTGCTCGGGGTCTGTGCCGAACGCGACCCTGTAGACCTTCGCCAACTCCGGCCCACCGCCGATCGCTTCGGCGACCGAGAACGCCTCGGTGTCGAGCGGCCCGACGCAGCCGAGGTCGGCGGGTTCGAGACCGGCGGCGCGTAGGTACGCAGGGTCGGTGGCGAGGGAGGCGACGATGCCGGCGCCCGCGGAGTGACCGAGCAACGCGATGTGGTTGGGGTCGATGCCGACGTCGGCCGAATGCTCGACGAGCCATCCCAGCGCCGCGGCGACGTCTTCGTTGTGCTGTGGCGCCATGACACGCTCAGCCTCGGGAACGGCCGAGTCGCTCAACCGGTAGTTGACGCTGACGACGGCCCAGTTGGCGTCGTTCCACAACGCCACCTTCTGGGTGATCGAATTCCGCTTGTCGCCAATCTGCCAGCCGCCACCGTGCACCCACACGACGACGGGTACCGGATCGCATCCGACGCCCTCGGGTAGGTAGATGTCCAGTCGCTGGAGGGGGTCGTCACCGGCGATGTAGGCCACATCCCGCTGATCGGTACGAGCCACGCAGGGTCTGGCGGCTGCGGTCGTGTCGGTCGGCGTCGTAGTCGTTGGTGACCCGCTGCCCTCAGAGGCGCACGACGCGAGGAGCACGAAGACGACCATCAGCGGGGAAATGCGGCGCATCCACCCATCAAAGCCCACGGATGCGAGAGAAGGGCGAACACGTGACCACCGATCGCTTGCCGGTCACTGATCGCTTGGAGCCGGGAGCACGGCATCCGGTAGGGTCTCCTCTCCAACCCAGCGCTCGTAGCTCAATTGGAGAGAGCATCTGACTACGGATCAGAAGGTTGGGGGTTCGAGTCCCTCCGAGCGCGCTGAGTAAGTCCAGGTCAGAGCGCTGAGCGCTCGCTGAAGACTCGCTCGAACCACCTCTTGGCAATCCGTTTGGCAATCCCGAGGGCCTAGGACCCTGCGCGGAGGAGCCCGCCGAGGACCTCGCTCGGCTGGTGGCCGGCATGGCATGGGGTGGCCTCCGCGGCATCCGCGGCGCGTCACCAACGGGCCGGTGATCCATGGCCGCGGTAGCGTGTGCGCCGGATGGTCGATGGCTGTCGCGATCGCTCCGGGGGACGTTGGGATGCGCCGACCGATCACGACAGGGTGGAAGCGGACAGGTCGCGCCTGGCGGCGCGGAGGGCTGGCGGCCGTCGTGGGGCTGTTGGTGCTGTCTGGGTGCTTCGGCACGCCGACCCCGCCGCCGCCGGTGACCGGCCTGCAGGCCACGCCGTCGGCGTCCACGGTCGCGTTGTCGTGGACCAACCCGCCCGACAGCTTCTTCGGTGTCGTCGTGCGCCGGGCCACCGGCGCGGTGCCGCCGTCGGGGCCGACGGCCGGGCTGCGCCTCGCGGATGTCGCCGCCGCCACGTCGTTCACCGACCGAGGGCTGGCGTCGGGAGCGAGGTACAGCTATGCGGTGTTCACCTACGGCGCCGACGGCTACTGGTCGCCCGGTGCCACCGCCACGGTCACCACGACGACCGTGACCGTCGCTCCGGTGACCGGCCTGCAGGCGACCGCGACCGCGTCGTCCGTGTCGTTGACGTGGGTCAACCCCGGCGCACCGGTGACGGGGGCGACCGTGCGCCGGGCGCTCGGTTCGACCCCGCCGAGCCTTCCCACCCAGGGGACGCTCGTCGGCGATGTCGCGGCGCCCGGAACGACGGTCGTAGATCCGGGGCTGGATCCCGCCACGACCTACAGCTACGCCGTCTTCGCCCACGACGCCACGCCTGACTACGCCGTCGGGGTGACCAGGACGATCGCCACCTCCGCCGTCCCGCCCGGCGCGCCGGCCATCGGGACGGCGACGGCATTGGACTCGGAGGCGATCGTGACGTGGACCCCGGCAACCGCAACCGGCGGCGCAGCGGTGAAGTGGTACGAGGTGACTCCTCATGTCGGCGCCGTCGCCCAGGCGCCCGTCCTGTTCAGTGCCACGTCGACCAGCGGGACGGTCACTGGCCTGACCAACGGGACGTCGTACACCTTCACCGTGGCGGCGACCAACGTGGCCGGCACCGGCCCTTCGTCGGGCGCCAGCAACGTCGTCACCCCGACGAGCCTCGATCGGGATGCCGTCGCGATCGCGACGGGGTACCAGCACTCTTGCGCGCTCCTCGACGACGGCACCGTCCGCTGCTGGGGCGAGGCGGAGCGCGCCCCGACCACGGTCGCCGGGGTGACCGACGCGACGGCCATCGCCGGCGGCAAGGGGTCCGCCTGCGCCCTGCTCGCCGACGGCACCGTCCGCTGCTGGGACCAGAACCTCAGCAGCACCGCCGTGAGCGGCCTCACCAGCGCCACCGCCATCACCGCGGGCGACAGCCACACCTGTGCCGTCCTCGCCGATGGCACCGCCCGCTGCTGGGGCTACAACGGGGTTGGCCAGCTCGGCAACGGCACGAACTCCAGCTCCTCGGCGCCTGTCCCCGTGTCCGGCCTGACC
>JANOQG010000067.1:0-6347 GCA_031422255.1 Actinomycetes bacterium | reverse complement strand
ATCAGCGCCTGATTGCCGTCCCGGAGGTCCACCGAGCACCACAGGGGTGCCTTGGTGATCCGCTGGTCCGGCCAGGTGCGGTCCGGCAGCTCGAGCGGAAGGAACGGCCGGTACTTGTCGAAGGGCATGCGCTTCGGGGTCACGGGTTCCGGGGCCATCAGGGGTTCCTCTTTCGAGCGTTGTTCGGATGTCAGGGCAAAGAAAAACCTCCTGCCATCGGCAGGAGGTCGTCGGGGCGAGCGCCGGTAGCGGGCGCTCGCCTACAGAAGCAGCAGGAGGTCGGAGTGGAAGGTCCTGGTCATGTACCGACGATCTTCCCGCCGCAGCCCACAACCCGTCAAGGTGGAACTAACCTCCGCCGGATGATCCGACGGGTGGTGCGTGCCGGGCTTGCGCTGGGGGTGATAGGCGGAGTGGCGTCTGCCGTCTCCAAGCTGCGCACGTCGCTCAGAGGCCCGACCGCCGCGGGAACCGCCACCCCAACCGAGCCCCTGCCCCACCCCGTCCCGTCCGCGACAGCATGGGTTGAGCCATCTGACGGCGAGTGTCCCGCGAGCCACCCGGTGAAGGCCAAGCTCTCCTCAAAGATCTTCCACCTCCCGGGCATGGCCAACTACGAGCGCACCAGCCCCGATCGCTGCTACCTCGACGCGGCCCACGCCGAGGCCGACGGGCTTCGTGCCGCCAAGCGATAGGGCTGTACCCTCGGCGCCGATGAGCGACGCCCCCCGTTACGACTGGTCCATTCACGAGGTAGAAGAGCTCTTTGCGCTCCCGCTGCTCGATCTCGTGCGCAGGGCCGGGCGAGTGCATGAGCAGTTCCACGACCCCGAGGTCGTGCACGTCAATCAGCTGCTGTCCATCAAGACAGGGGCCTGCCCCGAGGATTGCGGCTACTGCTCGCAGTCCGTCCACAACGACACGGGCGTGAGGCCCGAGCCGCTGATGGACGTGGACGATGTCGTGCGCACGGCCAAGCGGGCCAGGGCCAACGGAGTCACCCGCTTCTGCATGGGCGCAGCCTGGCGCGACGTCAAGGACAACGCCCAGTTCGACCGCGTGCTCGAGATGGTGCGACAGGTCCACGCGCTGGGCATGGAGACGTGCGCGACGCTCGGCATGCTCACCGCTGAGCAGGCCCAGCGGCTCGATGACGCCGGCCTCTACGCCTACAACCACAACCTCGACACGTCCGAGGAGTTCTACCCCGAGATCATCACCACCCGCACGTACCAAGAGCGGCTGGACACGATCGAGAACGTGCGCACCACGGGGATCACGGTGTGCTGCGGTGGGATCATCGGGATGGGCGAGTCGGAGTCGGACCGCATCTCCTTCCTGCATCGCCTCGCCACCCTCACCCCGCACCCCGACTCAGTCCCGATCAACGTCCTGTCGCGAGTGCCGGGCACCCCCCTCGAGGACGCCGCCGACGTGGAGATCGACGAAACCGTCCGGATGATCGCCATGGCACGGTTGCTCATGCCGACCTCGGTGGTGCGCATCGCCGCCGGCCGTCACCTCATGGGCACGGCAGACCAAGCGCTCTGCTTCATGGCCGGCGCCAACTCCATCTTCACGAGCGAGCGCAACATCATGCTCACTGCCACGACGCCGTGCGCCGACCATGCCAGCGATCGCCAGCTGCTCGCCACGCTCGGGCTCCGCGCCCGCGAGCTCTCGGACTCTCCTGCGTCCTAGCGCTAGAGGACGGCGACCGAGATCACGCCGGGCACCGCCTTGACGGCTGCCTGCACCTCTGCGGGCACGGCGACGTCGGTCGCCAGCACCATCAGAGCGGCCCGTCCCTCGGCGGAGCGCCCGAGATGCATGTCGTCGATGTTGATGCCGGCCGCGCCGACTGCGCCCGTGACCGCTGAGATCATCCCCGGGACGTCGTCGTTCCGTGCCACCAGCATGTGCTCGGCCGGTGGCACGTCGATCGAGTGATCATCCAGCATCACGATGCGCGGCTGGCCACCGAGCCCCACGAGCGTGCCTCCGATCGAGTGACCACCCCCACGGATCGTGATCAGGTTGACGAAGTCGCGCGAGGTGGTGGTGGACGACTCTCGCACCTCGACGCCTCGCTCCTCGGCGAGTCGGGGGGCGTTGACGTAGCTCACGGGCTCCTCGCTCACCTTGCCGAAGACGCCCTTGAGCACTGAGAGCGTGAGGATGCGGGTGTCGGACTCTGCGAGCTGACCCTCGTACCCGATCTCGAGCAGATCCGGCACGCCAGCGGAGACGCCGGCGTAGAGCTGCCCGAGGCGCTCGGCCAGGGGCAGGTAGGGCCGCACGGTGGTGGATGCTTCAGCGGCGCTGACGTTCACGGCGAAGGGCACGAACTCACCCGCCAACGCGAGGCCCACCTGCTCGGCGATGGTGTCGCCGGCCTTGTCCTGCGCCTCGGTCGTGCTTGCACCGAGGTGTGGCGTGACCACCACCTGCGGGAGCTCGAACAACGGCGAGCTGGTGGTGGGCTCAGACGCGAAGACGTCGATGGCCGCTCCCCCGATGCGGCCACTGCGTATCGCATCGGCCAGCGCCTCCTCGTCGATCACGCCACCACGGGAGACGTTGATGATCCGCAGGTTGGGCTTGGCCATCGCCAAGAGGTCTGCACTGATCATCCCCAATGTTTCGGGGGTCTTCACCACATGGAGGGTGAGGAAGTCGGCCCGCTGCACGAGCTCCTCGAGGGTGAGCAAGTCGACGTTCATCTGGCGGGCCCGCTCGTGGGCCACAAAGGGATCATGCGCCACGACCTTCATGCCGAAGGCGAGGGCTCGTTGGGCCACGAGCTTCCCGATCCGACCCAACCCGACGATGCCAAGGGTCTTGTCGGCGAGCTCCACGCCCTCCCACTTCGAGCGCTCCCAGCGGCCGGCAACCAACGCAGCGTGGGCCTGGGGGATGTTGCGGGCTTGAGCTAGCAGCATCGCCATGGTGTGCTCCGCCGTGGTCAGGATGTTCGACTGCGGTGCGTTCACCACCATGACGCCCTGCTCGGTGGCAGCGGCGGTGTCGACGTTGTCGAGGCCAATGCCCGCCCGGCCTACGACCACGAGGTCCTGACCGGCGGCGATCACCTCAGCCGTGACTGTGGTGGCCGAACGGATGATGAGGGCCTGCGCGCCCACCACGGCCCCCAGCAGCTGCTCAGCGCTGAGATCCAGCTGCAGGTCGACGTCGTGACCGGCGGCCCGCAACCGATCCAGTCCCCCGTCGGAGATCTTTTCGGTGACAAGGATCCGCGCCATGGCTCGGGAGTCTGGCCGTCAGCCCCGGAGGCCCGCCAACCGGTAGTCCGTCGCCGTCTCCGTTCAGGGCTTCCGGCGCGAAGGTCTGCGCTTCCTCGCTAGGGTCAGCGGGTTCCCCACATCCTCCTGGAGGCTCCCTTGCACAAGCGGTCACTTCGCGTGGCATCCGTACTCGTTGCCCTCGGCCTGCTCGCAGCAGCCTGCGGCAGCGACGACTCGACGGCCACCAACGACAACCCCACCACCCCCACCACCGCCACCGGTCCCGACGAGACCAGCTCCCAGGTCTCGCTCGATGATCTCTGCCAGGAGGCCAAGGACGCAGGTGTCGAGGCCCCTGCGGACTTCACGATCCGTCTCGTCACCGACATCGGCAAGGTCGACGACCGCACCTTCAACCAGTACGCGTACGAAGGCATGAAGGCGGCTGCCGATTGCTTCGGCTTCGAGACCAGCTTCATCGAGACCGTCTCCGAGACCGACTACGCCACCAACATCGCCACCTCCCTTGAGGGCGCACCCGACGGCATCGTCACGGTGGGCTTCCTGCTGGCCGACGCCACCCTCGCGGCTGCCAATGCGAACGCCGGCACCAACTTCATCGGTGTCGACCAGTTCCAGCCCGAGTTCCCCGCCAACTACACCGGCATCCTCTTCAACGAAGACGAAGGCGGCTACATGGCGGGTGTGCTGGCCGCCGGGCTCACCGAGTCCGGCGTGATCGGCGTGGTCGGCGGCCGTGAGGACGTCCCGCCCGTGGTGAAGCTGGTCAACGGCTTCGAGGCGGGAGCCAAGTCCGTCAACCCGGACATCACCGTGCTCTCGGTCTACAACGAGTCGTTCGATGACACCGCCAAGGGTGCATCCGACGCCGCCCAGTTCATGGGTGAGGGTGCCGACGTGATCTTCGGCGCCGGCGGCAAGACCGGCTCGGCCGGCGTGGTCGCGGCGACTGCGGCTGGCAAGTGGGGCATCGGAGTCGACCAGGACGAGTACTTCTCGAGCTTCGCCGAAGGTGCAGCACCCGGGTCGGAGTACCTCGCCTCCTCAGCCGTGAAGCGCGTCGACCTCGGCGTCTTCAACCAGATCGTGGCCATCCTCGACGGGACCTTCGCTGGCTCCATCTACGGGCTGACCACGGAGAACGGCGGCATCACCTACGCACCGTTCCACGATGCCGACATTCCCGACGACGTAGCCGCGCTCCTCGAAGAGACCCGCCTGGGTCTGGCGGACGGCTCCATCAAGACCGGGCTCGACCCGGCCACGGGCCTGCCGCTCTGAGCAACACGGATCGCGAGGTAGGGGCTTCGGCCCCTGCCTCGCGAGTTCCGATCCTCGAGATCCGGGGGGTCACCAAGACCTTCCCGGGCGTTATCGCGAACGAAGACGTGGACCTCACGCTCCACGAAGGCGAGGTGCTTTGCCTGCTCGGCGAAAACGGGGCCGGCAAGAGCACGCTGATGAACACGGTGTTCGGGCTGTATCAGCCCGATGCGGGGGAGCTTCTTCTACGCGGCGAGCCCGTGCGGTTCGAAAGCTCCGCCGATGCCATCGCCCACGGCATCGGCATGGTGCATCAGCACTTCCAGCTCATCCCTGTGTTCAGCGTGGTGGAGAACGTCGTTCTGGGCAACGAGCTCCACAAGGGGCCGCTGCTCGACCTCGATACCGCGCGTACCCGCATCCGAGACCTGGGCTCCCGCTACGGCCTGGAGATCGATCCCGACGCCATCGTCGGGGATCTCTCGGTCGGCGAGCAGCAGCGGGTCGAGCTGGTCAAGGCCTTGTTTCGTGAGGCAGACCTGCTGATCCTGGATGAGCCGACGGCCGTCCTCACCCCGGGTGAGGTCGACGACTTCTTCGCCGTGGTCCGTAGCCTCGTCGCTCAGGGGAAGTCGATCATCTTCATCACGCACAAGCTCCGCGAGGTCCTCGCGGTCGCTGACCGGATCGTCGTGCTGCGCAACGGGCGCGTCGTGGGCGACGCCGACCCAGCCGGAGCCACCCAGCAAAGCCTCGCCACGCTCATGGTGGGACGGGATGTGTCCTTCACGATCGACCATGCGCCCAGCGCTCCCGGCGAGGCGATGTTGCGGGTCACCGACCTGACGGTTCGAGACGATCGCGGGGTCACCACGGTCGACGGCTTCGACCTCGAAGTGCACGTGGGGGAAGTGTTCGGAATCGCAGGCGTGGAAGGCAACGGTCAGCGAGAGCTCGTCGAATCGCTCATGGGCATGCGTTCCAAGCAAGCCGGCCGCGTTGAGATCGGCGGCCAGGACGTCACCCACGCGTCGCCCCGTAGCGTGATCGAGCTTGGCGTGGGCCATGTGCCCGAGGATCGCAACAAGCACGGGCTCGTCGGTCCGTTCTCCATCGCGGACAACCTGATCCTCAACCGCTATCGGCACCAGCCCTTCGCTCGGCGTGGCCTCAGAAATGAGGCGACCATCGCTGACCGCGCCGAGGAGCTCGTGCAGCGGTTCGATGTGCGTACACCGGGCCCGCAGGTCCCGGTCGACACCCTGTCAGGCGGCAACCAGCAGAAGGTGATCATCGCCCGTGAGCTGACTGGCGAGGTCCGCCTCCTGGTGGTCGCCCAGCCGACGAGGGGCCTCGATGTCGGTTCAGTCGAGTTCATCCACCAACGCATCATCGAGATGCGCGACCAGGGCGCCGCTGTCCTCCTCGTCTCTGCGGAGCTGGACGAGATCCTGAATCTCTCGGACCGAATCGGCGTGCTGTACCGCGGCGCGCTTGTCGGGGTGTTCAATCGGGCCGACGTCACCCGCGAGCAGCTGGGTCTGCTGATGGCCAGCGGTCACCAGCCGGAGCCAGCGGAGGCGAGCGGGTGAACGTCCCCGACGCGAAGACCGTCGGGCACGCCGCCGGCGCCTCCTGGCGCAGCCAGCCAGCCCTCATGCCGCGGAGCAGCGCGGCGTAGGCCTCGATCGGGTTGCTGCCCACGAGCAGGATCACCACGGCACCGACCGCGAGGGCCATCGCGATTGCGGCTAGCGGTACGAGGGCTGGCTGGCTGCGCCAGGAGGCACCGGCGGCGTGCCCGACGGTCTTCGCGTC
>JANOQG010000066.1:0-10886 GCA_031422255.1 Actinomycetes bacterium | reverse complement strand
CCAGGACCCCTGGGCGCTGGTGAGCGAGGCAGCCGCCGCCATCGTCGAGCGCACGTCGGTACAGCAGCACGACGTGCTCGTGGTGCTCGGCTCCGGCTGGATGCCCGCGGCAGATCGCTTCGGCGAGACCGTCGTCGACGTTCCCATCGCCGAGCTTCCCGGGTTCCCAAGCGTGGGCGTGGTCGGGCACGCGGGGGTGCTCCGCTCGGTGCAGGCCGAAGGCGGTAAGCGCATCCTGGCGCTGCTCGGTCGGGTGCACGCCTACGAAGGCCACGAGCTGAGCACCGTGGTGCACGCGGTGCGTGCAGCGGTGCGGGCCGGGTGTCAGACGGTGGTGGTCACGAACGCCGCTGGGGGCCTGCGCGCAGGCATGCGCGTCGGCCAGCCTGTGCTGATTGCCGACCATCTGAACCTCACCGGCCGGTCGCCCTTGAGCGGGGCAGCCGCACCCGAGGAGCTCGGCCTCGCGCGGTTCGTCGACCTCACCGAGGCCTACTCCCCGCGCTTGCGTGCCCTGGCTCGCGAGGTTGACCCGTCGCTGGAGGAGGGTGTGTACGCGGGTCTGCCCGGTCCGCACTACGAGACGCCAGCTGAGATCCGCATGCTCCAGACGCTGGGCGCCGATCTCGTCGGCATGTCCACGGTCCATGAGGTGATCGCCGCCCGTCATGTGGGCGCGGAGGTGCTCGGCCTGTCGCTCGTCACGAACCTCGCTGCGGGCCTGGGCGACGGCCACCTCGACCACGCCGATGTCCTTGATGCTGGGCGCGCCGCCGCTGAGGCCATGGGCGACCTGTTGGCACAGGTCGTCCAACGTCTGTGACAACCCCAGACGACGAGCTGCGCGCGAGCGCCCGCTCCTGGCGCGACGACGATCCTGATCCGATCACCAGGGCCGAGGTCGACGCCCTCCTCGAGGCCGACGATCTCGGTGGGCTGCACGAGCGGTTCGACCAGCGTCTCCAGTTCGGCACCGCTGGGCTGCGCGGGGCGTTGGGAGCTGGGCCGAATCGGATGAACCGGGTGCTCGTGCGCCAAGCCACCGCCGGCGTGGCGGCATGGCTCCAGGCTCAGGGCCTCACCGGCCCGGTGGTGCTGGGCCGCGACGCTCGCCATGGCAGCGCGGCGTTCGAGCAGGACACAGCGGCGGTGTTCGCCGGGGCAGGCTTCCCGGTGTTCGTGTTGCCGCGCCCGATGCCCACACCGGTCACCGCATTCGCCGTGCGTCACCTCGGCGCCATCGCAGGGGTGATGATCACGGCAAGCCACAACCCCGCGCAGGACAACGGCTACAAGCTGTACCTCGGGGACGGCGCCCAGATCGTGCCACCTGTCGACAGCGAGATCTCCGCCTTGATCGACGGCATCCGTCGCACCCGCGACCTGCCGATGACCGCCGATGGGGTCGAGGTCGTGGGCGACGAGCTCCTCGACGCCTACGTCGCCGGAGCGGTCGCCCTGCTGCCGACCGGAGCGCGATCGATCAGCACCGTCTACACCGCCATGCACGGCGTTGGAGCCGAGACGCTGCGCCGGTCGTTCACGGCGGCAGGCTTTGCCGCACCGCACGAAGTCGTGCAGCAGAGTGAGCCCGACCCTGACTTCCCGACCGTGGCATTCCCGAACCCGGAGGAGCCCGGTGCCCTCGACCTGTCGCTGGCGCTCGCCAAGACCGTGGGGGCCGACCTCGTCCTCGCCAACGACCCCGATGCCGACCGGTTGGCCGTCGCTGTGCCCGATCCCGCTGCGATCGACGGCTGGCGGGCGCTCACCGGTGATGAGCTCGGCACCCTGCTGGCCGACCACCTGCTGCGCAGGGGGGGCCATTCTGCGAACGACGTGCTTGCCACCACCGTCGTGTCGTCGCGGTTGCTCTCCGCGCTCGCGTCCGCGGCCGGGGTGGCCTACGGCGAGGCACTCACCGGCTTCAAGTGGGTGGTGCGCACACCGACGGACGGGCAGCGGTTCCTGTTCGGGTACGAGGAGGCGCTGGGCTACTGCGTGGGCACGCTCGTGCGGGACAAGGACGGCGTGAGCGCGGCACTGGTCGCGAGCGAGCTGGCCGCCGAGCTGAAGGCATCGGGCAGCAGCGTGATGGAGCGGCTCCACGAGATCTTTTGCACGCACGGCGCCCACATCACCCGCCAGCGCTCGATCCGCGTGGCTGGGAGCGACTGGCTGACTCGGGTCACCGCCGCCATGGCCGCCGTGCGAGCGGCTCCTCCCGCGGAGCTCGCGGGTCTCGCGATGCTCGAGATCGAGGATCTCGCCGCTTCGCCTTCGCGGTTCCCAGTGCCGTCCGACGTATTGGTGTGGACGCTCGAGGGGGCCCGCGCCGTCGTGCGCCCGAGCGGCACCGAGCCCAAGCTGAAGTGCTACGCGGAGGCGGTGCAGAGCGTGGGACCCGATGGCGACGTGGAAGCGGCCCGTCTGCGGGCCAGCACGGCCGTCGACGACGTGCTCGAGGCCGTAGCCATGCTCTTGTCCTCCCACGGGCTATGACCACCCCGCCTACCCACGCGGGTCTCACCGCCGACGTGTTCGTGTTCCGAGGTGCGGAGTTCCTCACGCTCGAACGCGGTCCGGGTCGCGGCGAAGGCGTGTACTACTTGCCCGGGGGCGCAGTGGATCTGGGGGAGGACCCGCTCGATGCCGCTGTGCGCGAGACGCAGGAGGAGAGCGGGCTCGAGGTGCGCGACATCCGCCTTCTGCGGGTCTGGACCTATGCGACCCCCGAAGGCTGGGACACGGTGCATGCCACCTTCGTCGCCTGGTCTGACGGCGGTGACGTGGCGCTCAGCGCTGAGCACACCGGCTTCCACTGGACCAGCCCCGACGCCTACCTCCATCAGTGGTGCAGCACCGAGCTCGAGGCCGCGTTCCCGGGGCATGCCGAGTGGATCCAGCAGGTGCGGGCCAACATCGGCCTCGCCCGTGCCCTGGTCGACCCCACGGGCTGATCTCGCCGCGCCGGTCCCCGACTGTTCTGCGGGCGTGCGGTGTGCTTCCATCGCGGGGTGATGGATTCGATGAGCGGATGGTCACGCCGCCGACGCGGGGTGCTGGCGCTGGGAGCCTCGCTCCTCGTCGTAGCGATGCTGGGAGTGGCCATCGTGGTCACGCGGGCTGATGGTGCGGAACCACTCGTGGTGGCGACGACCACGACCACCACGGCGCCGTCCACCACCACCGTGCCGCCCACGGAGGTCCCGCCGAGCACCCCGCTGGCGACGCCGAACGGTGAGATCGCAACCTTCGACGGGCCCAACGGCGCGCAGATCGGCACGGTCGGGTTCTGGTACGGCTACGCCATGACCATGCCGATCGTGGAGGAGGACGGCGACTGGCTGCGGATCATGATGCCGGAGCGTCCCAACATGTTGACGGCCTGGGTGAAGGCCGACGCCGTGACCCGCAGCACGTCTGCTTGGCGGATGGTGCTCACGCTGGGCGAGACACGCGTTCGGGTGTACAAGGACGGCTTCGAGGTGTGGAGCGCTCCCGTGGGCATCGGCAAGGACAGCACGCGCACACCCACCGGCAGCTACTTCGTGGCGGTGGTCGAGCAGCCCGGGCCGGCGGGCTACGGCCCGGTGGTGGTGAACCTCAACGCGCACTCCGAGGACATCGAGAGCTGGGAGGGGAGCGGCGACGCCATCACGGCGTTCCATGGAGCGTTCGGGTCCGAGGATCTCATCCGTGCCGGCGGGGGAAAGGTGTCCAACGGGTGCCTCCGCATGCTCCCGGAGGATCAGCTCAAGATGGCGCCGATCCCCCTCGGAACCCCGGTCGACATCGTCGCCTGACAGCGCGCGTGCTCAGGCGGTGCCGAAGAGGCGGTCGCCGGCATCGCCGAGACCGGGGATGATGTAGGCCTGATCGTTGAGGCGCTCATCGATCGAGGCTGTGACCACGTGGGCGACGAGGCCCGACGCTTCGAGACGGGCGATGCCCTCCGGGGCAGCGAGCACACAGACCGCTGTCAACGCCCCCGCGCCGTGCTGAGCCAGGATGCGACAGCTGTGCTCCATCGACCCGCCGGTGGCCAACATCGGGTCGAGCACCAGGACCGGGCGACCGTGGAGCTCGTCGGGCACGGAGTTCATGTAGGGCTCCGGCGCGAACGTGGCCTCGTTGCGGGCGACGCCGATGAACCCGGTGTCGGTCTCGGGGAGATGCCGCAGGACCCCGCCGAGCATGCCGAGCCCGGCTCGCAGCACCGGCACCACCAACGGCGGGTGAGCCAAGCGCACACCCTCCGTGGGGCCCATGGGAGTCGTGACGGCGATCGTCTCGATCGGCATGGCGCGCGAGGCTTCGTAGACGAGCATCCCCGAGAGGTCGTCCATGGCGCGCCGAAACCCGGCCCGGTCGGTGGTTTCGTCTCGAAGGCGGGTGAGGAGCTGGGCGGCGAGGGGATGTGCGACGGCGGTGACCTGCATGCAGGCATGATGGCAGCCGATGGACCGCACCACGCTCGCCTCGATGCTCGACCACACCCTGCTCAAGCCCGAGGCCACAGCGGCGGAGGTGGAGGCGCTCTGCGTCGAGGCCACCGATCTTGGGGTGGCGGCGATCTGCGTGTCGCCGTCGCAGCTCCCGATCACGATCGGGCTCGGGCCGAACATCGGGATTGCGACGGTGATCGGGTTCCCGAGTGGCGCGCACCAGCCGGCAGTGAAGGCTCATGAGGCAGAGGTGGCTGCCGATGCGGGTGCCACCGAGCTCGACATGGTGATGAACCTCGGCCTCGCCAAGGCCGGGGAGTGGCGCACCGTGGAGCACGACATCGGTGCGGTGCGCGCGGCGGCGCCCGGCGGGATCCTCAAGGTGATCCTCGAGACGGCCGCGCTCAGTGACGACGAGATCGTCGCTGCGTGCCTGGCGGCCCAGGCCGCCGGTGCCGACTATGTGAAGACCTCCACCGGCTTCCACCCCGCCGGGGGTGCGACGGTGGCGGCCGTGCAGCTCATGGCACGCACGGTGGGCGGCCACCTCGGCGTGAAGGCCAGCGGGGGCATCCGCGACGCAGCCGCGGCCTTGGCGATGGTGGAAGCCGGCGCCACCCGCATCGGGTGCAGCGCATCCCGCTCCATCCTCGACGGAGTCGGCTGACCTCCGACACCGCTAGATGTGAGCGGCGCGCAGGCTGGCGTACCCCGGCTTGATCTGCTCGTTGATGATGCGAAGGCGTTGGTCGAAGGGCCAGAACGAGCTCTTCATGGCATTCAGCGTTAGCCACTCGATGTCCGTCCATCCGTACCCGAAGGCCTCGACGATCGCCGCCATCTCGGAGGTGAGCGTGACCCCGCTCATGAGGCGGTTGTCGGTGTTGACCGTGACTCGGAACTTGAGGCGGGTGAGCAGCCCGATGGGGTGTTCGGTGATCGAGTTGCACACGCCGGTGTTGACGTTGGAGGTGGGACACATCTCAAGCGGAACCCGGCGGTCGCGCACGAAGCTGGCCAGCCGACCGAGGGTGGCGCGACCGTCGTCGCCCACCGTGATGTCGTCCACGATGCGCACGCCGTGCCCGAGACGCTCGGCGCCGCAGAGCTGCACGGCCTCCCAGATGGAGGGCAAGCCGAACGCCTCGCCGGCATGGATCGTGATGTGGAAGTTCTCCGCCGCCACGAGCCGGAAGGCATCGAGGTGGCGCGTAGGCGGGTTGCCTGCCTCGCTGCCCGCAATGTCGAACCCCACCACGCCAGCGTCGCGGTGGCGAACCGCGAGCTCGGCGATCTGCGTGGAATGGGCCGCGTGTCGCATGGCCGTGACGATTGTGCCCAGGGTGAGCGATGTGCCAGCGCTGCCGAGCCGGAAGCCCTCCAGCACCGCCTCCACCACCTCGTCGAGCGATAGTCCGGCCTCGAGGTGGAGCTCGGGGGCAAAGCGCACCTCGGCGTAGACGATGCCGTCGGCCGCTAGGTCTTCGGCGCACTCGGTCGCCACCCGAATGAGGGCGTCCTTGGTCTGCATGACGCCCACGGTGTGGGCGAAGGTCTCGAGGTACAGGACCAGGTCTTGGCGCGACGCGCCTTCGGTGAACCAAGCGGCCAGGGCGGCTTCGTCCGTGGTGGGGAGCGCGTCGTAGCCAGTCTCAGCTGCGAGCTCAATGATCGTCGCGGGGCGCAAGCCTCCATCGAGGTGGTCGTGCAGCAGCACCTTGGGCGCTGCCCGCAGCTGATCGAGAGTCGGTCCGGGCTGCATCCGACTCACGCTATCCCCGCTTCCCAACGGCCGTTAGGTTCCGGCAATGGCATCCGGCCCGCGTCACGTGTGCGTCTACTGCTCCTCATCGGCGGCCGTGGCTGACGCGTACGTGACCGCCGCCCGCGAGCTCGGAACGAGCCTGGCCGAGCGCGGCCACGTGCTCGTGTGGGGCGGCGCGACGGTGGGACTCATGGGCGAGGTCGCCCGCGCCGTTCGCCTCGGTGGTGGCCGCACGGTCGGGGTGATTCCCGAGTCGCTGCGGGCTGTCGAGGTGGCTGACCAAGCCGCCGACGAGCTGATCGTCACCCCCGACATGCTGACCCGCAAGCACGAGATGGCCACCCGGGCCGATGCCTTCATTGCGTTGCCGGGTGGGTTCGGCACGCTGGAGGAGGTGTTCGAGCAGCTCACAGCTCGCCTCCTCGGATTGCACGAGAAGCCCATCGTGCTCGTCGACGTCGACGGGTTCTGGCAGCCGCTCCTCGCCCTCTTCGACCATCTCTACCGTGAGCGCTTCGCCCGTCCGGAGAGTGCTGGTGCCTACACCGTTGTCGCCGACGCAGCAGGCGCGCTGGCTGCCATCGATGCCCCGACCGTCGTCCTCCCGGGGAAGTGGCTCTAGCTCAGGAGCGCTTGCGGATCGTGACGCGGACCGCGCGGACAAGAAACGCCAGTGCGGTCAACCCCGCGGCCGTGAGGGTGGCCCACGCGAGGATCATGACGACGAAGTCGATCCGGTCGAGCGTGATGGCGGCAAACCGTGTCTCGAAGCGACCCGTGTTCAGGACGACAGCCCCGACCCAGCCGGCCGCCGTGAGGAAGGCCAGCAGCAAGGTGATCGACAGGAGCTCCGCAGCGCCGCTCGGATGACGGAGTGGCCGGCGTGTTCGCGGTTCGCTGATTGGGTCCACCGACGGCAGGGCGTGCACCGAGCGGGTGGGGAGATCGACTCCTGCCACCTGGCGAGCGGCCCGAGTGACCTCCACGATGTTGCCGCGACAATCGGGACACTCGGCGGCCCCCATGGGGAGGTCGTACCCACATCGCTCGCACGGCTTGGTGGCCTGCACGCTTGTCCTTCGCCCTGGTGATCGTCGCACCCCCTCGGCAGCGACTTCCCCAGGGTAGAGCAACGCCCGGCGGCTGTGACGATCAACCCACTAGAGCTGTTGGCGACCACGCTCCACCACGGCTTGCCGGCTGGCCTCGAGCGCGGCCGGATCGAGTCCCTCGCCCTGCCAACGACCCGCTGCCTCGGCCTCGAGCGCCCAGGCCCCGGCGCCGTCGCGCAGCGAGCCTTCGTCGTAGGTGGCGAGCATCTGGCGGATTGCCCGGCCGTCGACCGTGGCGATGTCGGCCGCCAGCTTCTGGCAGAAGGGGAGCAGCTCGTCATGCGGTGTGACGTGGTTGACGAGACCCCACGCCAGCGCGGTGGGGGCATCCAGGAAGTTCCCGGTGGTGGACAGCTCCTTGGCTCGGCGAACGCCGACTGCTTCCGGGAGAAGCACGGTGAGCCCCCACCCCGGCATGATCCCCATGCGAGCGTGGGTGTCGGCAAAGCGCGCTCGCTCCGACGCGACGAGGTAGTCGCACGCGAGCGCCACCTCGAAGCCACCGGTGATGGCGACGCCGTTGACGGCACCGATGACGGGCGTTGCCATGTCCGGGAAGGGTCCCTTGCGATTCGCTGTGCCCTCCGACGGTCCGGCGGCACCGGTCTCGCGCAGCGCGTCGCCTCCGGCCGCGAGCTCCTTCAGGTCGAGACCGGCGCAGAAGGCGGGGTCAGCGCCCGTGAGCACGATCGCCGCGATGTCGTCGCGCTTGTCGAGCTCCATGAGCGTGGTGGGGAGAGCTTTGCGGAGCTGCCTGTTGAGCGCGTTGCGCGCGTCGGGACGGTTGAGTGTGACGGTGGCGACGGCGCCGTCGACCTCCACGAGCACCACGTCGGACATCGTCATCCCTCTTCGTCAGCGGGGAGGAAGTCGAGCTTCAGGTCGCCCAGGCGCACGAGCGTGCCGGCGATCCATCCGCCCATTGCAGAGAAGTGGTCATCGAGGATCGAGCCGTCCGCCAGCGTGGCTTCGTCGAGCTCGTAGCTACCCTCGTAGCTGATCTCGAGGGCCCAGTCCTCGGGCTCGAGGTCGTTGTTGTAGGAGATCTCCACGGTGGGGGCGGAGCGCTCGAGGCGCTCGGTGCCGATCGGCGGGCTCGTTTCGGGAAGGACGGCGAGCACGGGCTTCACGTCCGGGTTCGAGGCCAGCCGCTGGATCCGCATCACGATCTCGATCTCGATGCGCGGGGCTTCGTCGGAGGGTTCGCCGATGTACCAGGAGCGGTACGACGTCTGCGCCCACGTGGGCCAGTCGAGTGTGATGTCCGCCTGCACCCTTGGCGGGAGCCCCTCACCGGGGAGGCCGTAGGACGTCTCCCAGGTGGTGTCACCGAGGAGCACATCGACCTGGAAGCGCTCCTCGAATGCCTGGCGCTCCAGGAACGCCTTCTCGAAGGTGTCGCGGAGTGCGCCAATCGCATCGGTGAAGACGTGGTCCAACATGGGAAGCCGACGCTACCCGGCGCGCTCTGTTCCCCGTTCAGGCGCGAGTCGGCTCAGGGCTCATCAGGGCGGTGGCCACCGACATGCCGAGGTCGCGGTGGCGCAGCGTGGCGATCTGGCGGCCATCCTGCACGGCCTCCTTGATCGTGCCCAGGTGGTCGCCGAGGCGGGCTGCCGCGGCCTCGAGGCTGGCCACGGTGATGGCGAGGCCGAAGAAGCCGGGCTCTCCGTCGCCCTCCGCATCCGGCTGGCCGACGAGCTCGAGGATCACCTCGCCGAGGCGGAAGAAGATCTGCCGCATGGGGGCTCCGTAGGTGTCGGTGTCGCGCTCACCACGGGCTTCGACCCCAATCGCCAGGAGCGCAGCGGTGGTGCGTGCCAGGTCGGGCGAAAGCAGGACGATGTGATCGATGTGGGTGGCCCCGTTGGTGTGCGTCGCAGGGTCGGCGGGCGGCGCGTCGGACGCGGTGGTGGGAAGTCCATCGAGGGCACCGTCGGCCAAGCGGGCCGGCGGTGCGTCGCGCAGCGACCAGCCAAGGATCCGCTTGCCGCCGTCGCGTCCAACGAGGCGCACCCGCACCGTGCCGATGCGGCACGTGCCGTCTTCATCGACGGCAAACCCCGCCGCCTCCCAGGCCTCACGAGGGTCGCCCACGAGGATCTCGTCGATCGTCACTCCCATTCCCGCACCGTAGGCTGTGCCGGTGCATGATGCCGTGGTCATCGGATCGGGCCCGAATGGTCTGGTGGCCGCCAACGTCTTGGCAGACCAGGGCTGGGACGTCGTCGTGCTCGAGGCGAACGACACGCCCGGTGGCGCCGTCCGCAGTGGCGAGATCACCGCGCCAGGGTTCCGGAGCGACCTGTTCAGCGCCTTCTATCCGCTGGGCGCTGCGTCGCCCGTTCTGCGCGACCTCGAGCTCGAACGGTGGGGGCTGGAGTGGGCTCGAGCGCCGCTCGCGCTTGCTCACCCCACCATGTACGGGCCGAGCGCGCTCCTCTCGATGGACCTCGATGAGACGGCTGCCTCGCTCGACCGCTTCGCCCCGGGCGACGGGGACCACTGGCGTTCGCTCTACGCAATCTGGGAGCGCACGCACGAGCCGTTCCTCGACCTCCTGCTGCGTCCTTTCCCGCCGGTTCGGGCGGGTCTGCGGTTGGCTGGCACCGCAGGTCGCTCCCTCCCAGACCTCACGCGCATCGGCCTGGGCAATGTGCGCTCGCTCGGGCAACGTCGCTTCAAGGGCGAGGGCGGTCGCCTCCTGCTCGCCGGCAACGCGGGCCACGCCGACATCCCGATGGACGATGCCGGATCAGCGGTGTTCGGCTGGATCATGTCGTGCCTGGGCCAGTCCGTGGGCTTCCCCACGCCGGCGGGTGGCGCGGGCGAGCTCACCGCCGCGCTGATCCGCCGCCTAGAGGACAAGGGCGGGCGCGTGGAGCTCGGGCAGCGGGTCGATGCGATCGAGGTGCGTGATGGCCGGGCCAAGGCGGTGCGGGTCGTGGCGGGCGATGTCATCCCCGCACGCCGCGGGATACTCGCCGATGTCGGCGCTCCCGCGCTCTACCTCGACCTCGTCGGGCCGCACCACCTTGGCCCCCGCTTTGTGCGACGGATGGGCAAGTTCCACCACGGCCCAAGCACCGTGAAGGTCGACTGGGCACTGTCGTCGCCGATCCCGTGGACCGATGCCGAGGTGTCCCGTGCTGGCACGGTGCACGTGGGGCTGTCGGTGGACGAGATCGCCACAACCTTCCAGGGCATCGAGGATGGCGTGATCCCCGACCACCCGTTCCTGCTCGTGGGTCAGATGACTACGGCCGACCCCACTCGCTCGCCGGCCGGCACCGAGTCGGCGTGGGCCTACACGCACGTTCCGCAGGTTGCGAAGGCGGATGCCGCCAATGAGCTGAAGGGCGTCTGGGATGACGCAGAGGGAGCGCGCTTCGCCGAGCGGATGGAGGCTCGCATCGAGCGCCTCGCGCCCGGATTCCGCGATCGGATCCTGGCGCGCCATGTCTTCACCCCACCGGCCATGGAAGCGAGCAACGCCAACCTCGTGGGCGGCGACATCGGGAGCGGCACGATGCAGCTCTCGCAGCAGCTGGTGCTGCGGCC
>JANOQG010000065.1:0-4402 GCA_031422255.1 Actinomycetes bacterium | reverse complement strand
GCGCGGCTCCGGGTCAGCTGCTCGCCCACGATGACGGCAGCTGCTAGCACTGCCATGCCGAGGGCGACCCTCGCCGCCTGCTTACGGGAGGATCGGCCCTCGTCGCACGGACGACGCTCGGGGTAGACATCGGCCCAGAAGTACTCGGCTGCATCCTTGCGAAGCGCCGGACAGCTGAACGTTTGTTGACCGGCCGGGTTGGGCGACTGGCCCGTGACAGAGATGTTGCTCGCGAGCATGGGGACCGTGTCCTGGTAGCCGACGAGCAACGCCCAGCCGAGCACGAGGAGACTGAGGACGAAACCCACGCGGGCGAGCCGCCGAATCCCCCGCCGAGTCACGCGTGCATAGTGCCCGAGATGTCCGGCGCCCGCGTTGCATCCTGGCAGGTATGGGCAGCAGCTAGCCGACTACCCGAACTGCAATCGGCTCGGGGTCTGGCACCAGTGTGGGGTTCTGATAGAGCCTCGCCTCGTACTCACCCGCAGGCAGCAACCCCTCGTTGATCGTGCAGTCCGACAGGGGTTCGCTGTCGCACCCGTTGTAAACGGCTGGCACCGGCACCTCGAAGGTCGTCTCGCCGGTCGACAGGATGAAGTCCTCAGCGCAGGCATGCCAAATGACCTCGGGCTCGATCGCCTCGCTGGCAAGCCTGACCTGGAACGGCGTGCCGCAACCGACGAATCGCACGTTGTTCCCGGTATTGGTCACCACGACCAACGCGGTGATCGTCTCGCCTCGAGCGACAGCGGTTGACGGCAGCTCGATGCGAGCTGTGATGGGCGAAACATCCGCCGTCGCGACGGTGGTGGACGTGGTGGCGGAGTTCGCCCCCGGGTCGGCGCCACTTGTGCACGCACCCAGTGCAAGCGTGACGGCAGCCATCAGGCTCAGGGAAGGCACCGTCCCACTCTGCCCGCGATGCCGACGGCCGTGCTTCCTATTGGCAGGAATGCCCGATCGCCGCGTCGATGATCAGGCAGTTGTGGCGCCCTCCTGACACATCCGTGGGTCCGCTGCGGCGCCGGTGCGCGGTCGCACCCCGCGCGCTCCCTAGGTTTCGAGCTGTCTGACGGCACGAACAGGACATGCAGGTCACAGCCGCCTTCTTGCTGCCACTCGAGCGCTGCCCCCGGCGGGGGCGTAGCGTCCGCTGCAGTGGGTGTACGGCAGGCGTATGGAGAGGTGTTGGACGTACGCGACGCGCGCACCCTCATCGGTGCGAGCGCTGCGTCGCAGGTTGGGGACTGGCTCTACAACGCTGCGCTCCTCGGCTACGTGTACAACGCCACCGGGTCCGCCGGCTGGGTCGGCGCTGCCACGATCTGTCGGCTGCTCCCGTTCGTGCTGCTCGGCCCGTTCGGCGGCCTCCTGGCCGACCGGTACGACCCCCGGACCGTGCTGCTCGTCGGGGACCTCGCTCGGGCCGGGCTGATGCTGGCGTTGGCGGCGATCGTGATGGCCGACGGGCCCGTCCTGGCAGTCATCGCCCTCACGGCCCTGGCGTCGGCGGCGGGCACGGCGGAGCGGCCGTCCACCATGGCGCTGCTCCCGCGCCTCGTGGGGGAGACGCGCCTCGGAGCCGCCAACGCGCTGCTCCACACCGTGCAGGACCTCGGGATCGTGGTTGGCCCGGCCCTCGGTGCGCTGCTCCTCCTTATCGGGCCGCCCGAGGGCGCGTTTCTCGCCAACGCCGGGACGTTCGCCGTCTCGGCTTTCCTCATCTCGACGATGCAGAGACGCCCGTCGCCAGCCCGGCACCGGGTCGACGAGGGTGCGCTCGCGCAGCTTGCGCACGGTGTCCGGACGGCGTGGTCGACGGCGTTCGTCGTCCCGCTCTTCATCGTCGTTGCGATGGTGGAGCTCACCTACGGCGCCCAGACCGTTCAGCTCGTCCTCTACGCCGAGGATCGCCTCGACCTCGGGGCCGGGGGGTACGGCTACCTCCTGGCGGCGGCGGGAGTCGGGGGCGTTCTGAGCGGGGTGTTCAACCACCGGCTGGCCTCGAGCACGAAGCTGTCGACGATCGTCATCGGAATGGGCGGCCTCTTCTGCGCCACGCAGCTCTTCTACGCGGGCACCGATGCCCTGGCCCTCGCCCTCGCCGTGACGTTGGTCGGCGGCATCGGTGTAGTCAGCTGCGAGGTCGTCGCCGAGACGGCGCTCGCCCGCGTAGTGCCATCGGAGGTGCTGGGGCGCGTGATGGGCGTCTACGACGCCCTGTCGGTGGCGGCCATGGTCCTGGGGGCCCTACTCGCTCCCGTGCTGATCGAAGCGACCACGTTGCGCACGAGCCTCATCGTCCTGGGTGGGGGCAGCGTGCTCATCTCGGTCGCCTGCCTGGGGGCGCTTCGCGGGCTCGACGCGCTCAGCGAGCGGCGGGCCGCGGCGCTGTCGACACAGGTCGCAGTCATCGAGCGACTGCCGATCGCCACCGGGTTGTCGCGCGCTGTGCTTGAGCAGCTGGCGTCGTCGTCGCAGATGTGCCCGCTGCCCCCCGGGGTCGACATCGTGATGGAGGGCGCCCCAGCCCATGCGTTCTACGCCGTCGTCAGCGGGAGCGTCGTCGTGCATCGCGGGGGCGACGAGCTCGCTCGCCTCGGCGCCGGCGACCACTTCGGCGAGCGAGGCCTGCTCGACCAGGCGCCGAGGAACGCCTCTGTCACCACCGCCGAGGAGACCATGGTGCTCCGGTTGGAGGGCGACGTCCTGCTCGATGCGCTGCAGGCAGCGCCCACCCTCCTGTCGGCGCTGGAGCGATCGAGCGGCCCCGCCGCCCCCGACGTGGTGCCCACCGCCCTGGTCGACGACGTCACCTGGGTGCCGGCATGAGCGTCGATGGCGCCACGGTCGTGGTGGTCGGAGCCGGGTACCACGGCAAGCGGCGCGCCCACGCCAGGATGGCCGAGCTCGGCGCGCAGCTCGTCATCGTTGACGAGTCCGGCCACTGGTCCGAGTCGCTCGTCGCCGACGGCATCGCCGCGAGATGGGTCCCAGTGGAGATCCTGGGCGATCCCGACGTCGACGCGAAGGCGGTGGTCTCAGCGCTAGGAGGCGCTGGCGTTCGCCCCGACGGCGTCCTCACCTTCTGGGAGGACAGCATCAGCGTCGCGACCCGTGTCGCCGACAGCCTTGGACTGCCCGGGAACCCGCCCGACGCGGTCGACTCGGTGCGCAGCAAGGTGCGCATGCGAGAGCGATCCGCGGAGCTGGGCCTTCCCACGCCGCGGGCAAAGAGGGTGCGCTCGCTCGACGAGCTGTTCGCCGCCGCCGCCGAGGTCGGCTTCCCGGCGGTCGTGAAGCCGGAGTTCGGCGCCAGCGCCATGGGCTGCGTGCGCGTCGACGACCAAGCGTCGCTCCCGGGTGTCTACGCTCTCGTCCGCGACGTCGTGCGGCCGGAGACCGACGGCATCTTCCGGGCGGGAAACGACCTGCTGCTCGAGGAGTACCTCGATGGCGTCGAGTTCGACGTCGACCTGGTCATGCTCGATGGGTCGTGCCGTTTCTCGAGCGTCTCGCAGAACTGGCCGACGGCTGAACCGTCGTTCCAGGAGACCGGCCTGCACTGCCCGCCCGACCACGACCGCAAGGCCGTCAAGCGGCTGGTCGACCTCTGCGTGCAGACCGTGGACCGGTTCGGCCTCGGGTACGGGGTCCTGCACGTCGAGGGCAAGTGCACCGCCCGCGGTCCCCGCATCATCGAGGTCAACGCCCGTATGGGCGGCGGACGCATCTGGGACGTGGTGCGCTCGGTGTGGGGCGTCGATCTCGTGGAGACGCAGCTGCGGTGTGCGCTTGGCCTGCCGATGTCGATGAAACCCAGCCGCCGCCCCCAGTGCGCAGTGGTAAACGCGATGGTTCACGCTCCGCGGTCGGGCCGGCTGGTGTCGCTCCCAATCGCCGATGCGCCGCCTGCGGACTGGTTGACCGTCGACGTGGGTGTGGAACTCGGCGAGGACGTGAAGGGGCCGGAGGAGATCTTCGCAAGCACTCTCGCCGAGGTGACGTTCACGGGGAAGGACCTGAAAGCCGCGCGGGCGATGGCGGACCGGCTGCTCGCCGACCCCCCCGAGGTGAGCCCCGCGATGCCGTCCCGCTGACCTTGTTCTCGCAGGCGACCAGGGAAGGCCCCGTGAGAGCGCCACGGCAATGTCCGGCAGGAATGCCCGCCACAACCCGGCTCGTCGTTCCTGTATCCACAGCGCCCAGCGTGGAACTCAAGCGCCGTCGGACGACCATGCCGAGAAGAAGCGAACGATGGCTTGGTAGAGCAAGTAGCTGACTGCACCAACACCAAGACCGATTGCTACGACGGCGACCAGGACCGCCAACGTGAACGTGATGAGAGCACGCCCCGCGAAACGCCAGGGGTCGACGTCACCATCGTGTTCGTCCACTCAGC
>JANOQG010000064.1:0-2190 GCA_031422255.1 Actinomycetes bacterium | reverse complement strand
ATCCAAGAGATCCTCGACCACGGCGACGAGCTCGCCAGCCGGTTCGAGGAGTACGACCCGAAGGCGGGAGACGAGCGCGTCGTGGAGGAGTACCTCCTCGAGCGGGCGACCATCGACCGGGCGCGCAGCGAGCGTCGGATCGTCGATGCCGTCGTGGCGGCGCGAGGCAAGGGGCTGTCGTGGCAACGGATCGGCGACATCCTCGGAACGTCGGCCCAGGCCGCCCAGCAGCGCTACGGCGCCGCCGTCGACGCGGTCTGAGACGCTGGGAGCGATTCTCGGGATACCGTGGATTTCCTTGGAATACCGATGGTACCCTCGGATTTCCGAGGAAGGGATCGTCATGGATCTGTCCAACCCACTACGAGCGGTCGCGCCGGGCGTCGAGGGCGACGTGCTGGCGGTGCTCCTGCGCACCCACGTCCCATTGACCGGCGCCCGTGTCGCTGCCCTTGCCGAGCGCGGGGAGACGCAGGTGCGACACGTGCTGAGGCGTTTCGAGCAGCATGGCCTCGTCGATGTCGAGCGCCACGGGCAGAGCCACACGTACGTGATGAACCGTCAGCACGTGCTCGTGCCGGGCATGGAGGCTCTCCACCAGGCCATGCCCACGGTCGAGAGCGACGTCCGGGCTCTCGCGGAGGACTGGACCGTGCCGCCGGCTTCGCTGGTCATGTTCGGCTCCGCCGCTCGACGCGACGGCAACGCTGACAGCGACGTCGATCTGCTCCTCGTCCGCTCCGACGACGTCGATGCCGACGACGAGACGTGGGCGAAGCAGCGGCACGACCTCGCGCAGAGCGTTGAGCGGTGGACTGGTAACACGGTCCAGGTGATCGAGCTGTCGACCACGGAGCTGGCCAAGGCCGTTCGTCGCAAGGAGCCCCTCATCGGTGAGCTGCAGGCCGACGGGATCGTCCTCGCGGGAAGCGACCTGAGGGCGTAGGGCGAGCCCGTGGCCAGAGGCTCCGCGGGGCGGGTCGAGGCGATCACCCGGGCTGACGCACGGGCGCGGCTCAAGACCGCTCGGATGTACCTCACGGCCGCGGAGCTCATCGTCGACGAAGCCGCGGACGAAGCGGCAACGGTCGCCACTGGCAACGCCGTGTTGGCCGGCATCGCCGCCGCCGACGCCATCTGCGCCTACGCGTCAGGCGACCGATACCGAGGTCCTGACCACCGCGCCGCGGCCGATCACCTCGAACGGGTCACCGGCGACAAGACCCTCGGCCGCACCCTTCGGGAGCTGGTGGACCTCAAGGACGCTGGCCACTACGGCATCAGCAACGTGAGCCGCAGCAACGCCACCAAGGCCCTCCGCCGAGCCGCCCGGCTCGTCGAGGCGGCCACCGCCCGAGCGCGTTGAGCCGGCGCTCCATCCCGCGAAAATCCCGCGGGATCTCTGAAACCCCCCTGAACCGCGGTTGTCCGTCACTGACCGGAAAGGGCCCCTGAACTGGCCTTATTCGCCCTCAGGCTCCTCGGTGTCTTCGCCTTGGTCGTCTTCGGGACGCAGAGGTCGGGAGTTCAAATCTCCCCCACCCGACCACGGAAGCCGCAGGCCAGGCGCCTGCGGCTTCTTCCGTTGTGGTCCTCGGTTCGCCTTCATCCCGCGCCGATCCCGCGCGATCCCGCGGTTCGCCTGCATCCCGCGTCCATCCCGCGGCGCCGATCGCGCCGCGTTGTGCTTTCAGGCCGCTCGGTGTCATCGACGACGAGCAGCGCTCATGTCTGGATCGTCACGTGTGCTCGTCACTTCTCCCGCACGCGGTTCGTCGTGCCACGTCTACGAGGCGATGACGGTGTCGCCGCTCGGTCCGAGGGTTACCGCCGCTGCCAAACGGGCAGGCAGCTTCTGCATCGTCAATCGCGGCGACTGCACCCAACAGATCGGAGCCGGCATGTTCATCGGCGTCGGAACGCTCATCGTCATCCTGCTCATCGTCGTACTGCTCACCTGAGGAAGGTCTAACCCCATGAATCCAGAGATCTCGTTCTTCTTTTACCTGTCCGCTGTGATCTGCTTTGCGCTCGCTGCTTTGGGCGAGGGGTGGCGGTACGGCAGCCGTACGCGCGCTGGCCTGAAGCCCTCGCTCACCCTCCTACCTCTGGGATTGGCCCTGGCGTTCGTCCCGATCATGTGGGACACGGGAGTCGCCGCGTTCTGACCGACCGCACGGCGATACGACA
>JANOQG010000063.1:0-2791 GCA_031422255.1 Actinomycetes bacterium | reverse complement strand
CCGGGCCGAACGAGGTGACGCAGCCCGTAGAACGGGAGCTTGTCGGTGAGCTCTGCGACGTACTGCGGCTGCTCCGGCCGCGGCCCGACGACCCCGAGGTCGCCGCGGAGGATGTTGAGCACCTGGGGGAGCTCGTCGAGGTGGGTGGCCCGCAGGATCCGCCCGAAGGGCGTGACCCGGGGATCCGACTCTGCGGTCCACTCGGTGGGGTCATCTGGGCCAGCTGGCCGCATCGTGCGCAGCTTGAGGATCTGGAACGTACGCCCGCCCTTGCCCACGCGCTCCTGCCGGTAGAGCAGCGGGCCTCGGTTGCCGACAAGGTTCGCCGAGATGACGAACGGCAGGAGCAGCGCCAGCCCGATGCACCCCACCAGCGCGATTGGGACGTCGAGGATGCGCTTGGCCCGTCCGTACCCGGCTCGGTGGACCTCGCCGATGTCGAAGAGCATCGTCGCCCGCTCGAGCTCCGACAACGGGAGCTTGCCGAGCCACTCTTCGTAGAAGAGCGTGAGCGAACGCACCCGCACGCCACGCTCGTGGAGCAGCGCAGCCTGGGCGACGACGCTCGGGACGTCCTGGGCCTCATTGTCCAGGACCAGCACCGTCGGGAGCTCACCGTCCGCCAATGCTGCGATGGGGCCAGCTCCGTGTGCGTCGGTGTTGGCAGCTTCGATCGACAGGTGGGCGGCGATCGACGCCGGGCGTTCCGGGTAGCCGGCCAGCTCGCGCTCGAGCGCCAGCACCTCCTCCGCGGAGGCCACGATGACCACTCGGTCCCGTGCCGCGGCCCGGGACCGGCCGCCCACGGCCATCCCGACGCAGAGTCGGTACCAGTCAGGGAGGAGCAGCGCGCTACCAAAGACCACGAAGCGCGGGAGCAGTGCGTCCCCGACGAACAGCTGGAGCAGGGAGATGCCGATGGCGCCGAGAAATGCTGCGCCGACTGCCGGGCCGAGGGCAGCCCGGCGAGACCGGGGGATGTCCGGAAGGCCGAAGCCGTAGGCAGTCACGCAGAGGATCGCTGCGTAGGCCACGGTCCAGGTGAATCGGCTCGATCCCGTGAAGGAGTAATGGCCGATCAGCGCCGCGTGGATCTGCGCCAGGCCGAACACGACGACGATCACACCGCCGTAGAGCAGCGGGCGGGCCGCGCGCCTCAAGAGGTGTCCTGCTCATGCATCCACCACAGCATCGGCTCTCGGCTCGGCCGACTCAAGGATCCCCAGGGGTCAACCGCGAACGCGTGAGCACATCCGCGCCCGAGCGACCGGTTCAACCAGCCCGCGGCGCCCCCAGGCGCACGACCGCCACCCACGCGTGCCGGCGGAGCGAAGGGATCGACCGAAACAGCCATTGGTCGACCCGATGGAGCCCTGCTCGCATGCCACGCTGGAAGCCGAGTCGCCGCAACGGAACGGTGGCAATCGTGAGCAGATTGAAGTACTCGACCTCGACGATCCCGAAATGGCGCCGGGCCAGGGCGAAGTCGTCGAGTCGCAGTGGATGCTCGTCGGGGGTACGCATCTCAGGAGTGCGGCGTCGGTACGCGTTGATGAGCGGGTTGTGGCCCAACGGCTCGACGAACACAGCCCACCCGTCGGGGTGGAGCACGCGTGCCACCTCAGGAAGTGCCCTGGCCAGGTCGAGGTGGTGGAGAACGCCCGAGCCGCACACGACCTCAAAGCTGTCGGCTGGGAGAGGAAGCGCCTCAGCGTTCATCAGCTCGAAGCGCAGGCCGGCGGTGATGCCGCGCTGCACAGCCTCGGCGGTGGCGGCGGCGATGGCCACAGGCGAGATGTCGATGCCGAGCACCTCGGCACCACGCGCAGCCAGATCAAACGCGGCACTGCCCGTTCCACACCCGTACTCGAGGACCCGTGCTCCGCTGGTGACCGTCGCCAGAACTGCTCGGTACTGGGCGGCTGATTCGTTACCTGCCTCGTAGAACTTCTCGGCCCGCGCTCGGTCCGGATCATCGCCATACCGCTCGTCGTGAAAGGCGCGCTCACGCTCATAGCGGGCTTCGTCGGCGTCGTTCATCCCAACAGCAGCGGCTTCAGGTACTGGCCGGTCCAGCTCGCCGCTACGCCAGCTACGTGCTCGGGCGAGCCCTCGCACACCAGCGTGCCGCCGCCGTTCCCGCCTTCGGGTCCGAGGTCGACGATCCAGTCGGCCGTCTTGATCACATCGAGGTTGTGCTCGATGACGAGCACCGTGTTGCCCTGGTCGACCAGTCGGCTGAGCACTGCGAGCAGCTTGCGGACATCCTCGAAGTGGAGCCCGGTCGTGGGCTCGTCGAGGATGTAGATGGTGTGCCCCGTGGAGCGCTTCGCCAGCTCGCTCGCCAGCTTCACCCTCTGCGCCTCGCCCCCGGAGAGCGTGGTGGCCGGCTGACCCAGCCGGACGTAGCCAAGACCCACGTCGACGAGCGTCTGCATGTGTCGTGAGATGGCCGGCTGGTTGGCGAAGAACCCGACCGCCTCCTCACAGGACAGGTCGAGGACGTCTGACACGTTCTTGTCCTTGAACGTGATGTCGAGCGTGTCCCGGTTGTAGCGCTTGCCCTTGCAGACCTCGCAGGGGACGTACACATCGGGCAGGAAGTGCATCTCGATCTTGATCGTGCCGTCGCCGGCGCATGCCTCACAGCGCCCACCGGCGACGTTGAAGCTGAACCGTCCCGGCAGGTAGCCCCGCACCTTCGCCTCCTGCGTAGCGGCAAAGAGCTTGCGAACGTGATCCCAAACCCCGGTGTACGTGGCCGGATTCGACCTGGGAGTGCGCCCGATCG
>JANOQG010000062.1:0-40010 GCA_031422255.1 Actinomycetes bacterium | reverse complement strand
CCAATGACGTCGGGATTGGTGTACACCCGGAACAGGTCCGACGCGAACACGTGCTGCAGGGCCTCCGCGATCACCGCATCGTCCATGGCGATCACCGACGCGGCGGCGTCGCCACCCAGGATCTCCTTGGCCAGGTTGGGGCCGGTGAGCACCCCACAGGGATGCCCAGGAAGCTCGGCTTCCAGCACCTGAGTCATCCGCAGGCGTGTGCCCTGCTCGAGCCCCTTCGAAAGGCTCACCACAGGCACCCACGGACGAAGGAAGGGGGCGAGGTCGCGCGCCGCTTGGCGCATGCCGTGCGACGGAACTCCCATCACCAGCACGTCGGCGGCAGACACCGCTTCCTCCAGCGAGGACGTTGCGTGCAGCGACGGTGTGAGGTCGTAGCCCTTCAGGTAGGCGCTGTTCGCATGGGAGTCACGCACCTCGATGGCGACGTCGTCGCGACGCGCCCACAACGTGGTGGGAACGTTCTTGGCGCAAAGGTGCGCGACTGTGGTTCCCCATGACCCGGCTCCGATGACAGCGACCTGCATTGGCATGCCCGGGAGGATAGGACCCGAACGCCCCGTTAGGTTGGGGCGATGCTGGACGGGCCGCTCCCCCGGGCGACGAACGCCACCACGGCCCTCCTCGTTCCCGTGAAAGCGTTTGCGCACGCCAAGCAGCGCCTCGCCCCCGCGCTCGACCCGTCGAGCCGCGAGGCGCTGGCCCGAGCCATGGCCGCCACGGTGCTCGACGCCGCGGGCGGACTGCGAGTGGCGGTCGTCTGCGACGACGAAGCCGTGCGGGCGTGGGCCGGCACGCAGGGCGCCGAGGCGATCTGGACGCCGGGCCTCGGGCTCAACGGCGCCGTCGAGGCCGGGATCGCGCACCTCGCCCGCCGCGGCGTGCAACGAGTTGTGGTTGCCCACGCCGATCTGCCCCTCGCCAGAGACCTCACGTGGCTGACCGATGGCGACGGCGTCACCCTGGTGCCCGACCGCCACGGCGACGGCACCAACGTGGCATGCGTGCCCGCCACGTCCGGATTCTCGTTTGCGTACGGCGCCGGCAGCTTCGCGTCCCACCGTGCCGAGGCGGCCCGCCTCGAGCTCGTCGTGCGGCTCGTGCCCGACGTCGCGCTGGGCTGGGACGTCGATGTGCCCGTCGACCTCCACGTGCCGGCCTCGCTGCATCCCCCGACCTACCTGTCCGCCACCTCCCTCGCCGAGGCACCGTGTCCCTGAACCTGCCCACCCCCGCAGTGGCCCTCGCCATCGGCGCCCATCCGGACGACATCGAGTTCGGCGCGGGCGGCACCCTCGCCAAGTGGTCAGCTGCCGGCACCGTCGTGCACCACCTCGTGTGCACTGATGGCTCGAAGGGGTCCTGGGACCCAACCGCGGACACGGCTGCTCTGGTCGTCACGCGCCAGGCCGAGCAGTGGGCGGCCGCCCGTGCCCTCGGCGCCACCGGCCAGTGCGTGTTCCTCGGCTGGCCCGACGGCGAGCTCGCATCCGACCTTCGCCAACGGTGGGAGGTGGCGTATTGGATCCGGAAGCTGCAGCCCACGGTCGTGCTCGGCCACGACCCGTGGAAGCGATACCGCCTCCACCCGGATCACCGCCACGCCGGCATGCTCACGGTTGACGGGGTGGTAGCCGCACGCGATCCCCACTTCTTCCCTGAACAACAGCTCCCCCACCACCGACCCGACGCACTCCTGCTCTTCGAGGCCGACGAACCCGACCACGTCGAGGACGTCGCCGGCTACGCCGACGCCAAGCTCGCCGCCCTCCACGCCCACACGAGCCAGCTCCTTTCCACCATGGGCATCGATCCTCACGCCACCCCCGCGGAGGTCGACGCGCAACGGGCGTCCTTCGACCGGCGCATCCTCGACCGCCTCGCCGAACGCGGCGCCATCGAGAACGTCGCCCTGGGCGAGTCCTTCAAGCTCATGGCCGATCTGTAGGCGACGCCCCGAGCGTCGCGCGTCGCTCAGTTCGCGCTGGGGTCCGCGGGGAAGTGGGCGAGGCGAGCGAGTGGGCCACTCTGTCGGCTGAGGATGCGGGTCCAGAGGGTGGCGCCATCGGGAAGAAAGGGATCGTCGGGTTCCGCGTCGACCACGAACCAGGCCTCCTGCGCGAGCTCGTCCTCAAGCTGCCCAGCGCCCCACCCCGAGTATCCGGCGTACAGACGCGCCGCATGGAGCAGCGGTGCGAGGTGGAGCGGATCGAGCTCCAGGTCGATCACGCCGAGATCGCCGAGCACCGGGACAAACCCGGTCACGAGCTCTGGGTCTCGGGCCCGACCGAGGCACCAGCCGCTCTGGTCCCCCACGGGGCCGCCGATGTGCACCATGGGCGGATCGGTGGCGATGTCCTCCCAACCCGGGAGCGCGACTGCGATTGCGACGTCGGTGGGACGGTTCAGCACGAGACCGAGCGCACCGTCGGCGTCGTGCTGCAGCATCAGGATCACGGTGCGCTCGAAGTTGGGGTCCCCGAGCATGGGCTCGGCTACCAGCAGACGGCCCGTCGTCGCGGTCACCGGTGGAGTCTCGCGCCATCGGGTGCGTACGGTGACCTCATGCTCCCCGACGGCACCTACGACGTGTTCGTGGTCGATGCAGACACGGACGGCGAGCCCGACAAGCTCCGTGTCGAGCTCACGATCCTGGCCGGGCAGCACAAGGGTGAGATCGTGTCGATGCGCACCCAGGGGTTGGGGGTGGACGAGATCGGAGCGTTGGGTCTGCCCGGAACGCTCACCGTCCGGGCCGGGCAGCCGTACGTCACCCTCGACACCTGAAACGCACGGTTCACACAGCAGTAGTAGGAAGGGCCTCCCACCACGCTGAATGGAGGTCGCCATGCAGCGACTTACCGGGCTCGACGCCTCGTTCCTGTACCTGGAGACGCCGTCATCTCACATGCACGTGGCCGGTCTGATGATCCTCGACCCGTCCTCGGTGGATGGAGGAGTGACCCTCGAAGGCGTGAAGGAGGTGTACGGGCAACGGCTGCACCTTGCTCCGCCCTTCCGTCGGCGCCTTGTGGAGGTGCCCTTCGGCCTGCACCACCCGCTCTGGATCGAAGACCCCGACTTCGACATCGACTACCACATCAGGAGCACCGCACTCCCAGCCCCGGGCACGCCCGAGCAGCTGTCCACCCTCGTGGGCCGACTGTCAGCACTCCCGCTCGACCGCACTCGTCCACTCTGGGAGGTGTGGGTGATCGAGGGGTTGGAGGACGGCAACGTCGCCATTCTCTCCAAGGTGCACCACGCCGCGATCGACGGCGCCTCCGGCAACGAGCTCACCGTTGCACTCCTCGACCTCTCGCCCGAGATCGCCCAGCACGAGCCTGAATCGGAGTGGGTCGCCGACCGCATCCCCTCGGAAGCGGAGCTCCTCAGCTATGCCGCCAACTCGCTCGCCCGCCAGCCGCTGCGCGTCGCCCGAGCGTTGAGCAAGACGGCCGGAGCGGCCTTGGCCCTGCGCCGCCGCAATCGTGAGGAGCCCAGCCTGGTACCCCCTCCCTCGCCCTTCTCGGCGCCGCGCACCTCGTTCAACATCGCGCTCACCCCTCGGCGAAGCTACGCATTCACGACGGTGTCGCTCCCGGCCGTCAAGGCGGTCAAGGCCGCAACCGGCTCCACGGTGAACGACGTCGTCCTTGCGCTGTGCGCAGGCGCGCTGCGCGGGTACCTCGACGACCGAGACGAGCTGCTCGATGGGCCCTTGGTGGCCATGGTGCCGGTGTCGGTGCGCAGCGACGACGAGAAGGACGCCCTGGGGAACCGAGTGACCTCGATGTTCGCGTCGCTGGCCACCGACGTCGACGACCCGATCGATCGTCTCAAGGTCATCCACGAGTGCATGGCAGAGGTGAAGGTGCAGCAGAAGGCCATCGGCGCGGACACGCTGGGCGATTGGGCTGAGTTCGCAGCCCCCGCCCTCGCGGGGCGAGCCGCTCGCCTCTACTCCCGCACGAAGATGGCCGACCGGCATCGTCCGCTGTTCAACGTCACCATCTCCAACGTTCCCGGTCCGCCGTTCCCGCTCTACTCCATCGGTGCCCGAATGGTGGCCAACTACCCCATCGGCCCGATCATGGACGGCGGGGGCCTCAACATCACGGTCATGAGCTACATGGATCGACTCGACTTCGGCCTGCTCGCCTGCCCTGATGTGATCGACGATGTCTGGTCGATCGCCGAAGGCCTCCAGAACGCCCTCGACGAGCTCCTCAAGGCCAGCGGCGTGAAGCCCGCCGCGATCAAGAAGCTCACACGCTCAGCCTGACGGGGTTTGGATCGGTCCGAATCGGGAAGGCCGGTGACATGCAGACATGGCGTCGGCTCACAACCGGGTGCGCCGTCGTGCTCGTCGTCGGGATCGGCTCGTGCGGCAACAGCAGCAGCGCCTCGCAGCGCACGACTGGACCGTATGCCGTCGGCACGCGGTCCCTCACCTTCGTGGACGAGACGCGGGAGACCCCGGCCTTTGGCGACGCCGCGGCGCAGCCGACCCGCACCGTGGTCACCGATGTCTGGTACCCGGCGGCGGGTGATCCAGCCACGCCGTCCACCCCTGACGCTGTTGCGGCCGAGGGCCCCTTCCCTGTCATCGTGTTCAACCACGGACAGCAGGGCGATCCGCAGCAGTACACCCTCGCGTTCGAGATGTGGACACGGGCCGGCTACGTCGTGGCCGCGCCGCGACACCCCCTCACCGTCACGGGAGGGCCAGGAGGACACTTCGTCGACGACATTCCCGGGGAGCTCGGGGACGTCTCGTTCGTGATCGACCAGGTTGACGCCGAGCTCGGCGACCTCGCCGACCTCGACCACCTCGCTGTGGCAGGTCACTCCTCGGGGGCGATCGTTGCCTATGGAGTCGGCTTCAACACCTGTTGCGATGACGACCGCGTCGATGCCGTCCTCGTGGAGGGCTTTCTCAAGATTCCGCTCGACGGCGAGTACGCCGATGACCTCACCGGCACTCCCCTGATGTTCCTCCATGGGACAGCCGACGAGTACCCCATCGACCAGGCCAAGGCCGAGTTCGACGCGGCCCAAGCTCCCAAGGTGTTCTTCACCATCGACGGCGGGAACCACTCCGAGGACTTCCGCGTCGGCCCGCGCGCGAAGCTCGCCGCCCAGGCCGCGCTCCACTTCTTCGACTTCGCGCTCAAGGATCGTGACGCAGCCCTCGAGACCCTCGCGGGAACCGCTGGGGTGGACGTTGTCGCGCAGTAGGCGGCCGCGGCGCGCTACCCGGTCAGCCTGAGTCCCACGCCTTGCGGATCGTTGCCGCGATCTTCTCGGCATCGGCTTCGGTCGGGTACTTGGTGCGGGGCCAGAAGAAGCCCTTGAGGCCATCTCCCTTTGTGCGCGGCACGATGTGCACGTGCAGGTGCGGCACGCTCTGACTGACCGTGTTGTTCATGGCCACGAACGTGCCCTCCGCGGCCATCGCGCGCTGCACGACGGTTGCCATCCGCTGCACGTGCTCGAAGAAGGGCGCGATCAGACCCGGCGGCAGGTCCGCGAGCGTCCCATGGTGCGCCACCGGCACGAGCAGCACATGCCCTGGGAACAACGGCCGAGCGTCGAGGAAGGCCGCGGCGATCGGATCGTGGAGCACCAGATGAGCGGGAGTCTCCCTGGCGATGATGGAACAGAACACGCACGCAGCCATCCGCCACCGACGCTAGGTCCTCCAGCGATGTGGCGTTGCTGGTGCTGGGCGGTCAGTGGCCGGCGTCGGTGGTCGCTGCGTCGCCCGCCTGGAACAAGCCGAGCGCTCCCTTGCCCACGTTGGCGAACTTGTGGGTCACGATCGGGTACAGGCCGGCCTCGTCGAAGGTGAACTCCACGAAGCCGCCCTGTGCAGGTTGCAGGTCGAGCACTTGTGATCCACCCGTCCTTGCGTCGGGGCGCAGGATGAACGTGCCTTCCTTGAACACGGTGTCGAAGATCGTGCCGACGATGTGGAAGGCGGAGTTCTCGTTCGGTCCAGCATCGAGCACCCAGGCCCGGACCCGGTCCCCGGGCTCCACTCGGATCGGAACGTGCTTGTACTGGTCGACATAGCCGTTGAAGACCACAGCGTCGTGGTCCTCGGCCTGCATCTTGGTCAGATCTCCAGGATCGCCCTCGGCGCCCAGGTAGAGCTCGGACTGCACGAACACGAACTCGTGGTCGACCGCCGGAAGGTCAGGGGGGTCGACGATCAGGGCTCCGAACATGCCGTTGCCGATGTGGTGAAGGGCGGGAGCCGTGCCGCAGTGGTACATGAAGATGCCCGCGTGCTTGGCCTCGAACTGGTAGATGAGGGACTCACCTGGCTCGATCGTGCGCATCTCGTCGTTCCACGCCACCTTGCTCGCATGGAAGTCGATCGAATGGCCGAGCGTGCCGTCGTTCACGAGTGTCACCGTGAAGATGTCGCCGACACGACCGCGCAGGATGGGACCCGGCACCTGGTCGTTGAACGTCCACAGCTCCTGGGTGACCCCGGGGGCAACCTCAATGACCTTCTCGGTCGCGTGCATGGTGACCTTGTGCTCCGTGCCTCCGGGGGCCGGCTTCAGGGCCGGGTCGAAGGGAAGGAAGTCGGGGCCCGGCTCGGCAGTGAAGTCGATGGTGGCCCCCGTGGCCTGACCGTCTGGCACCCCGCCGCCTGCGCTGGATGCGTCTCCCGTCACCTCGATCGCGAGCACCATGCCTGCCTCCTTGTGACCGGGGACGGTGCACCACGCCTCGGCAGACGACGCCATCACTCCGAAGGAGACCTCCTCACTTGCGCCTGCATCCAAGAGCTTCGTGCCGGTGGCGCCGTCTGCCAGCTTGAGGTCGTGCGGCATCGCGCCTGCGTTCGTCACGCGGAGTGTGAGCACGGTGCCGGCCGGCACCGTGATCGTGGCGGGCTTGACGTAGAACTCGCCCAGCTCGACGTCGACGGTCATCGGCTCACCGGCCGTCGTCGTGCCCGCGCCGTCATCGCTGCCGACCGTCACGACCACGGCGAGGATTGCGATGGCCATGGTGGCGAGCACCGCGACGGCCGGCATGACCACCACCCAGATCGCGTTGGGTTGCTTGGTCTTCTCGTCGATCGCTCCTGGTGACATGGCGTCACCATGACGCCGAGCGGACCGTCATCGGCAGGGCCCACGGTCCCGCTGCGGGGTGCCAAAGGTCCCGACACGGCTTCTGCTGATCATGCTCAGGCCACAGCTCAGCGACGTCCTCGTCGCTGAGATGTGACCTTCGGCCCTGTCGCTCGAGATGCGGCTGGGAGACAAGTAGAGGGTGGAAAGGGTTGCCATGGAGAGGCTGACGCCTGAAGACGCCTGGTTCCTCTATCTGGAGGGTCCCACCGTGCACATGCACGTGACGGGTCTGTTGGTGCTCGACCCGTCGACCGCGCCCGGGGGGTTCTCGTTCCAGAAGCTCAGCCGCCACATCACGAGCCGCCTCGATGTCATGCCGATGCTTCGGCAGCGGCTGGTCGAGGCGCCTCTCGCGATCGACCACCCGTGCTGGATCGAGGACGTGGCCTTTGCCCTGGGCAACCACGTACACCGTCACTCCCTGGCCGGCCAGGGCTCCATGGACGAGGTCGCCGCCTTCGTCGGCCAGATCGCTGGCACCAAGCTCGACCGCACCCGGCCGCTGTGGGACCTGGTCCTGGTTGAGGGGCTCGACGACGGCCGGGTGGCGATCGTCCTGAAGATGCACCACTGCCTCGCGGACGGTGTCTCAGGGATGGACGTCATGGCGAGCCTGCTTGATCTCACGCCCAGCCCCGAGCCGCAGCGAGTGACGTCGAGCTGGGAGCCTCAGGCGCCGCCGAGCACGCCGGCCGTGATCGCCGCCGCCACATGGAGCAGGGTCACCAGCCCATTGCGGCCGCTACGCGCCGCGGTGGGGGTGGCATCGTCGCTTCTCCAGCTAGCCGGTACCACGATCCGACGTCGACGTGGCGGTGGCGACGCTGTGGCTCATCCGCTCAACGCTCCGCGCACGAAATTCAACTCGTCGGTCTCGGCCGACCGGGTGGTGGCGTTCGGTCTCGCTCCCCTGGAGGATTTCAAGACCGTTCGGCGTGCTTTCGACGTCACGATCAACGATGTCGTGCTGGCCGCGTGCACCTATGGGCTGCGCATCCACCTGGAGGCGAACGGAGGAGTTCCGGATCACGCGCTCGTGTGCTCGGTTCCGGTCTCCACACATGGGCGAGACGGCGGGGATCGCGCGACCAACCAGCTGTCAACCATGTTCGTGAGCCTCCCAGTCCACTTGGCTGATCCCGTGCAGCAGCTGATGGCCATCCACGACAGCAGCCTCGGGGCCAAGGAGGTTCAGGACTCCGTTGGCGCCGACATGATCCGCGACGTGGTCGAGATGATCCCGGCGGCGGTGCTTCATCTTGCAACCAGGCTGTACTCGCAGGCTCGGCTGGCCAACCGGCTCGCACCGATTCACAACCTGGTCGTGTCCAACGTCATGGGATCGCCACTGCCCCTGTACCTGGCCGGTGCCAAGGTGGTGGCCATGTTCCCGTTCGGCCCGCTGATGGAGGGCACCGGACTGAACGTAACCGTGCTGTCGAGCTCCGACGAGATGAACATCGGGATCATTGCCTGTCCTGACCTCGTACCCGACGTGGAACGTCTGCTCGAGGAGATGCTCAATGGGATCGCCGTGCTCCTCAAGACCGCCCAACAGGCTGCCTGAGCGGCTCGTCATCCCCGCGAACACCGTCTCAAACCGAGTTGGCCTTCCGTTGTGCTCGGCCGTCCTCTGGCGCCGTTGATGAACTCGTTGGGCACGGCGCGGGCGAGCATGCAAGGGTGCGGCAGTGCCCCAGGATCACTTCGGCGAGGACGTCGCCGCGCGCTACGACGCTGACTCCGACTCGATGTTCGATGCCGCGGGGGTCGGTTCGACGGTAGACGTGCTCACGGAGCTAGCGGCCGAAGGCGCGGCGCTCGAGTTCGCCGTGGGCACCGGGCGCATTGCCTTGCCGCTCGCAGAACGAGGCGTGCGCGTTGCCGGGATCGAGCTCTCCACCGCGATGGCCGATCGTCTCCGCACCAAGGACCCCGAGCGTCGAGTCGAGGTGACGATGGGCGACATGGCGACCACTCGCGTCCCCGGCAGCTTCAGCCTCGCCTACCTGGTGTTCAACACGATCGGCAACCTGACCACCCAGGATCAGCAAGTGGCTTGCTTCGCCAACGCGGCCGCCCACCTCGAGCCTGGCGGCTGCTTCGTGATCGAGGTCGGCGTGCCCGATCTGCGTCGCTTGCCTCCGGGTGAGGACGCTCGTGTGTTCTCTCACGCCCCGGGCTACGTGGGGTACGACCGCTACACCGACCTCGTGGCCCAACAGGCCACCTCGCACCACTTCATCACTGGCGAGTCAGGCCTGCGCGAGGTCAGGACACCCTTTCGCTATGTGTGGCCGTCCGAGCTCGACCTCATGGCCCAGCTCGCCGGCATGGCACTCGAGGACCGGTGGTCCGATTGGAACCGCTCGCCGTTCACCGGGGAGAGCACCTCGCACGTCTCGGTGTGGCGGAAGTCGGGCCGATAGCCTCGTGGCGATGGCGGCCGGACTCTTCGTACTGCTGTTCCTAGGGCTCTGGCTCGGTGCCTTCGTGTACTGGATCGTCGCCCTCGTCGAGGTCATCCGCATCCCCGATCAGCAGTTCCGAGCCGCGGGGACTGAGAAGACGATGTGGATCATCATCGTCGCGCTGCTGCAGATCGTCGGCGCCCTCGTCTGGTTGTTCGCCAAGCGCTCTGAGGTCCTTGCAGCGGCCGGTCGGATTCCGGCCCCAGCGCCTGGCTGGTACCCGGAGCCGGGAGGCGGTCTGCGCTGGTGGAACGGGACGGGTTGGACCGATGACCGCCACACGCCCCCGCCTATCGGCAACCCTCCGCTGAGCTAGCCCCGCACGCGTCGTCGTCGCCGGGGTGCGTGCCCGGCGCAGGATCTGGCTGCATACCAGCAGGTCACGAGGTCCATCCCCCACCCACCGCGCGCAGTGGGGTTCACTGAGCAGCGGTGACCCAGCGGGCGAACCAATCCTCCGAGGCACACGCGCACCGGTTCTCACCGGCGCACCGGACGACGGCCCGCTTGCACCTCCTGTCCAACCGCCTATCCCACCCTTTGGGGGCTCCTTGACCGATCTCCTCGCCGACCAGGCGCGCGCCAGCGCGTCCGCTTCCACCATCGCCGTGCGGATGGTGCTCGACACGTCGGTGCTCATCTCTGATCCGGATTCGCTCACGGCCTTTCCAGGGGCTGACACGGTCATTCCGCTGGTGGTGGTCGAGGAGCTCGACCAGCACAAGACCCGGATGGATGACGTCGGGCGAGCAGCGCGGGCCGTGATCCGGGCGATCGAGGAGCTGCGCGTGGCCAACGGCGGCGACATTCGTACGCCCGTGCCCCTGCCCAGTGGCGGCACCCTGCGGGTCGAGACGAACGGCCTGCACCTCAACGAGATCCGCGAGCACGGCCTCGACCCGACGAAGAACGACAACCGCATCCTCGCTGCATCGCTCGGGCAGGCAGTCCATGGACGAACGGTGGTGGTGTCCAACGATGCCGCGCTCCGGATCAAGGCCGCCCAGCTCGGTCTCGAGGCAATGGAGCACCAACGCATTCGCGGGCGCGGCTCGTTCGATCGCCCGGTGGGTTGGACCACGATCGAGGTCACCCCCGCCACTGTGGACCTCCTCTACGCCCACCACGGGCCGATGGGGATCGCTGAGCTCGACGCACGCGACATCCTCACGGTGAGCGAGCAGCTCACCGACCGCTATGCAGTTCTACGGGCCGGCAGCCAGTCAGCCCTCGTGCGTCACGTCGACGGCGAGCTCGAGCCGATGCAGCGGGTGCCCGAGCCGTGGGGGCTGCACCCGCGCTCGAAGGAGCAGCAGTTCGCACTGGACCTCCTGCTGGATCCTGAGGTGCGCATCGTCGCCCTCGACGGCATAGCCGGTACCGGCAAGACGCTCCTCGCCCTCGCCGCCGGGCTGGAGCAGGTGATGGAGGTCGGCCTGTACGACAAGGTCGCCGTCTACCGACCGGTGGTGCCCGTGGGAAAGGCCGAGCTCGGGTTCCTGCCCGGCACGCTCGACGAAAAGCTCAACCCGTGGATGACGGCCGTGCACGATGCGCTCGTCGCACTGACCGAGCGTCGCAGCCACGCCGATGCCCGAGCGGTGCTCGAGGAGCTGACCGAACGCGACAAGCTCTCGCTGGAGGCCGTCACCTACCTCCGGGGCCGGTCGCTGCACGGCACGTACGTCCTCGTGGACGAAGCGCAGAACCTTGAGCCCACCACGCTGAAGACGATCCTCACCCGCGTGGGCGAGGGCACCAAGGTCGTGTTCACGGGCGACACGAGCCAGATCGACGCGCCCTACCTGTCCGAGCACAACAACGCGGTGTCGGTGCTGATCGATGCCTTCGGGGGCGAGCGGCTCTTCGGCCACATCCGCCTCTCGCACTGCGAGCGGTCCGAGGTGGCATCGCTCGCCGCACTTCGCCTGTAGACCTTCCCCATGGATGAGCCCCCTGCCGACGACGACGTCGCCGGCACCTTCGGGCTGGTCGACGACCCTGAGCTCCTCGCCACAGCCGCGCCAACGCTTGACGACGACCCTGCACTCATCGCGTCCTTCCTGGCGTTGGTCGACGCTACGTCGTCGCGCCTGCTCGACCATCCGATCCGCCCGCGCGTCAAGGCAACACCCTCCGGCCTCCTTCGCGGCGAACTCGACGTCGTCAAGATCGAGGTGCCAGCAGTCCTGGCCGCTGGCCTCGTGCTCGACCGCATCGTGCTGCGCGGTGAGCACGTGCGGGTAGTTCCCGGCTTCCCACCCCGGCTCCATGCGGGGCCTGTCGGCCTCCGTGCGTATGTGAGCCAGGAGAACGTCGACCGATGGACGCGAACCGCCCATCTACCGATTCGCGTCCTGCTGACCAAAGACGGAGTGGTGGTCACCACCGGGATCCGGGGCATCAGGATGAGCGAGACGCTCGCCGACCTCGAGGTGACGGGCCGCTTCCTGCAGCTCGCGCCCAAGCGCATGACCATCGTGGGTCTCCCCGCACCGCTGGTCCGCTTCTTTCGCGGCTACCTCCCCCTCCCCCCGTTGCCGAAGGGCGCAAGGATCACGGAGGTGCGCCCCGGCGACGGCGAGCTGGCCGTGACGTTCCAGCTCGACGAAGTAGACGAGCCCCTCACGCCCCACCTCGCACGCCGACTTCGCTCGCTCACCCGCCTTCCCATCCCCGGGCTTGGTTGACCATCCACCAGGGCCGCAACCCCAGTTCCTACGGTGGTGTCCGGCACAATCGGCGACGTGCGGGGGGTTCAGATGCGTCAGCGACCGGCCGTCTACGGGCTCGACATCGAGACGGACACGACGGTGAACGGACTCGACCCTCGTGTCGCCGCCGTGGTCACGGTTGCGCTCGCTGCCCCCGGGTACGAAGAGGTCTTCACCGGCCCTGAAGCACGGCTCCTCCTCGACCTCGACCACCGGCTCAGCCGACTCGAACCAGGCGTGATCGCCACCTGGAACGGCGCGGCGTTCGATCTCCCGTTCATCGCTGACCGCGCCGCCCTCCACGGCCTCGACCTGGGCCTGCGGATCCGCCATGACCGCGACCTCACAATGCACCGAGCGCCGCTCCCAGGTCATCGCGGCGCCTACCGTGCGAGCTGGTTCGACCATGGCCACATCGACGCCTACCAGCTCTACCGCGGCGATGTCGGCCCAGCGCTGAAGATCTCCTGCTCCCTGAAGTCGATCGCACGGTTCGTGGGCCTCTCGCCCATCGAGGTCGACCGCACGCGCATCCACGACCTCTCCAACGAGGCCCTCCACGCCTACGCCGCCAGCGACGCCCGCCTCGCCCGCATCCTCACCGAGCGCCGTTGGGGAACGGCGTCACGCCGCATCGATCGCTTCACCGATGCGGAGCTCGAGGAGGCTCGCGTCACCCCGGTGCACGTGAGCCCCCAGGCCATCCCCGCGTAGCCGCACCCAACCACCCTCTATCGGCCGCCAGCCCGGGCTGCCATGCTGGCGGCCTCGCGATCCTCGGATCGCCTCCCCGACTCCACCGTCGCTGTGAGGTGTCCGATGCGTTCCGCTGCCCCCTCCCCCCGCCCTTCCGATCACCAGGACCACCTAGCGGCCGTGGCCCTGGTGATCGACGACGTCTGCGTCGACGATCCAGGGCACGTGCTCGCCCACCTGCAAGAACCCCGCAGCGAGGTGACCCTCGGCCTCAAGTCCTCCGACGTCGCAGTGCACCCCTTTCAGCTGCTGGCCGGCTTCACCGCTCCAGCCGAGTGGTGGGCGTTCGGGATCCGTGCTCGTGGCCGGGCCCACCACCTCGATGACCCCGGGCGCGTCACCGAGGGGATCGCCACCACCTTCCTGATCGATCGCGAGGGAGCCGAAGCGTCCGTGTTGCGCTCGGGCGATGTGGTCACGCCGCTCACAGGCCCGGCGATGGGCACGATCGCCGATCTCTGCCGACGGGTGCTGGGAGTCCCCACTCCCCCCGCACCGGCGTCCACCGATCTCTTGTGGGCCACGCTCTGGCTCGACGCAGTGCTCACCGAATGGGGTCGACCTGAGCGCCGCCGGGCTATCTCAGCCGACCTTGCTGCACTCACGGCCCTGCACCCGGCCACCGGCGGCGAAGGGACCGCCAGTCTGTCGGCGTTCGCCTCGGCCGCCGCCGCACACAGCCGTCAGTGGACCTGGAGCGCGCTCCGCCACGCCGCCGAGCAGCTCGCACTCCCTGACGGCCCGCTACCCGCCGAAGTGGCCGCTTGGATGGACGACGGGTTCTACGCGCGCTGGGCTCTCGGGGCCTACCCGGCCCTCACCACGCTGGCCACCGATCTGTGCGCACTGCTCGGCCGCGACCTCGGCCCGCGCCTCCTCGAAGCAGTCAGCGCGATCCTCGAACCTGGTTCGCAGACGCCCCTGCGTGGGCCCCGTTGAGCGGGCGGAGGATTGCCATGTCCGGACCCGTTGTCTCCTCGATGGCCCGTACCCTCCTAGCCGGGTGCACGTCGCTCGTTGCCGCCACGGCCTTACTGGTAGCAGGCCCAGGCCCCGCCGACGCGGCCGTCACCCGTCAGCACGGGTACCAAGCCACGGTGCTCGGCTTCACCTCCTGGTACGGCTCCTATGGCATGGGCCCGCTCGGCCTTGCGTGGTGCATCGACCACGGCATCCGCGCCCCGGATCCTGTCCTTCGATACGTCTCCGCCGACATCGCGGCGGTTCCGCTCGAGACGCGCACGGCAATGGCGTGGGTCGTGGGCCGATGGGGCAACGGGAACGACCGGACCACCCACGCTGCCCTGATGCTCGTGCTGCACGACCTCATGGGAGCGAACTATCCGCGCGGGCGTCTCGACGTCGACCACCTCACGCCGGCCGAGCTGGCTGGATTCGAAGGTCGTGAGGCCGAGGTGCTGGCCCGAGCACGCCTCATGAAGGCCGACGGGATCGCGCACCGAGGGCTGCGGGGAGCGCTGTACCTCACACTCCAGCTCGCACCCGTCGACGCCCACGGCGACACCGTGGTGCGGCTGACCGTGCGCGACGACGCTGGTCAGGCTGTACCAGGAGTTCTGATCGTGCTCGACGGACCTGGCGCCGGCCTGCACACCACTGAGGTCACCACCGATGCCAGCGGAAACGCGTCGGTCCGTGCTCGGCCGTCAACGGCCGCTCGCCGCGTTCGAGCGCAGACGATCGTCCCCGTCCTCGACCTGGACGTGTGGCGCGCATCGAGCACCGCGGCCCAACGCGTGACCCGCTCGGTGGTGGTCGGCCTCGTCGCTGATGCACTCATCACGACGCTGACCCCAGCCACTACGACCACGACCCCAACGACCACCACGACCGTCCCCGCGAGCACTACGACGACCACCGCCCTCCCAACCACGACCACCAGCACGACCACATCGCCTCCGAGCAGCACCACGACCATGCCCACGACGACGGCGCCACCGGTCGCCGGGCTCGGCGAGCCACCCGCTCCGCCGCTCCCCACCCTTCCTCGCACCGGGCTCGATGCGATCACCTGGGCGCTCTACGGCCTCGGTCTCGCGCTGATCGGGAGCACGCTCGTCGACCACAGGGCGAGGTGGGTCGGGCGCCTGCTCTCCATCGGCCATCATGGCGACCGTGGGTACCGCAAGCACCGCTGACACGACACAGCTCCACCAGCTCGTCGCGCTCGCCGTCGAGCGCACCTACGAGTCGTTCCAGAGCTACCGACTTGGCGCGTCGATGATCGTACGACGACCCGACGTCACCTCGGCCGAGGTCTCAGCGCTCGGTGGGCCCGTGCACCTGGTCCCTGCCGCTGCCATCGACCGCTGGCTTCCCCACGCCATCAGCACCTGGGGAACCGGCGCGGATCTCCAGGCTCTGGTGCCGCGCGTGCTCGAGCTGTTCGCGACAGGGGCGTTGGCGAGCCCTCCCGAAGTGATCTTCTCCAAGCTCCGCCAGGCGGGGGCCCGCACCTGGTCGACCGACGAGCAGTCGGCGATCGAGGATGTGATCACCGCGGTCTGGCTCGCCACCCTCGCGTCCGACCCGCCCCGCGCCGGCCAACCCGCGTGGCGCCTCCTCGTGGCCATGGCCGAGCTATCCGGCGATCTGCGGCCGTTCCTCGACGACTGGACGTTGCTGTTGGGTTCGGGCACCGTCGAGGGTCAGGCCGCCCGCAGGCACCTGCACAACCTCACCCGCCGCGTGCAGGGCCTCGCCGACCTGGGTCTCGGCGTCGACGCCCTGTTCTGGTCACGACGAGACCGCGAGGCCGACCTCCTCCAACGCTGGCTGGTCGAGCCGTTCCGCTAGCCGAGCGCGCCCGCGGCTCGGAGAGTGGCGATGCGAGCCTCGTCGTAACCGAGAACGTCGCGCAGCACGGCCTCGGTGTGCTGACCGGCATCGGGTGCCCTGGTCGGTAGGGCCATCTCCTCGTCGATCACCTTGATCGGCGATGGCACCTGGTCGGACCCCACCTGCTCCTTGGGGATCCACGGGAGGCGGTCCTGGAACTGCGGGTCGTCCGCCAGCGTCTTGGGAGTGTTCACCGGAGCGATGGGCGTGTTGGCACGGCTGGCGAGGTCGAGCCACTCGGCCGTGGTCCGGGAGCGGAAGATCTCCGCCAGCTCGGCTCGCAGCTCGTTGTTGCCGCGGGCGTGGTCCGCGTACTGGGAGCCCGGGTGCTTCTCGAAGAGGTCCGGGCGATCGACGCCAACGCAGAAGTTCTCCCAGAACTCGCGCTCCGATGCCATGAACAGCACGTGCCCATCGGCCGACTCGTAGAACTGGTAGCGCACGCCGTCGCGCATGCCCGCCGTCCCAGGCGCCCTGCGTTCGTAGTTGTCCGCCTTGTTGCCAGTGACCTCGGACTCGGGGCGCTCGTAGGCCTTGTAGGTTTCGCTGCGGAGCCAGTCCATGGCCGCGCTGGCATCGGACTGGGCGATCTCCAAGCGGCAGGGCTCACCGGTGGCACGGGCCCGAGTGATCCCAGCCAGCACGCCAAGCGCTCCGAAGAGCGGACCCGCGTGGATCCCCACCGACGGGTGCTCGGGGATGGCGCAGAAGCCGTCCTCGGTGATCTCAGGGGCCACGAGTCCGGCCCACGTGTCGTAGGCGATGCCATGGCTCGGCATGTCCTTGTAGGGCCCGGTCATCCCGTAGCCCGAGATCGTGCAGAAGACGATGCGGGGGTTCACAGCCAGGCACGCCTCGTAGCCGACCCCGCGCCGATCGAGGCCACCCGGGCGCATGGCCTCGATCACGGCGTCCGCATGCGCCACCAGCTCGAGGAAGACCGTCCGCCCTTCCTCGGTGCGCAGGTCGATCGTGATCGACCGCTTGCCCCGGCTGATGTGGAGGTGCATCAGCGACGTCCCCTCCACGATCGGCCAGGTCATCTGGCGGATGTAGTCGCCCGACGGCGGCTCCACCTTCACGACATCGGCACCGAGATCCGCCAGCGTTGTGGTGATGGCGCCGGGTCCGAGCATCGAGCACTCGATGATCCGCACGCTGGCGAGGGGGGCGGGGGTCGACATCAGGGGGCTCCTTGAGCGTCGAGGGGTGAACCGGGGCCGGGCGTCATGAGCTCTTCACGCCACCGGGTGCACCAGGTGCGGGCGCGTTCCGGCCAGGGATCGCCGTCGCGCAGCAGGCTGGTGTGCGAGGCCACATCGGCGGCCCAGATCGTGCACACCTCGGTGTCAGTGAAGACGCTGTCGTAGAGCCCAACGAGGGAGATCCCTCGGGCAGCCATGGCCGGCACCCGTTCGGCCAGGGTGGCAGCGAGGTACTCAGCCCCGGCTCCAGGGCGCACGTCCGAGAGCTCATGGACGAACCAGGTGCCTCGCGTGCCAGTGCTGGCTAGATCGGCCTTGGTGGGACAACCGTCGGCACCCCGGAGGAGGCGGTCGAAGCCGCCGCTGCGGCGCTGATAGGCCTCATCCCACCACGCAGCGAGCGCGACGTTGCTGGCCTTCGCCACATTGGTGGTCTGCCCCAGCCGAGCCCAGCCCTCCCAGCCATCGATCTCCCACACGTTGACGACCTGCGGCCAGCGGCCGGTGGTGCCGACCACCTCCCAGGTACCGAGCAGGTCCAGACCGCGGTCGGTCGTGGCGTCAGCGTCGAAGCCCACCGTGTGCTCCATGTAGGCCCTCCCGCCCCGCCCGGTGATGTCGATCACCTCGTGCAGGTACAGCGGAGCGCGATCTGCCATGTCGGCGACGATGATGGCACAATGTCTGACGCCCCGTCAGAAACGCGAGCAAGGGTTCATGGACCTCTCCCTCACCCCGGATCAGGACGCGCTGCGGGAGGCCGCCACCCGTCTCTACGCCAAGGAATCACACGGCGATCGGGTGCGAGAGGCCGAGGCAAGCGGGATCGACCCCGTCCTGTGGGATGCGGTCGTGCAGATGGGCCTGCCCGCCATGACCGTGCCCGAGAACCAGGGAGGAGCGGGCGCATCGCTTACCGATCTGGCGGTGGCCGTTGAGGTGCATGGTGCGCACCTCGGGTCCGTGCCACTCGTCGAGACCGCCGTCGTTGCCCGACTCCTGGCCCGCCTGGGCGTAGCGGAGCCGCTGGCCCGGATCGTCGGCGGCGCTTCGGCCACCCTCCGCCTCGCCACCGGCCCAGGTCCGTCGATCACCGCGTATGCGGCCGTGGCCGACATCATCGTCGCCCACGACGCGCCAGCACTCGTCCTGGCCAACGCCGGCCCGGCGATCAAGGGCCTGGCCGGGCTCGCTCTCGCGGAGGTCGACGCCGCAATCGGCGGCGTGCTCGCCTCCGGCCCCGAGGTGGCGGCGGCCTACGCCCTCGCCGTGGACGAATGGCGCGCCCTCACCGCCGTGGCTCAGGCCGGATTGAGCCGGGCCACGCTCGATGTCGGCGTGCAGTACGCGAAGGATCGCCACCAGTTCGGCGTCCCGATCGCCTCCTTCCAGACGATCCAACATCGCTTTGCCGACCTGCACGCACGGGTCGAGAGCAGTCGCTTGCTTGCCTTTGAAGCGATCTGGGCCCTCGACGAAGGCGAGCCCACGGCTCCGGGCTTGGCCGCCCAGGCCTCGTGGTGGTGCGGGGAGATCGCCGACGAAGCGGCCGGCTTCAGCCTTCACGTGCACGGCGGCTACGGCTTCATGCTCGAGTACGACGTACAGCTCCACGTCCGTCGGGCGAAGGCCACACGGCTCCTGCTCGGGGACCCGCGCCACGAGCTCCAGGTCATCGCCGAGCACCGGTGGGGTGCACCAGCGTCGTCGGCCGAGGTCCTCACCGCAGCGCGCCCCACGAGGGCGGGGATGGACTTCCGCCTTGAGCCCGAGACCGAGGCGTTCCGGTCGGAGGTGCGCTCGTTCATCGCCGGACAACCCATCGCAGCGATCATCGATCGAGCGCACGCCACCGGCACCATGCACGATTGGGGCTTCCACCGCGCACTGTGCGAGGAGGGTTACCTCGCGGCCGGTTGGCCGGTCGAGTTCGGTGGGCTTGGCCGCAGCGCCATCGACCAGTGCGTGCTGATGCAAGAGCTCTACGGCTCCGGCGCTCCGATCGACGGCCTCAACATCGCCGCCATGGTCGGCGCCACCCTCCTCGTCTGTGGCACCGACGAGCAGAAGACTGCGATTCTTCCCCGGATCCTGGCCGGCGAGGTGATGTGCTGCCTCGGCTACAGCGAGCCCGATGCCGGTTCCGATGTTGCCGCAGTGGCCACCAAAGCCACGCGGGATGGCGACGACTGGGTGATCGAAGGCCAGAAGATGTTCACGACGATGGCCCAGGAGGCGCACTACGTCTTCCTGCTGGCCCGGTCGAACCCAGACGTGCCGAAGCACAAGGGTCTCACCATGTTCCTGGTCCCCGTGGACACGCCGGGCATCGAGATCACCCCCGTTGAGACCATGGGTGGGGAGCGCACCAACATCACCTTCTACAGCGATGTGCGCGTGCCCGACGCAGCACGGGTCGGCGAGGTGGACGCCGGGTGGTCGGTCATGCACGCCGCCCTGGTCTACGAACGCAACTCCGCCAACTGGGGCGAGCCGAACCGGCTCGTGGAATCGATGGCCGACTGGGCCCGTGAGCCCGACGCGCACGGCGCCCGGCCCTTCGATGACCCCGCCGTGCGCGGCGTGCTGGCTCGAGCCTCCACCGAGCTCGAGGCCGGCCGCCTCCTGCTGTTCCGGTCAGCGTGGCTGTCCTCCCTGGGCGAGATGCCCCAGGTGGAGGGCTCGATGGCCAAGCTGGTCCTCACCGAGGCCTTCGTGCGGGCGTCATCGGCCCTTCTCGAGGTGCTCGGGACGGCGGGGCTGGTGCCCGGCGGCGAGCCGGGCAGCGTCCTGGGCGGCCTGGTGGAGCATGCGTTCCGGCATTCCGTTGTGACGACGATCTACGGCGGCTCGAGCGAGGTCCAGCGAGAGATCATCAGCGGCCGCGGCCTCGGTTTGCCCCGTAATCGCTGACAGAGTCGGCGCAGGATTTGACACGTGGGGTGTTGCTCCACCCCTTGTCTTCTGTCATGTGCCCGATATCACATGCTCAGAATGTTGCAGTTTCATTGCGAAACTGCCAGCCTTTCCGTAACTCACCAGCCGCCTCTAGCGCGGCCCGCCGCTGGGGCGCCGTGAATCCGACGATCAACTTGTTCGTTCGGCGCGCGTCCCAGCTCAACCAGGAGGCACCCCCCGATGCATGGGATGGACCACCCCCCGAGTACCACCAGCTCGCCGCGCACCCCCCGGCGAGCTCTCACGACCAGTGTCGCCGTCCTCCTGGCCGTCTTCGCTCCGGTCGGCCTCGTGACCGCCACCGCCGGCGGCACCAGCACCCTGGCCTCCGAGGTCACCAGCTCGACGATCGCCCCTGAGCGCCTCGACCTGCTGCGCGCCCAGCACGCCACCGATGCTCGGCTGGCGACGATCGCCATCCCCGTACCCACGACCGTGGCACCCACCACAACCGTGGCGCCTCCCACCACCGCCCCGCCCGCTCCCCCGCCGCCCCCGGTCGTGCGGCTCGTCGCTGCCGACGGCGGCTACAACGACCCCAGCAACCCCGCCGCATGGGATCGCCTCGCTGGCTGCGAGTCCGGCGGCAACTGGGCCATCAACACGGGCAACGGCTACTACGGCGGGATCCAGTTCAGCCTCAGCTCCTGGCAATCGGTTGGCGGCCCTGGCCGCCCGGACCAGGCCAGCCGCGAAACGCAGATCGCCATGGGTCAACGGCTCTACAACGCGGGCGGCTGGAAGCACTGGCCTTCCTGCACCCTGCAGCTCGGCTACCGCTAGCGGTCCCTGCGCGATCCACAGATCTGAGCCGGCCCCCTGGACCCCCCGCCAGGGGGCCGGCTCGCGCGCAAGGTCGCCTGCCTAGCTCCCGGGGGTGAACTCGACGAGCTCGATCGTGCCTGGCGGGCCGCTCTCGTGGGTGCCGTAGATCTTCCCGATGCCCGGGGCGTACCACTTGTTCTCCACCACATCCGGCTCGAGCGGGGTCCAGTCCTCGGTCACGACCACATCGGCGTAGTCGCCGAGGCCGATGGAGTGCGCCGGTTCAATCCGGAGCACCTCCGCCATGTCCTCCGCGATGCCCCTCTGGTACTCCTGTCGGAACGCGTCGCCAACGCGAGGGATCGCCGGCATCACGATTCCCGGCAACGCCCCGTTCTTGCCGTACTCCCAAGAACCATCCTTGTTCAGGACCTCGCCGTCCGGACCGATCTCGCTGGAGTCCTCACCGAGGTACCAGACGTTCCCTTCCCGATCCTGGGCAAACCAGTCGAAGGTGTCCTCCACCAGGAGGCCTCCCACATGCACCGTGTCCCGTACGACCACGGCCGTGATGCCCTCGATGACCCGGGTCTGGTCCGTGACCACGACGACGATGTCCTCAGGCTCTCCTTTGCTGTCCCCCGCGTAGACCCAGCGCGAGCCAGGGGTCAGAGGCAGGTACGGGTTGTCGATCCCCTCGACGAAGTTCGCGGGGTCGAGCTGGGGGCGGTAGTCACCACCGTCGCCCGGGTCGACGATCGCCTCGACGGGAGCCGACACCGTGGTCGACGACGCCGTCGTGGCCGTGGTTGTGGGATCGCTGGAGCCGCACGCGGTGGCGCCCACCAGCGTCATGCTCACCAAGATGGCGGCGTAGCGGCTCCGAAGGGAACATGATTGCGGAACATAGGGTCGGTTCACTGAGCACCTCTCGCAGTTGTCGGTGTGCTGAGCCTGTGCTCCCTCCGCTGACCATCCGCTGAACGTCAGCCGAATCGATTCAGTCGGCGTTCAGGCGTCGACCGCCACGATCAGCGCCAACCCACAGAACCGACTGGGGCGCCAATGAAGCTGCTGCTGGTGGAGGACGACCGCAAGATCGCCGCCGCGGTACGCCGCGGGCTCGAAGCTGAGGGCATGCATGTGGAGGTGTCGCTCGACGGGGACGACGGCCTCTGGCGCGCGACTGAAGGCACCTACGACCTGTTGATTCTCGACATCATGCTGCCGGGCCGCAACGGCTTTCAGATCTGCGCCGACCTTCGCGAAGCAGGCGATTGGACCCCGATCCTGATGCTCACGGCGAAGGACGGCGACCTCGACGAAGCAGAGGCCCTCGACTCGGGGGCGGACGACTACCTCACGAAGCCATTTTCCTTTCCCGTCCTCGTGGCGCGGGTGCATGCCCTCCTCCGCCGAAGCGCGGGACGCCAGACCAGCCCGATGTCCGTGGGGACCCTCCGGATCGATCCGGCATCCAGACGGGTGTGGCGGGGGGAAGTCGAGATCGCCCTCACCGCCCGCGAGTTTGAGGTCCTGCACCACCTCGTGCGCCGCCCGGGCCAGGTGCTGAGCAAGTACGACATCCTCGCCGGCGTGTGGGACTACGACTTTGACGGCGATCCCAACATCGTCGAGGTGTACGTAGGTCGCCTCCGGCGCAAGGTCGATGACCCGTTCGGGGAGCAGAGCATCCAGACGGTTCGCGGTGCCGGCTACCGGATCGACGCCGAGTGACCCGCAGCATTCGCTTTCGCATCACCGCCACCGCGGTGCTCGTGGTGCTCGCGGTCCTGCTCGTCGCAGGCTTCGCAATCGCCTCGGCACAGCGCCGGCTCCTGACGCAGAACCTTGATGAGTCCCTGGAGCAGGAGATCGATGAGGTCGAGGCGCTGGTGACGGCCGGCAATCTGCCCACGGTGCTCACCAGTCTCGGCGACGACGACGCGATCGGACAGGTCGTGCGAGGCGGCGAGGTGATCGCCGCCAGCGCCAACCTCTCCGGCCGCGGTCCCCTGAGCGGCACTCCCACCGCGACCACCCGGCACCGCGACCTCCAGGTCGTCGGCGACGAACCTCGACGCCTCGCCTCTCGATCGGTCGATGGGCCCGAGGGGCTGAGCGTGATCCACGTCGGCGGCAGCCTCGGCGATGTGCGGGAGAGCACTCACGTCCTCGTGAAGGCGCTGGCCGTCGCCGTGCCGAGCCTCGTCGTACTCCTCGGCCTTCTCATCTGGTGGCTCGTCGGTCGAACGCTGCGGCCCGTCGAGAACATCCGGTCCGAGGTAGCCGACATCGGTGGACACGACCTGCACCGACGAGTGCCAGAACCGCCCACCGGCGATGAGATCGCCCGCCTGGCCGGGACGATGAACGACATGCTCGAACGCCTCGACGAATCGGCGCGGCGTCAGGAGCGCTTCGTCGCCGATGCCTCACACGAGCTGCGCAGCCCCCTCACGCGCATCCGCTCTGAGCTCGAGGTGGATCTGGCGCATCCCGCCGACGCCGATCTCCTCGCGACCCACCGCAGCATCCTGGAAGAGGCCGTGGGCCTCCAGCAGCTCGTCGACGACCTGCTGCGCCTAGCCCGCCGCGATGCCGACGCCCCCACGATCACCCGCTCGGAGCCGGTCGACCTGGATGACGTCGTGCTCAAGCTGGCCCGTCAGTTGCGTGCGGCAGATCGCGCCATCGACACATCCGGCGTCGGGGCCGCCCAGGTTCTCGGCGACCAAGGCGCGCTCACCCGGTCGGTTGCCAATCTGATCGACAATGCCGTTCGCCACGCTACGTCTCAGGTGTGGCTCGCCTGCTCAGAACGCGACGGCGACGCCGTCGTGACTGTCACTGACGACGGTCCCGGCATCCCGCCGGCTCAGCTGGAGCGGGTGTTCGAGCGGTTCGCTCGGGTGGACGACGCTCGTCGAGCGGGCACCGGCGGCACCGGGCTCGGCCTCGCCATCGCCCGAGAGATCGCGGTGCAGCACGGTGGGACGCTCGTCGTGGATGCCCACCACACGGGCGGCGCCCGCCTGATCCTGACGATCCCCGTCAGCCGTTGATCCCGCCCCACGCAACGATCGGGCCCGCGACGGCAACGAGGGCGCTCGGATCGAGATCGACATCGGCCCAGTCCTCGTCGGCGGACGTGACCGTTCCTGACCGGGTGATCGCCACGCTGCCAGGGCGTGATGTCGGAAACGTGCGAGCGATCCAGAAGCCCACGAGGCCCGGGCGAGCGACCAGAACGCCGTCGTCCGGGAGAGCAGCGGCCAACCTCGCGGCGCGAGCCGGAGGCGAGTTGGGCTGGTCGTACAGGGGTCCTACGACGGCCGCGAGATCCGTGTAGAGCGCTGGGCGTTCCGTCGTCCCCACGGGAAGCGTGCCGGTGAACGTGCCCAGCTCCTCCGGCGGCACATCGACCACCTCTGCCCGACCCTCCCACGGAGCAGACGTCACCTCGTCAGGATCCAGACCGCTCGTCACGAGCAGATCCACCGCTCCGAGACCGGCGAGCTCGAAGTCACGGGCCTGGAGCCCGGCCGTGCCGAAGTGCAACGGATCGTCCCAACGGAACACCCCTTTGGCGCCCCACGTGTTCACCACGCCGCAGCTCACTCGCCGGGCGAAGGCCTGGAGTCCGTCCACGCATCCGGCCTGAACCACGCCGGGACCCACCAAGATCCCCAGCGAGCTCATGAGCTCGTGGTCAGTAGCGCAGGCCGGGAGCGCGGGTCTTGAAGAGGTCGGTGGCGAGCTGCGTGCCGAGCTTCTCGGCGTCCCAGCGCCGCCCGCCGTTGGAGACCTTGGCGCCTTCGCTCCACCCCTCCATCCACACGATGTCCTCGGCGACGGCTCGAATCACCTGTCCGGTGACGTGCTGGCTCTCATCCGACGCCAGCCAAGCCACGAGCGGCGACGACACAGCAGGATCCATGCGATTCCACTCATCGTCGGGCACGTCGTCGGCCTCGATCACGGCTGGAGCGCCGGGCATCGTGCCCGTGATGCGCGTGGCGGCCGCCGGACCCACTGCGTTCACGGTGACACCCAGCTTGTAGAGCTCCAGCGACAGCGTCTGCGTGAACCCTGCGATGCCCGCCTTCGCCGTGGCGTAGTTGGTCTGGCCGAAGTTGCCGACCAGGCCCGCGCCGGAGGTGGTGTTGATCACGCGTCCCATGAAGACCTCTCCAGCCTTGGCACGATCCCGCCAGTGCTTTGCGGCGTGATGCGACGGAGCCCACGTGCCCTTCACGTGCACCTTGATCACGGAGTCGAAGTCGGCCTCGCTCATGTTCCAGATCGCGGTGTCGCGCACGATGCCGGCGTTGTTCACGAGCACGTCGAGCTTCCCGTAGGTGTCAATCGCCTGCGCGACCATGCGGCCGGCCCCAGCAAAGTCGGACACGTCGTCGTAGTTCGCCGCAGCCATACCGCCCCGCTGCACGATGAGCTCGACGGTGAGATCGGCAGCCTTCTCGTCGGCGCCGTCACCCGTCACCGAGGTGCCGAGATCGTTGACCACGACGCTTGCGCCGTGCTTGGCCAGCTCAAGCGCGTGCGCCCGTCCGATTCCATGCCCGGCGCCCGTGACGATCGCGACCTTGCCAGAGAGTAGAGCCACTGGAGTTCCTTCTTCCTTGGGGGGGTCAGCTCGCGCCGAAGCGGTCGCGGAGCTCGAACTTCAGCACCTTGCCGGTGGGGTTTCGCGGGAGGAGCTCGACGATCTCGAGACGCTCCGGGAGCTTCTGCGTCATCAGGTTCTGCTCGCGGCAGAACGCCACCATCGCCTCAAAGGTGAGCGGCGCGGCCGGATCCTTTGGCACGATCACCGCGCACACCCGCTCACCCGTCTTCGAGTCGGGCACGCCGATCACGGCCACGTCAGCGACATCGGGGTGGCCGAACAAGATGTCCTCCACCTCCTTGGCGGAGATGTTCTCCATGTTCCGGATGATGATGTCCTTCACGCGGCCCGTGATCGTCACCATGCCGTCGGCGTCGATCTTGCCGAGGTCGCCGGTCTTGAACCAGCCGTCCTCGTCGAAGGCTTCAGCATCAAGCGATGCGTCGAGGTAGCCCTTCATCATCTGCGGGGCTTTGGCGCGGATCTCCCCTTCCTCGCCGATACCGGCTTCCTTGCCCTCGAGCGTGACCGTCCGCAGCTGCGTGGTGCCGGCGGCCTTGCCCTCGGTGTGAGCGAGCTGCTCATCGGAGTCGGTGACGCTTCCCATTGCGATGATCGGAGCCTCGGTGAGGCCATAGCCCGACACGATGCCAACGCCACCCATCTCGGCTTTGACGTCGTAATGAAGCTGAGGCGGCTTGGGCGCCCCGCCTCCGCAGTAGATGCGCACGCTCGGGAAGAGCCGCTCGCCCTCCGGCAGCAGTCGCTGCGCCGCGAGGTAAGCCATGTGGAACGGCGTGCCTGCTCCGGCCATCGTCACTTCGTGCTCCTGGATGAGCGCGATCGTCTTGGCCGGGTCGAAGCGCTCGATGTACACGGTGGGAAACCCGACTGCGAGCGCGCTGAACAGCCAGCCGATGCCACCGATGTGGGTGAACGGGAACACGACGGCGTTGCGATCCGCGGCCGTGACGGCCATGCGTTCGTTCATGCCGAGCGCACTCGCGAGGATCGTGCGGTCGGTGTGCTGGGCGCCCTTCGGATCAGCAGTGGTGCCCGAGGTGTAGAAGTACCAACGCACGACGTCGTCGTTCGGGTCGGGCGGCGGGGGGAGCGTGGCGGGATCTCCCTGTGGCAGCGCCTTGTCGGCCACCAGCACTGCGAGCGACCCACCCTCGGAGTTGGTGGCATCGGCGATGCCCGTGGCCATGGCCTCGAAGTCGAACCCCGCCCACTGCGAAGGGACCACGAGCAGCTTGGCCTTCGCCTGCCGCGTGATGAACCCGACCTCGCGCTCGCGGTAGATCGGCAGCATCGGATTCTGAATCGCGCCGAGGCGCGCCAGCGCGAGCACAAGGATCTTCGACTCGAGCCAGGTGGGCAGCTGCCACGACACGACGTCGCCGGCCGCGATGCCGAGGCGCTGAAACCCTGCCGCAGCCCGTTCGGCCGCCGTCTTCACCTCACTCCAGGTGAGCGTGCGGCCGTCCTCGTCGACAGCGGCCAAGGCGTCCGGGTTGTCCTCCGCTCGGCGCTCGACGAGCTGCCAGAGGCTCACTCCGTCCCCGTTCGACATGCTGTGCCAACCCCCACCCGTTCGACCTGACGACCCGTCGGAATCTAGGCGCGCCGATCCAGGTCCGTCGAAGGAGCCGGCGACCGTTCGCGAGCGCCTCAGACGTCGAGCTCGAAGGCGAGGAGGATGTCCTCGAGGATCTCTGGTTCGGTGACCTCGATGGCGAGCGACGCCACGCGCAGTCCGGTGAGCAAGCCGAGCCATGAGCCGAAGAGGAGATCCTGATCACCGAGGCGCGTGAGCAGGGCGTCTACCGACGGGCGGATGCCGCCAGCGGTGGCAGCCGCAGCGGTGAGGATCTCACTCAGCAGCTCGATGCGATGGTCTGGGATCGCGCCGTCGATGGCGAGGGTCGACACAAGCTCCGCCAGGTCGAGCGACTCATCGGTGATGCTCACCATGCGGCGGAATGCGACGGCGGTAGCCTCGAGCAAGACCCCTGCGACGACGGCCGCGCCGTGCTCGGCGACTGCCTCGCCGATCGTGGTGGCGGCCCGTTCGGGCTCCTGATCGAGAATCTGCAGCTCGAGCGACTCGCGCAGCATCACGGGAAGGTCCATGGCGAGCAAGCCTACGGATGCGGTGCGGCTTCCATCGCCTCGAGGTCCGCTTCCACGAGCTCGGGCCGATGACGAGCGGAGCTCAGCGACACCACCGAAAGGGCGGCCAGCACCACGGCCATACCAGCGATCTGGATCGCGCTGAGCGGCTCATCGATCCACGCAGCCGCCGTAGCAGCGGCGATCACCGGAATGCCCAACGTGAGCAGCGACATCGTCAGCAGCGACACGTGGCCGTGGGCGAAGGCCATGAGGTAGTGGCCGAGGAGCCCGTTGATCACCGTGATGTACCCGATGGTGAGCCAGCCGTTTGCGTCGGTGGCCGCCAGCGTGCCCGCAAACACCAGGGGGAGCGGAACGACCGCGATTGCAGCCACGATGGCCATCCCCGTGAGGTACTCGAACGCTGTCAGCTGCTGACGGGCGGTCTTGGAGTACACGAAGTAGGCCGTCCACGCCACGAGCGCTCCGACGGCGAGGAGGTCGCCACGCAGGCTGTTGGCGCCCCCTCCGTCGCCGCCCGCCACGACCAACCCGGTGCCGACCACCGCCACTGCGCCCCAGCCGAGCTCAGCGAAACGCGGTCGCTCGCCGAACAGTCGACTTGCCACCAGGAGCACCAGCAGAGGTTGGAGCGCCCCGATGAAGGTGGCGTTGGCGATGCTCGTCTCTTGCACCGCGGTGAAATAGAGAACGAGGTCGGCCGTGAACGCGAGACCGCCCAGCAAGGAGAGCCGCAGAAGCCGCCAGGACAGCCGGCCACCCGAGCCGACGAACGCCAGCGTCACCAGCGCCGCTCCGAGCCAGATCCGGTAACAGGCGATGCCCAGACCATTGAGCCCTTCTACGCCCTTGATGAGAACCGACGACGCGCCCCACACCACAACAGCCGAGGTGGCCCCGAGCATCCCAAGCCCTGGCCTGCGTAGTGAGGTGGGGGCTGCGTCGGCGACGGGCACGGAGGCACCCTACGAGAGGGGACGGATCAGCCAGACGGCGAGGTCGGACGGAACCGGAAGAGGCGCAGGCTGTTTGCCACGACGAACACGGACGACGCGGCCATGGCCAGCCCAGCCAACATCGGATTGAGGAGTCCAGATGCCGCGAGCGGGATCGCCGCAACGTTGTAGCCCGATGCCCAGACGAGGTTGGCCTTGATCGTGCGCAGGGTGCTCCGGCTCAGCCGGATGGCATCGACGGCGGCCTCGAGATCAGCCCGCACGAGCGTGAGGTCTGCCGCAGCCATTGCAGCATCGGTTCCGCTGCCCATGGCGAGGCCCAGATCGGCCTGAGCGAGTGCCGCAGCGTCGTTGACGCCGTCGCCGACCACAGCCACCACCCGGCCCTCCGACTGGAGCCGCTTCACTTCGTCCACCTTGCCCTCAGGAAGCACGCCCGCCACCACCCGATCGATCCCCACCTCCACGGCAACGGCGCTGGCCGCCGAAGGGTTGTCGCCTGTCAGCAGCACCGGCTCGATGCCGAGCGAGCGCAACGAGGCGACCGCGTGCGAAGAGCTCGCTCGTACGGCGTCGGCGACCACCGCAACGAGACGGATCGATCCGTCCCAGGCAACGGCCACTGCGGTGCGGCCCGCGGCCTCGGCCGCTCGATGTGCCTCGGCGAGCTCGGGCGGTGTGGTGAATCCCAGCTCAGCCAGATGCGACACCCGGCCCGCAAGGACCTCCCGTCCATCGATCACTCCCGCCACCCCCAGCCCTGCCGTGGCGTGGAACCCCACCACCGGCTCGTGCTGGTCCGCGGGCACGGCCGACGCGATGGCTCTGGCGATCGGGTGCTCACTGGCTGCCTCGAGGCTCGCAGCGAGAGCGAGCGCACCCTCGGCATCTACCCCGTCGGCCACGACCACCTCGATGAGCGCCATTCGGCCAGTGGTCACCGTGCCCGTCTTGTCGAGCACGATGGTGTCGACGCGGCGCGTGGCCTCCAGGATCTCGGGACCGCTGATGAGGACGCCGAGCTGTGCCCCCCGACCCGTGCCGACGAGCAGGGCCGTCGGAGTGGCCAGCCCCAGCGCGCACGGGCAGGCGACGATGAGCACCGCCACCGCGGGAGCCATGGCACCTGCGAACGTCTCACCCCGACCCAACCAGTAGCCGAGCGTGGCCACGGCGAGCGCGATGACGACGGGTACGAACACCGCGGCCACCCGATCAGCCAGCCGCTGCACAGGCGCCTTGCCCGACTGGGCGTCGGCCACCAGCACCGCCATGCGGGCGAGCGTTGTGTCGGAGCCAACCCGTGTGACTGCAACGACGAGACGGCCGCCTGCGTTCAGCGTGGCACCGGTGACAGCGTCGCCCACCGACACATCCACGGGCACCGACTCACCGGTGACCAACGAAGAGTCGATGGCCGACGCGCCCTCGACGACGCGTCCGTCGGTGGCCACCTTCTCGCCCGGACGCACAACAAAGCGGTCTCCGACCTGCAGGGCCTCGACCGGCACCCGCTCCTCGGCGCCCGCATCGGTGAGACGAACAGCGTCCTTGGCCCCGAGCTCCGCAATTGCGCGGAGGGCATCGCCGCCGCGTCGACGGGCGCGGGCTTCGAACAGCCGGCCTGCCAGGAGGAACAGCGTCAGCGCCGCCGACACCTCGAAGTAGAGGGCGCCTGCGGCGTGAGCACGGTCCGCCGTAAAAGAGAACTCATGCCGTAGGCCGGCTACGCCGGCGTCGCCGAAGTAGAGAGCCCAGAGCGACCACGCGAAGGCCACGCCAACTCCCGCGGAGACGAGCGTGTCCATCGTCGCGGCAGCGTGACGGAGGTTCGCCCAGGCCGCCTTGTGGAAGGGCCATGCGCCCCACGTGGCGATCGGAAACGTGAGCATCAGGCTGAGCCACTGCCAGTTGGCGAACTGCCACGCCGGCACCATTGCGAGGAGGATCACCGGAACCGCCATGCCTGCTACGAGCGCGACCCTACGGGTGAGTGCGTCGACAGGGTCGTCCGTGGTCGACGTCGGGATCGACGAAGGCAGTCGAGCGTCGTAGCCGGCTCCCTCGATCAGCTCGATCAGGGCCGTTGCTTCGACGCCCGCTGGAGCTTCGACCCGAGCGGACTCGAGGGCATAGTTGACCGACGCCGAGACGCCCTCGACCTTGTTCAGCGTGCGTTCGATGCGCGCCGCGCAAGCCGCGCACGTCATGCCGCCGATCTCAAGGTCGATCGTGCTGGTTGCTCGGTCAGCCGTGAGCGTCATGGTCGACCTCCGTGCTCGGCGTGCGCGCGATGGGGTCACCGGCGGACCCGACACCGAACGATGCGGCGAAGACCACCACGAGGACGGCAGCGAAGAGCCCGAGTCGAGCCCAGGGCGACGCCACGCTCATTGTGGCCGAGCCGAGTAGCCCGCCTCCGTAACGGCCGCCATCACATCGGTCTCGGTGGCCGGCCCTGTCACGACTGCCAGCGCAGAGTCGAGGCTCACCTCCACCTGCTCCACGCCTGGGATGCCCTCGATCTCCTTCGTGACGGCGGCCACGCAGTGCCCGCAGGTCATTCCCGTGACGACGTACGTGGCGGTGGTCATGAGCGCACCAGCCGCGAGATCGCCGTCTGTGCCTCGGTGAGCTTCTCGGCCAGGACATCAGGATCTTCGACTGCTCCCGCAACGCAATGACTCAGGTGCTCCTCGAGGAGGTTGAGCGCCACCGACTGCAGCGCACGGGTGGCCGCCGACACCTGGGTGAGGATGTCGATGCAGTACTTGTCATCCTCCACCATGCGGGCGATGCCGCGGACCTGCCCCTCGACTCGCCGCAATGCCGCCAGGTGCCTCGCGCTGTTCTCTGTGTATCCGTTCACGTTGCGATGATACCCCCCGGGGGTACGAGTTCCAACGCTGGAGGGGTGATGAGTATCGTTCGGCGGGTGCCGGACCTCCACCTCGAGCTCCCCGGCGGCGACATCACCCCGCTCCTCGCGCACGTCACGGGTGCGGTGTTCATCAACATCTCGCCCGGGGTCGATGCCGAACAGGTACCGACGCGCAGCGGACTCACGTCGATCTTCGGCAACCGCGGGCCGCTGGTGCCCCTCGCCACATGGACGCCCGGTGAGCTGGGGTTGCAGCACGGTCTTGGCGCTCGGGCGGCGCCATGGCTCGCCGATCACGGCTGCCCGGTTCCCGACGAGTGGTACGTCGCCGTCGACAACCCGAAGCGTGGCCTCGTGGTGAAGACCTACCAAGCACCTGCCAAGGAGACCCTCACCTGGCTGGTGCGCGCGAGCGACCTCGCCTGCCCCCTCGACGCCGTCCTTCCCTGGCAGGCAGTTGTTCGAAGCCGCACCTAGCCCTCCACAACGGCGGAGCGAATCCCTACGAAGCCTTCTAAAGTGCGCTGGGCACCGAACCAGTTGATCAGGAGATCGCCATGTCGACAGAGACCCTTGAACAGGCCATCCGAGCAACCCGTGCCGTCCTCGCCGGCGTATCCAAGGACCAGCTTGGCGACGACACCCCGTGCGCGCAGTGGAAGGTCAGTGATCTGATCAACCACATCGTCGGGGGCCAGTCCTTCTTCGAGTCGGGAGTCACCGGACAACCGCCCGCCGCGGGCGAGACCGACTACTCCGCCAGCGACTTCGTGGCCGAGTTCGACCAGGCATCACAACGCGCCGTCAGCGCATTCGGTGGCGACGGCGTCATGGAGAAGACGCTCTCCCTGCCGTTCGGAGACATGCCCGGTTCCGCCTTCTTCGGCCTGGCAGCCACCGACACCTTCACGCACGGGTGGGACCTCGCCAAGGCCACCGGCCAGAACACCGACCTGGATCCCGAGCTGGCGGCGCAGCTGCTCGCCGGCGCCCGCCAAGCGATCTCGCCGGCCTTCCGCTCGCCCGACGGCGCCGTGTTCGGCTTGGAGCAAGAGGCCCCGGCTGGCGCCAGCAACGCCGACCAGCTTGCAGCCTTCCTCGGCCGCACGGTCTAGCCACCGCGCCGCGCTCGGGGGCAACGCCGTCCTCAACCTGCGGCAGATCAAGCCCGAAGCGGGCGCGCTGTGCCGCAGGTTGTGTCGACGCGCTGCCGTCGGGCGAACCTGCGGCAGATCAAGCCCGAAGCGGGCGCGCTGTGCCGCAGATTGCTGCGACGCGCTGCTCAGGCGCGCGTGACGACGTCGACTGCGGTGGCGAGGGCCCAGCGGTAGTCGGCCTTGCCGGCGGGGCTGCGGACGACCTTGTCCACCAGCACCAGGTTCTTGGGCGCCTTGTAGGCGGATAGCTGGGTCTTGCAGTGGGCCACAAGCTCCTCCAGCGACGGAGCGAAGCCGACTGACGGCTGGACGACGGCGGTGACCGCGCTCCCCCATCGCTCGTCCGGCACGCCGACCACGAGCACGTCGGCCACCGACGGGTGACCGTGGAGCACGCCCTCAACCTCCTCCGGGTGCACCTTCTCGCCGCCGGTGTTGATCGATGTCGATCCCCGGCCGAGCAGCTCCACCGAGCCGTCCTCCGCCACGGTGGCAAGGTCGCCCGTGATGAGCCAGCGCTCGCCGGCGACCGTGATGATCGTGGCCGCCGTCTTCTCCGGGTCCTTGTGATACTCGAGGGGTAGACGACCACCCGTGACGATGCGACCGACTGTGCCGTCACCGGGCACAACCGGCTGATCGCGCTCATCGAGCACGAGGAACGGCTTCGAACCAGCGGTGGAGAAGCGCACGGCCCCGGACGTGGGCACGTCGGCGGCGCTGACCCGTGAGGAACCCTGGATGCCAGCCTCGGAAGAGCCGAACCCGTCGGTGACCATGACGTTGGGGAAGCGGTCGAGGATGCGCGCCTTGCACCCGGTGGACATCGGCGCGCCTCCGTTGGAGATGGCGAACAGCGACGACGTGTCCGGTCGTTCGGCCTCCGGCATTGCATCCCAGGCGTCGAGCAGGGGCTTGGCCACGGCATCACCCACGACGGTGAGCAGGTTGACGCCCTCCGCCTCCACGGTGCGCCAGAGCTTGGCGGGGTCGAGGGAGCCCTCCATGAGCACGACCTTGCCACCGGCAAAGAACCACATGAAGGAGGTCCACTGAGCAGCCGCGTGCATCATCGGAGCGAGCGGAAGGTAGGTGATGCCATCACCGATGCGGTCGGCGAGCTCGGCGGGACTGGTGACCTCGCCCGCCAGGCGCATGGGATCGCCCCCGCCGAGACACGCGAAGAACGCGTCGCCCTGCCGCCACACAACACCCTTGGGCAGACCCGTGGTGCCTCCGGTGTAGATGAGGTACTTGTCGTCGTCGCCCCGTCCAGGAGTGGCTGATCGATCTGCGGACGCTGCCGCCAGCGCCGACTCGTAGGGTGCGCCGGTCTCGAGGGTCCAGGCCACGCGGTCGAGATCGGGCAGGATTCCGGCGAGCACCTCCGCGTGCTGGGGTCCGTGGAGAACACCCACGGCGTCGCTGTTGTCGAGCAGATAGCGAAGCTCGCCCGCCACGTACCGATAGTTCACGTTGATCGGAACCGCACGGATCTTGAAGCACGCCAGCATGGCCTCGACGTATTCGGGGCAGTTCTCGAGGTAGAGCCCGACGTGCTGTCCTGGCCCGACGCCTTGCGACAGGAGATGATGCGCGAGCCGGTTCGCGCGCTCCTCGAGGTCGGCGTAGGTGCGCCGTTCGAGCCCAACGACGAGGGCTGGTCGATCACCCAGCGCGTCAGCGGCCATCTCCCACACGTCAGCGAAGTTGAACGACGCGGGTGCGGCAGTCACTTGATCGCCACCGGATTGACGGGTGCGCCCGTCCCCCCTGTCACCGGCTCGGGGTTGGCCACGAGGAGCATCTCGTACACACCGTCGGACGCACAGTGGGTGGCGAGGGCCTCGAGGTCGAAGTTCTGTCCCTGGGTGAGCCCCATGTCGCGAATCTGGATCATGTGGACGGGGAACAACACCTCCGGGTCTTCGCACGGGAAGACCTCCATGACCAGCGTGTCGATGGCCACCGCCGCGATGTCGTGGCGGTGCAACCACCGGATGGTGTGGGTCGTGAGGCCTGGCTGATCACCAAGGAGGTAGGCCTCTCGATCGCGCCGCTTGAAGTGGGTCATCTGCCCGGTTCGCACGAGGACGATGTCACCCGGCTCGATCGCAACGCCGGCCAGCGCGACCGCCGCTTCGAAGTCTGCCTCACTGATCCGATGACCCGGCGAGAGCATCGCAAGGCCGAGGGCTCGAGCGACATCGAGCAACACGGCCCGGCCCACGATGTGGCGCACCCGTTGAATGCCGCACTTGGTGGCACCCTGGTCTGCGGTGACCGAGCTCGCCGGGAAGCCGTTGTAGAGGGAGCCCCCGTAGCTCACATGGGCGAGACCGTCCCAGTGGGTACAGGACTGCAACCCCATCGTGATGATGTCATCGCTCCAACAAACGGAGTCCGCGTCGCCGCCGGTGTAGTTCGCGTTGATCGCCACCATGGTGTGAAGCGGGTTGATCCGGCCCGGGATCGTGCCGAGCTGTGGTCCATTGGCGTCCAAGCGAATCGCCAGGGGGATGCGAACGCCCGTGCGCGCCGCCGCGATGCCACGCATCACCGCAACGTCGTCGATCAGGTTGAGGGTGCCGAGCTCGTCGGACTCGCCCCAGCGGCCCCAGTTGGAGACCTCGGCGGCGAGCTCCTGAAGCTCCGGGGGCAGGGGCATGGGTCCGCTGTCTAGCCGACCCTCGACTACTGCGAGGCGGCTTGGCGGTAGTGGGTGGTGGAGTGGACCGGGTCCTTGTCGAACTGCGGGATGACCTCACGACCGAACAGCTCCATCGACTGCACGATCACCTCGGTGGACAACGTGTTCGTGGTGGGGCTGAAGGTGAGCTGGTCGAAGCCTTCGTCGGCCCACTTCTGCACGCCCTTGGCGCAGTCGTCGGGGTCGCCGACCACGACGTAGCCCCCGGCGGCCATCGCCTCGACCTGCTCCGGGGTGGGCTCGGGAATCTTGTTGGGCCACTCGGGCAGGCCATCGGGCTTCGGGATGTTGTCGAGCCAGTGGAAGGCCAGCGACGTGTAGTAGTTCATCCCCATGTTCGAGGCGACCTCGAAGGCCTTCTTCCGGTCCTCCATGCAGAGCATGTTGGTGACGCCCATGATGTTGTTGTTGATGTATTGACCCACCGGCGTGGCGTAGCCGATCTTGTCCTTGTAGCCCTGCACCAGCTTGCTCAGCTGGCTGGGCGCTCCGGTGGTGAAGCAGAACGCGCCGAGGCCAAGCTCGGCCGCCTCACCGAAGGTGGGAGGGGACCCGGCGGCCACCCACATGGCGGGGTGGGCGGGCCCGTGCGGCTTCGGGAACACCTCGCGCTCGGGCACGCTGAAGTACTTGCCGTCGTACGAGTAGGTGCCCTTCTTCCACATCTTCGGGATCTCTTCGATCGTCTCCCGCCACATCGCCTTGGTCTCTGCGATGTCCTCGATGCCGAAGCCGTACACCTCGGTGGTGGAGGACCCGCGACCGGTGCCGAACTCGAAGCGGTTGTTCGAGAGGTGGTCGAGGAGGGCCACGTTCTCGGCGATGCGCACGGGCTTGTTGACAGCCGGGGTGATGTTGAAGATCGCGGAGCCCAGGTGCACCCGCTGCGTGATGGCTGAGCAGTGGCCGAGGAACGCCTCGGGCCCAGGCATGTGGGAGTACTCATCGAGGAAGTGGTGCTGCGGGCACCACACAAACTTGAAGGCGTTGCGGTCGGCCGCCACGGCGATGTCGACGTTGCGCATGATGCGCTTGTGCTCGGCGTTGGGATCGACCTCACGCTCGAACTTCGGGACGAACAACTGGGCGAAGACGCCGAACTCCATAGGGATTGCCTCCTGCGACAAGCCGGTGCGAACGGCATGAACCTACCACAAACTAGAACACGTTCTAGTTTTGTGAGGCGGCCATCTGCTCAGCTCGCCATGCGCTGCGGAGGGAGTCGTCCACCAGTGCTGGATCGTCGCCGAAGCCCCGCGCCGTCGCTCGGAGACACTCGGCATACGAGCGCTCGGGATCGCGACCCTGGCTGGCGAAGAACCCGGCGAGCTCGATCGACGTGTGCCCGTGCACGGTGGACCACACGACCTCGCCGGCGGTGTGCAGGTCGTCCACGTGCCAGCGCCCGGAGTCGCGGCAGCGCTCGATGCGGACAAGTAGCGACAGGAACGTGTCGGCGGACTCGTCCTGCTCGTGACGACCGGCACGGAACGCAAGGAGGCCGTCGCCGAACATCACCCGGTAGAGGTGCGGGTTGGTGAGCGCGAAGCGGCGATAGCTCCAGCCCTGCGCGGCAAAATCGGCCACAGGATCGGCCGTGACGGCGGGCTCATCCAGCGCTCCCCCGAAGCGGCGGAAGCCCTCGCGCCACACCTCGACGATCACGTCGTCCATGCGCTCGAAGTGGGTGTACACCGCCTGGGTGGATGCCCCGATCGCTGCAGCCAGGCGACGAGCCGTCACACCGCCGATGCCCTGTTCGGCCAGCAGCCGGGCTGCCGCCTCCACCAACTGGAGGCGAACGTGGGGATCGGGTTGGCGAGGGCTCATGGGGATCTCTTGACGACGTTACATCACAGCGTTATACATGACACTGTTATCTAACCCAAGGAGCCATCCATGACGGTTGTCGAGAACAAGTGGTTGTCTGGCCCGTACGCCCCGATCGAGGGCGACGTCACCGCTACCGAGCTGACGATCGAGGGCACGCTTCCGCCTGAGCTCGAGGGGCGCTATCTGCGCAACGGGCCCAACCCGATCACGCCGGTGAACCCGGCCACCCACCATTGGTTTGTGGGCGATGCCATGGTGCATGGCATCCGGCTCGGCGGCGGAAAGGCCGACTGGTATCACGCTCGAATGGTGCGCTCGACCAGGGTCAGCGAGCTGCTCGGCGAGGCTCCGGTGCCAGGCGAGCGCCACGCCGACATGGATACGGCCAACACCAACGTGATCGACCTCGGCGGCAAGACCTTCGCCATCGTGGAGGCCGGCGGCCGACCCGTGGAGCTCTCCTACGAGCTCGACACCGTCTGCCACTCCGACCTCAGCGGCGGCCTACCGCATGGCTACACCGCGCACCCGAAGGTCGACCCCATCACCGGCGACCGCCATGCCATCTCCTACTACTGGGGCATCCCGCACCTCGAGTACTCCGTCATCGGGGCCGACGGGATCGTGAAGCAGGTATCCCCTGTCGAGATGGACGACGGCCCCATGGTGCACGACTGCTCGATCACCGAGAGCTGGGCCATCGTGTACGACCTCCCTGTCACCTTCGATCTCGATACCGCCATGTCCGGCGGTGGCTTCCCGTACTCGTGGAAGCAGGAGCGGGCCGCTCGCATCGGGCTCATCCCGTTGGGGGGCTCGGGGTCCGAGGTTCGCTGGTTTGAGATCAACCCCTGCTACGCGTTCCACCCGCTCAACGCGCATGACGACGGCGAGACGGTGGTGATCGACATCGTGCGCTACGACCGCATGTTCGACGCCAAGCGCCTCGGCCCTGATGACTCCCCGCCGCTCCTGTGGCGCTGGACCATCGACACGGCCACCGGCGCCGTGCGGGAGGAACAGCTCGCCGACCAGCCGATGGAGTTCCCCCGGATCGATGAACGCCTGGTCGGTCGCCCCTACCGATGGGGCTATGGCTCCGCGATCCAGCGGAGCGACCAGGACAACGGTTTCGGCGGCCACCTCGTCCGCATCGACGGCAAGACCGGCGACCTCACGCGCATCGACCTCGGCACCGGGCGCACGAGCGGGGAATGGGTCATGGTGCCCCGGCACGTCGACGCGGCTGAGGACGACGGCTGGCTGCTGTCGCTCGTCTACGACGCGAGCACCGAGCGCTCCGAGCTGCTGGTGCTCCCGGCCGCTGATCCCGCTGATGGTCCGGTGGCCCGGGTCCTGCTACCGAACCGGGTACCGCTTGGCTTCCACGGCAACTGGGTGCCTGACCGCAACGATCAGGATGCAGCCGAGGGGTAGCGGATGATGCCCTCACGCACTGCGGTGGAGACCGCCTCCAGCTTCGAGTGGGCCCCCAGCTTGGTGAGCACCGACTGCACATAGTTGCGAACGGTGTTCACGCTCAGGTGCAGCTCGGCCGCGATCGCCTTGTTCGTAGCGCCCGCGGCTAGATGCGCGAGCAGCTCTCGCTCGCGATCAGTGAGGTCGTCCCCGACCGACCGATGTGCTCCGTTGAGCCGCGGCAGCAGGCGCGCGAGCAGCGCCGGCGAGATCACGGCCTCACCAGCCGCCGCCGAGCGAACCGACGTCGCAACCTCGCTGGCGGCGCGATCCTTCGTCAGGAAGCCGGAGCAACCCGCTTCGATCGCGGCGACCAGGATCCGATCCTCGGTAAAGGCGGTGAGCATGACCACCATGATCGAGGGATCGTGGCGCTTCATCTCCAAGGCGACCTGGACGCCATCGCCCTCTGGCAGCTCGTAGTCGAGCAGCACGACACGCGGGTGATGTTGGATGGCGAGGTCGATACCTTCCCGCCCGCTCGCGGCCACGCCCACCACGGTGATGTCGTCCTGGTCCACGAGCAGCCGCGCCAAGCTCTGGGCAAACATCAAGTGGTCGTCAACGATCAGCACGGTGATCGTGGACGCCGGCAGGTCATGCATCGAGAGCCTCCGGAGCGCTGGCGGGTGCATCGACGAGGGTGACCAACCGCCGGATCAGGAGCGCAGCCCGTTCGGCGGCCATCCGGATCTCGTCGAGATCGGTCAGCGCCTGAGGATCGGCGAGGCCCCGCCGGACGAGCGTGACGTGGTTCAGGATCACGCCGAGGAGATTGTTGACGTCGTGCGCGATCTCCTCATCCACATGCGCGTTCGGCAACAAACCATCGCGGGGTGACATGTGTGCTCCTCCTGACTGGGCGAGCGGTGCATTTCACCAGGTGCTAGTTCCCAACTGCGGGCAACTGTAAACACTTCCTAGGCGCAATGGTGGGACGCAATCAACGTCCAATCTGTTCTCAAGTCACACACTAAATGAGGTCATTCTGGCGCTGAGCGTGGCCGCTTAGGGAGCTACAACCGCGTCGGACTGCTGTCCATAGTGGCAATAGGGGTTGCCGGAACTGTGTGATCTGCATCACAAGGGGCGTCCCAGGCTCTTGGCACTTGGAGTGAGGAGTGCCTAGAGCATGATGACGGTCCGCCCATTGCGAGGTGGGCGATCGGCCCCGATGTCCTCTTCATGCCGACACGATCGTTCCATCGAACCGCCCTGATCCTCTTCGTCGTCCTCGGCGTAGCGGGCCTTGCGGGCTGCCAGCCGACCGGCAACGCTCGCTGCGACAAGCTCACGGCGCAGATCGCCCGGGCCGATCAGAACGGCTA
>JANOQG010000061.1:0-1947 GCA_031422255.1 Actinomycetes bacterium | reverse complement strand
CCGCAGGTTGCGAAGGCGGATGCCGCCAATGAGCTGAAGGGCGTCTGGGATGACGCAGAGGGAGCGCGCTTCGCCGAGCGGATGGAGGCTCGCATCGAGCGCCTCGCGCCCGGATTCCGCGACCGGATCCTGGCGCGCCATGTCTTCACCCCACCGGCCATGGAAGCGAGCAACGCCAACCTCGTGGGCGGCGACATCGGGAGCGGCACGATGCAGCTCTCGCAGCAGCTGGTGCTGCGGCCCTTACCTGGGCTCGGCCGAGCCGAGACACCGATCAAGGGTCTGTATCTCGCGTCCGCATCCGCTCACCCGGGGGGCGGTGTGCACGGCGCCTGCGGCGCAAACGCTGCGCGAGCAGCGATTCTCCACGACCGTTTCCGCCGCAGCTGACTAGACCTCAACTGGTGAGGGAGACGACGTCGTCGACGAGAGCGGCGGGCTGCGGTGGAACCGCGGCAGGGCCGTGATCTACGAGTTGCGGCCGCGGTTGGGCTTGCGGCCGTGGTTGGCCTTCTTCTTGCGAGCCCGGATCGTGGCCTTCTTCGTGCGCTTCGACATAAGGCTGGCCACGCTACCGGTCGACCGGTAGCCACCTCCAGTCGACATACCCGGTTCTGTGTACGGATACGTCCGCTATGCGGACGTATCCGTACACAGAACCGGGTATCAGGCGGTGGGGTGGCTGGAGGCCCAAGACAACAGGTCGTCGGCGGACAGGGTGTTGACGATCCGATCGGGCTCGATCTCCATCCGGGCCGCCTTGTCGCAGCCGTAGACCTGCCATTCGAGCTGACCGGGGGCGTGGGCATCGGTGTCGATCGAGACCTTGCAGTCCCAGTCGAGGGCCAGGGCGAGCAGCTCCTCGGGAGGGTCCTGGCGTTCGGGGCGACAGTTGATCTCGACGGCGGTGTCGAAGCGGGCGCAGGCGGCGAAGACGATGTCGGCGTCGAACTCGCTGGGTGGCCGCCCGCCGCCCACGACCTTGCGACCGGTGCAGTGCCCGAGGATGTCGACGTGGGGGCTGGCCACCGCCAGCACCATGCGACGTGTCATCTCCGGTGCCGGCATCCGCAGCTTGGAGTGCACCGAGGCAACCACGACATCCAGTCGCTCGAGGAGGTCGACGTCCTGGTCGAGCGAGCCGTCTTGGAGGATGTCCACCTCCATTCCGGTCAGCACGCGAAATGGCGCGAGCTCGTCGTTCACTTGCTCGATCTCGTCGAGCTGCTCGAGGAGGCGCTCGCGGTTGAGGCCATGGGCGATCGTGAGCCGGGGCGAGTGGTCGGTGATGACGAGGTACTCGTGGCCGAGGGCCATCGCGGTGCTTGCCATCTCCGTGACGCTCGCGCCGCCGTCGCTCCAGTAGGTGTGGCTGTGGCAATCACCCTTCAACGCGGCGCGCAGATCGCCGCCTGCGCCGACGTCGATCGCCGTCTCCGCTTCCAATCCGGCGAGGTGCTCGTCGATGCCTCCGTCGATGGAAAGCGCGATGACCTTGCCGGTGGAGGGGCCGATGCCTGGCAGGTCGAGCAGCCCGCCGGCTTGGTGGAGGCGGGCGATCTCATCGTCGCCCAGCTCGCGGACCAGGTCGCGTGCCTTGGCGTAGGCCGCCACCCGTCGCCCCTCCGCGAGATCACGATCGAGCAGGTAGACGACGCGGTCGAGCGCGGCGGCAGGACCCATTGTGGCGCTCATAGCGTCTCACGCTATCGGTCGACAGCAACTGGTTCCGGGCCAGAACTCGTCGGGATGGGGGCGTCGCCCGTACCCTGCTGCGCCATGGAGCGGTTCGGGTTCGTCGGTCTCCCCAACGCGGGAAAGTCCTCGCTGTACAACGCGTTGGCCGGAGGTGGCGCTCTGGCAGCCCCCTACGCCTTCGCCACCACGGACCCGAACGTAGGCATGGCCCGTGTGCCCGACCCCCGGCTCGATGCCCTCGCCGAGATG
>JANOQG010000060.1:0-6209 GCA_031422255.1 Actinomycetes bacterium | reverse complement strand
CTGTCGGCGTGGCGAAGGATCTCCAGGCGCTCTTCGGTGACCTCACCAATGATGCGAATACCCAGGCCGGGGCCGGGGAAAGGCTGACGCCAGACGATCGCCTCGGGCAGTCCCAGCTCGAGCCCGACCTGACGGACCTCGTCCTTGAAGAGCGTCCGCAGCGGCTCGACGAGCGCGAACTCGAGGTCGTCGGGAAGGCCGCCCACGTTGTGGTGGCTCTTGATGTTCGCCGTGCCCGTGCCGCCGCCGGACTCAACGACGTCGGGGTAGAGGGTGCCCTGCACGAGGAAGTCGACCGCATCGCCGTGGGCGCCCGCGTCGGCCACCACCTCCCGTGCGGCAGTTTCGAACACCCGGATGAACTCCCGCCCGATGATCTTCCGCTTCGCTTCGGGGTCGGTGACGCCAGCCAGGGCCGACAGGAAGCGCTCCCGAGCATCGACCACCTTGAGCGACACGCCCGTGGCGGCCACGAAGTCCCGTTCGACCTGCTCGGCCTCGCCAGCCCGCAGGAGTCCGTGGTCGACGAAGACACACGTGAGGTGGTCGCCAACCGCCCGCTGCACGAGGGCGGCCGCAACGGCTGAGTCGACCCCGCCGGAGAGGCCACAAAGCACTCGCTTGTCCCCCACTGCCGCTCGGATCGCCGCGACCTGCTCCTCGATGACGTTCGTCATGGTCCACGACGGAGTGGCACCCGCGATGTCGTACAGGAAGTGCTCCAAGACCCGCTGCCCGTGCTCCGTGTGCATGACCTCGGGATGGAACTGCACGCCAGCGAGGCGGCGATCGAGGTCCTCGAAGGCGGCGACCGCTGCGCCGTCGGTGTGGGCCGAAACGGCGAACCCGGGTGGCGCTGCCGACACAGAATCGCCGTGACTCATCCACACGGACTGCTCGGCGGGCAGTCCGGCGAACAGCGCGGACGACAACGCAGTGACCGATAGCTGTGTGCGACCAAACTCCGCGAGACCAGTGCGCTCCACGGTTCCGTTGAGCGCCAACGCCATCGCCTGAAAGCCGTAGCAGATGCCGAAGGTGGGCACGCCAGCATCGAACAGGGCCGGGTCCACGCTGGGCGCGCCGTCGGCGTAGACCGATGACGGCCCGCCGGACAGGATGATGGCCACCGGATGCTTGGCCAACATGTCGGCCACCGACATCGTGTGCGGCACGATCTCGCTGTAGACGTGCGCCTCCCGCACCCGCCGAGCGATCAGCTGGGCGTATTGCGCGCCGAAGTCGACGACCAGGACGGTGTCGAGCCCAGGCGTCATGACAGCGCCACCACCTCGGCCTTCTGGAACTCCTTGAGGGTTTCGTATCCGCAGAGGGCCATGGCCCGACGCAAGCCACCGACGAGGTTGCGCTGGCCGTCGGCGTCATGGGCCGGCCCGACCAGGATCTGCTCGAGCGTGCCCCGCTTCTCGATGGCGACGCGGTTGCCGCGCGGGAGCGTGGCATGCACAGCCGTGGTGCCCCAGTGGTAGCCCCGCCCGGGCGCTTCCGCGGCGGCCGCCAGCGGGGAGCCCACCATCACCGCGTCTGCCCCGCACACCACTGCCTTGGCGATGTCGCCTCCGGTGGTCATCCCTCCGTCGGCGATCACGTGCACGTAGACGCCTGTTTCATCGAGGTGTCGCATCCGGGCGGCACGGGCGTCGGCGATCGCCGTGGCCATGGGGGTCCCGACGCCAAGCACGCGACGCGTGGTGCCGGCCGCGCCAGAACCCGCCCCAACGAGCACCCCTGCTGCGCCCGTGCGCATGAGATGCAAGGCAGCTTGATAGGAGGTGCAGCCGCCGACGATCACAGGGATCTCGTAATGGCGGATGAAGTCCTTCAGGTTGAGCGGTTCGGTCATCCGCGAGACATGCTCGGCTGACACAACCGTGCCCTGGATGATCAACAGATCGGGCTCGGCCTTGAGGATGCTCGGGGCCAGCCCAAGCGTGCGGGGCGGCGAGCACGCCACCGCAACCGTGATGCCAGCCGCCTTCAGCTCACCGATGCGCTGCTCAACCAGATCTGGCTGCACCGGCTCCGCGTACAGCTCCTGCATGCGACTGGTGGCCTCGTCCGGAGCGAGGTTGGCGATCTCCTCGAGCAGCGGATCCGGATCCGCGTAGCGAGTCCACAGGCCCTCCAGGTGCAGCACGCCCAGGCCCCCCAGCGCGCCCAACGCAATCGCCGTGGCGGGCGACACGACGCTGTCAGTGGGCGAGGCCATGATCGGCAGCTCGAATCGAAACGCGTCGATCTCCCAGGAGATGTTGACGTCTTCCGGGTCGCGGGTGCGACGGCTGGGGACGATGGCGATGTCCTCGAAGCCGTAGGCACGACGTCCGGTCTTACCGATGCCGATCTCGACGTCAGCCATGGCAGCAGGGGCCCTCCGTCCCGTTTGGGGAAGGGATCACCGTAGCGTGTCACCAGCCGAGGCCCTGACCAGCAGTACCCTGCTACGAAGCGCGCACAGGGAGGCGGAAGTGGCGAAGGCAGTGGTGTGCGATGACGATCCCGTGCTCCGCGCGGTCATCTCCGACGTGTGCAAGGCCTCCGGTCTTGAGGTCGTGGCGGAGACGGACAGCGGTTCCGACGCCGTGATGATGGTCCGGCGATTCGCGGTCGATGTGTTGGTGCTCGACATCTCACTAGTCGACGGCTCCGGACAACGAGCCCTCGCCCTCCTTCGGGAGGAGGACCTGCATCCCGCCGTCGTGATCTTCACCGCGTACGCCGCCGACGCGCTGGCGATGATCTCGCTCGGAGCGCGGGAAGTGGTGCAGAAGCCCGACGTTGAAGCCCTCGGAGCGGCCCTGCGCAAGGTCAACGGGTCGCTCACGGACGCCCCGGACCGCACGGAGGACCGCCGGTTCGCCAGCCGACCGACGCAGCCAGCTCCGCCGATGTGGCACTCCCCCTCTGGGGTCGCGCCCACCCAAGATCTGGCCTACTCCTACCTCACCCTCGAACCTGGCGATGCGGCCCTCGCCGTGCGTGTGCTCGGACTCGATGCGTTCGAGGCAGACGTTGGTCCGCTCCTGGCCAACGACTGCCGACTTGCCGTCGCCCGTCTCCTCCGACTCGAGCTGCGGATCCAGGACCTGCTCCACCTGGCACCTGACGGCGACGGGTTCATCGCGTTGTTGCGGGGCGGCGACGCTCGAGCGACGGCCGCAGTGTGGTCGCGACTCACCGCAGTCGTGCGGCGCGATCAGCTCATCGGCGAGCCGCACGGTGCCGGCACACGAGTCGACGCCCATGGCGGCGCAGATGCCGTGGCCCGCTCGGTGGGCGCCCTGCAGGGCATCGAGGTCGGCGGACCTTCCTTCGTCAGCGTCTAGACGGACACTGCCGGGCGACGGGACCGCCTGACTACACTCCCTTCATGGAGCCCCCTCCCAGCCCCTTCCCTGGAGACAGCGACGGCGGAACGGTGAGCAGTGCGGTCCCCGACGGCAGCGGCTACCCGCCCAAGTTCGCCAAGGAGGGGCTCACCTTCGACGACGTACTCCTGCTCCCCGCCGAGTCCAACGTTCTGCCCAACGAGGTCAGCACCAGCGCTCGGCTCACGCCCAAGATCCGTCTCAGCATCCCGGTCATCTCCGCCGCGATGGACACGGTCACCGAAGCCGCTCTCGCCATCGCCATGGCGCGCCACGGCGGCATCGGTGTGGTCCACCGCAACCTTTCGGTCGAGGACCAGGTCCTCGAGGTCGACAAGGTCAAGCGCTCCCAGAGCGGCATGATCACCGACCCCGTCACGCTGCCTCCTGATGCCCCGGTGCGAGCCGCCCTCGACCTCATGGCCCGCTACAGGATCTCCGGCGTTCCGATCGTCGACCCAAGCGGCGTGCTCGTCGGCATCCTCACCAACCGCGATCTGCGCTTCGTCGAGGATCACGACCAGGCCGTCGAACGAGTCATGAAGGCGGCGCCGCTGGTCACCGCTCCGGTGGGCACGACGCTCGACCAAGCCAAGGACATCCTTTGGCAGTACCGCATCGAGAAGCTCCCCATCGTCGATGCCCACGGCACCCTCCGCGGCCTCATCACCGTCAAGGACATCAAGAAGCAGACGGAGTACCCACTCGCTACGCAGGACGAACGTGGCCGCCTTCGGGTCGGCGCTGCGGTGGGTGTCGGACCTGACGCGCTTGAACGGGCTGAGGCCCTCGTGGCCGCCGGTGTCGACCTCCTCGTGGTCGACACCTCGCACGGGCACTCGCAGGGAGTGCTCGACATCGTCAAGACCATCAAGGGCAGCCTCGACATCGAGGTCATCGGCGGCAACATCGTGACCGCCGATGCCGTCGACGCCATGGCCGCGGCCGGGGTAGACGGCGTGAAGGTGGGAGTAGGTCCGGGTTCAATCTGCACCACCCGGGTGGTCGCTGGAGTTGGCGTTCCGCAGGTGACGGCCATCTATGACTGCGCCGTGGCCGCCAAGCGGCACGGGATCACCTTGATCGCCGATGGGGGCATTCAGCTCTCTGGCGACATCCCCAAGGCGCTGGCCGCCGGGGCTGATGTGGTGATGCTCGGCTCGCTGCTCGCCGGAGTAGACGAGTCGCCAGGCGAGGTCGTGCTGCACCAGGGCGAGCGCTTCAAGGAGTACCGCGGCATGGGGTCCATGGGCGCAATGAAGGCTCGCTCCTTCTCCAAGGACCGCTACTTCCAGGGCGACGTGGTGGACACCGACAAGCTCGTTCCCGAGGGCATCGAGGGGCGGGTGGCCTACAAGGGCCCGCTCGCGAACGTGCTCTTCCAGCTCGTTGGCGGTCTGCGGCAGGCCATGGGCTACTGCGGCACCGGCACCACCGAGGAGCTCAAAGAGCGCGGCCGATTCGTGCGCATCACCGGTGCCGGCCTCCGCGAGAGCCATCCGCACGACATCACGATCACCAAGGAAGCCCCGAACTACTGGTGATGCATCCCGCCGTGGACGACGATGCGCGCCGCTACATCGAGGCGATCGATCCCGCCCACCGCCCGCTGTTCGATCGGTTCGATGGCCTGATCCGGCGCGCTCACCCGACCGTGACGATCGGGATCTCCTACGGCATGCCGACGTACCAGGTGGACCGATACAACCTCTACGTCGGGGTGTGGAAGCACGGGTTGTCCATCTACGGCTGGCAAGAGGGCGCCGACGCGGGCTTCACCGCCCGCCACCCCGAGCTCATGAGCGGACGGGGCACGATCCACCTTCGTCCGATCGATGCGGCCGCCATCAGCGACGACGAGCTCACCGGTCTCGTCCGGGCCGCCCTCGGGGGCGATCAGGCGGGGTAGCGCTTGGCGAGGTCGGCGAGGATCCGGAGGCAATCCCTCGCGCACTCGTCGATGATCTGCGCGACAGGCTTGATGTCGTCGATGCGGCCGGCGACCTGACCAGAGAGCGCAACGGCCGCTTCCATGTCGCCGCCGAAGTACAGGTCCATGGCTTTGCCGAACAACGCCATGGCGTTGGTCTCGGTGTCGAACTCGAGCGCGTTGGTGCGATCGGTGCGCAAGGCCCGCAGAGCGGGGCTCGTGTGCTGGTTGAGGAAGACCGTGTCGGTCTCCTTCGCGTCGAGCACCGCCTGCTTCCAGTTCGCGTGGATGGGCGACTCGGTGGCCGACACCATGCGGGTGCCGAGCTGCACACCCTCGGCGCCGAGCGCGAAGGCGGCCGCCATCGTCGGGCCGTCGACGAACCCGCCCGCCGCGATCACGGGCACGTCGACCTTCGAGACGACCAGCGGCAGCAGCACCATCGTCGAGACCGGGCGGGGGCTCTTGAAGCCGCCGCCCTCGCCCCCTTCGACGATGAGACCGTCCACTCCGGCGTCCACGGCTTTGAGGGCGCCCTTCAAGTCGGGCACCACGTGGAAGACGGTGAGCCCCGCTTCCTTGAGCGCGCCGGTGTACTTCATCGGGCTGCCCGCCGAGGTCGTCACGAACTTCACGCCCTGATCAGCCACGAACTCGACGATGTCCGGGTCGCGGACGAAGGCCTGGGCGATGTTCACGCCGAAGGGCTTGTCGGTGAGATCGCGCATCTTGCGGATCTCGTCCCGGATGATGTCGAGCTCACCAGAGGACGTCACGATGATGCCCATCCCGCCGGCGTTCGAGACGGCGCTGGCCAGCTGGGAACGAGCGATCCAGCCCATCGGCGCTTGGACGATCGGAATGTCGACACCGAGCATCTCGGTGACGCG
>JANOQG010000059.1:0-10469 GCA_031422255.1 Actinomycetes bacterium | reverse complement strand
GACGTGGACGACGCCGTCCGCATCGCCAACGACAGCGAGTTCGGACTGGCCGGCTCGGTGTGGACCGGCGACCCGACTGGGGTCGGCATGGACGTCGCCCGTCGGGTCCGCACGGGCACCTTCGGCGTCAACCAGTACACGATGGACTTCGTGGCCCCGTTTGGCGGCTTCAAGGCCTCCGGCATCGGCCGCGAGTTCGGTCGGGAAGGCCTCGAGCACTACCTCGAGCAGAAGAGCATCCTTCCGCAGGGTTGAGCGGCAGAGAACGGCGGGCTCAGGTACCCGTGTACCTGGGCTCACGCTTCTCTGCGAAGGCCTTGGGTCCTTCGCGCGCGTCCTCGCTGGCGAAGACCGGCCAGCCGAGCTCGAGCTCGCGGGCGAGGGCTTGCTCCTCGGTGAGGTTCGTGCCTTCGCGGAGGCTCTGCAAGACCGCTTGCACCGCGACCGGACCGTTGGCGGCGATTCGGTCGGCTAGCTCCCGGGCCTTGGTGAGCGCCTGGCCGTCGGGCACCACATGGCCGATGAGCCCCACTTCCTTGGCTTCCGATGCCGACATCTGGCGTCCGGTCAGGAGGAGCTCAGCAGCCACCGTGTACGGGATCTGACGACGGAGACGGACCGTGCTGCCTCCGAGGGGGAACAGGCCGCGCTGCACCTCCGCCACCCCGAAGATCGCGCTCTCCCCCGCCACCCGCAGGTCCATGGCTTGCAGGATCTCGGTGCCGCCGGCCACGGCGTAGCCCTCCACCGCGGCAATGAGCGGCTTTCCGGGCTGGAAGTGGCGGAGCAGCGCACGCCAGTGCAGATCGGGGTCGGCCGCAAACCGAGGCGTCCACTCGTCGTCGGGGTGCCCGGCTGCCATCGCCTTCAGGTCCGCACCAGCACAGAAGTGCCCGGCAGCGCCCGTGACGATGGCGACGCGAATCGCAGGATCCTGGTCGATGGTGACCCAGGCCTCCTCCATGCGCACGAGCATCTCGCTGGAGAGCGCGTTACGGGCCTCGGGGCGATTCAGCGTGACGATGGCGACGTGGTCGTCGCGCTCGAAGAGAACGTGGGGCTCAGACATGGGGGCGCCTCCTGGTCGATCGTGGCTCGTCACTCACCCTGCGATTGCCGCGCCTCCAGGAGCCGGTCGGTCTGCGCCCGACGCTCGTGCAGGTCGCGCACAAGCCAGAAGCGCAGGAAGCTCGAGAGCGCTCCCTTCACGTAGAGGGCGGCGCCCGCAGTCACCAAGGCCACGCCAAGCAACGCCAGGACGAGCGCGTCTCGCTGGGCCAGCGCGTTCGAGGTGCCGTGGGACATCGCGTAGGCCGCAACAGGGAGCAGCACGCCGACGACCAGCGCCAGGAGCCCCAGGCGAGTGGCGAGCTGGTCCTTGGCCGCCGATGGGTCCGAGATCTTCAGGTCCGCCAGATCGGCCTTGAACTGCTCGATGCGGTCAGGTTGTCCTTGCATGGTCACGAGGCTCCCGGGAGGTGGCGAGGGGTGGGCATCACGAGATGGATGCACCAAGGTACGCAGTGCTGAGCTCTGCTTCTATCTCGGCGGGTGGGCCCACGGCGCCGATGCGGCCGTGCACGAGCACGGCCGCGATGTCGGCGACGCCAAGGACAGCACGCGCAAACTGCTCCACCACCACGATCGACACGCCGGTGGCGGCAATGGCAGCAACTTGCGAATAGAGCTCCTCGACGATGAGCGGGGCCAGGCCCATCGACAGCTCGTCGAGCATCAACAGCCCCGGCCGGGTGGCCAGACCCCTCGCCAGGGCCAACATCTGCTGCTCGCCCCCCGACATCGTGCCGGCCACCTGCGAGCGCCGTTCGGCCAGGCGCGGGAAGCGCGCATAGGTCTCTGCTTCGATGTCGGGCAGCGATCGGCCACAGTGCGTGACCATCCGGAGATGCTCTTGCACCGTGAGGTTGGCGAAGATGCCGCGGCCTTCCGGCACCAGACACAATCCGGCGCGAGCAAGGTCATCGGGCCGAGCGCCGTTCACACGCCTACCTCCGAGCACGATCTCCCCTGCCGTCGCGGGATGCAACCCCGCGAGAACGGACAGGAAGGTGGTCTTCCCCGCCCCATTCGGCCCGAGGACAGCCATGACAGAACCGCCGGGTACGTCGAGGTCGATCCCGTGCAGGACCTCGATCGGTCCATAGCCGGCCCGCAGGCCTCGGACGGAGAGAAGCGCGTCGCTCACGTCGAGGAGCCCAGGTAGGCGGCGAGAACGGCTTCGTCTTGCTGGACCGCCGCCGGCGCACCGCTCGCCAGCACCCGACCGAGGTCGAGCACGTGGATGAGGGAGCACACGTCCATGACGAGCTGCACGTCATGCTCCACCAGGACGACCGCTACACCCTCGTCGGCGACCTGGCGCAGCACGGTTCTGAATGCCGCCGTCTCCTGCTCGTCCTGACCGCTGGCGGGCTCGTCGAGCAGGAGCACCTGCGGTTCGGTTGCCAGGGCTCGTGCGAGCTCGACCACGCGCGCCTGGCCGGTGGGCAGGCGGTCCGCTCGTTGATGGGCGGTCGCGGTGAGGCTGAGCCGGGCGAGCAGCGCATCAGCCACGGCCTCCGGGTGCGGGCGCTTCGCCACCGAAGCGGCCAGGCGAACGTTCTCGCGAACGGTGAGGAGGCCGAACAGCTCGAGTCGCTGGAAGGTGCGTGCCAGCCCTCGCCGGGCCCGCTTGAAGGGTGCCAAGGCGGTGACGTCGGTTCCGCCGATGCAGACGCGCCCGTCCGTCGGAGGCTGCAGGCCGCAGATCACATTGAACAAGGTGGTCTTGCCGGCCCCGTTCGGACCGATCAGGCCGGTGATGGTCCCGGCTTCGGCCGCGAGGTGTACGTCGGAGAGGGCCATGCGGCCACCGAAGTTCACGCTCACGCCCTCCACCTTCAGCGCCGTCACGGTGACACCGTCTCGATGCGCAGCGCGGCGTTGACGCGGAGAAGATCGTCCTCGGTGAAGGGAACGTCGACGCCGGCCCACTCCAGGCTGCTGGCCTGGACGCCCGGTCGGGTACGACGCGCCACGACGATCTCGGCTGTCTGCAACCATGCGACCATCGCGATCGCACTGAGGTAGAGAAGCCCCCAGCCAGTGATCGTTCCTGCGATGGCGAGGGCGGAGACGACAACCAGCGTGGCCACCAGGCCCACGAGGAGTCCAGGCGCTTCGAGAAGGATTCGGAACCGGGAGGCGATGTCTCGCACGGCACCATTCGGGTTGCGTCCGAGCGCCACACCCATGGTGCCGGGCAGAAGTCGGTTGAGGTTGGCCAGGAAGGGCCAGATCCCGATCGCGATCGGGATCCCACCCAGGATCAGGCCGGCGAACAGGGCACCTGCGGCTGTGCCGATCCCTCCGACGACAGAGAGCAGAAGGATTGGGAGGCTCTCGAACAGCGCGAACCGGTCGGGGCTCACAGAGCCCTGCGTGCCCGCGTAGAGGGCGCCGCCGACTCCAGCCATTGCCGCCGACAGCCCGAACACCGCGAACTTGAGACGGGTCACGTCAAGGCCAAGCGTGGCGCAGGCCGCCGGGCTGTCCTTGAGCGCTAGCAGGCGTTCACCAAAGCTGCTGCGGCGCACCGCGACGACCAGCAGGTAGAAGAGCGCGAACACCACGGACAGAACCACGAGCTGGGAGGCGCGGGTGGAGGTGTCGACCCCGGGGATGTCGAGCGGCTTGACCGCAATGATCCCAAGGTTGAAGAACTTGATCTCCCATGGCCCGAGATCGAAGGCCGGGAGCTTGAACACCCAAACGTCGAGGAAGAGCGCGAATGCCGCCGTAGACAGCGCTAGGTAGATCCCCGAGAGGCGCAGCGCTGGGAGGGCGACGAGGGCACCGATGACTCCGCAGAAAGCGGCCACGTAGAGCAGCGCAAGCGGCTGACCGGCCTGGCCGTGGTGTGCCATCACCACCGCACCGATTCCCGCGAAGCTCATCTGGCACAGGGACACCTGCCCACCAAACCCGGTTAGCGGCACGAGAGAGAGGGCAATCAGGGCGAGCCCGAAGATCTTGGAAGCCCGCAGTGCATCCGCCTCGCCCAGCACGTTGGCCAGGACAACCGTGACCCCGATGATGGCGGAGGCTGTTACGAGCGAAGCGGCCCACGACGAGCGAGGCATGTCCTCCCTTGATGCGTAGCTCGAGCGGGTGGGGAGCTGCGGATTGGGCATGGCGAGAAGCACGACGAACAGGAGGACGGCGGGGATTGCGAAACGAAATGACGAGAAGTACTGGTTGCTCGTTGGGATGTACCCGATCGCATACGAATCGGCCAGGCCCAGCACCATCGCGCCCACGAACATCATGGGCAGGCTTCGTAGCCGACCAAACATCGCTGCGGCGTAGGCGCTCACGATCAGGAGCGTCAGCGAGATGTGGTTGAGGGAAAGCGCCGGGGCGATGAGGATGCCGGCTAGCGCAGCGGTCGAGCACCCGATGGCCCAGGCCAGGGCGGCCGAGCGGTCGGGCCGAGCCCCGTGCAGCAATGCCAGAGGCCGACTGTCGACCGATGCTCGCATGTCGAGACCAGCACGAGTGCGGAACAGCAAGAGGCGTAGGCCCAGCGCGACAGCGACAGCGACGACCACGCCGCTCGCTCGGTGATAGGTGACCCCCACATCGAACAGCGTGAAGCTCTTGCCCTCGAACAGCAGCGAGGTCGGGTGCGGTTCATCGGCGGGCCAGAGCCACAGGCCCACACCCAGGAGCGCCACCAACAAGCTGATCGTCACCACGATCCTCACCGTCTCCGGCGCATCGGTGAGGTGCCGCATGATGCCGCGTTCGATGGCCAATCCCAGGAGCGGGGCCAGCACCAGCAGCACCACGACGAGGGAGATCGGCGTGGACCAACCCCAATCGTCGTGAACCTGCCAGTAGACGAACGCGCCGAGCATCCCGATCGCCCCATGGGCGAAGTTGAAGATGCCCGTGGTGGTGTACGTGAGGACGAGGCCACTCGCGGCCAAGGCGAAGATCGACGCCGTGCACAGCCCCAGCACCGTGAGGCTGAGAAGCTCGGCCACTCAGCCGCTCACATCAGCGACGTTCTCCGTGCTGCAGTTGTAGAGGCCGTCGCCTGCGGTGGGAGCCGTGGCTTCCTCGTTGTAGAAGAAGCCGCTCGCCTCCAAGCCGAGGATCAGGAAGCAGGGGCTTGGTTCGGTGTTGCCCGGCGTCTGTGGAGCGTGCAGTCCGCCGGCGGTCCACTCGGAGGTGCTCGCGGCCTTCTCGAGGAGGCAGTCCGCAGTCAGGTCGGAGCCACAGGCGGTGGCAGCCTGGGCAAACAGCAACCAGCTCGACAGCCCCTGGGTCCCCAAGAGGGCGATCTTGCCGCTGGGGTTGTATTGCTCCATCAGGTCGAGGTAGTCCTGCGTGGCCTTGTTGTCCGCGGCCCTCTCGAGTGGGTAGAAGGCCGACTGGATGAAGAGGTTGCCGGCGATCGTCTTGGCCTCGGCTGCGTAGGTGCTGTCGTAGAAGTTCGTGCTCAGCAGGACGACGTCGGGGTAGTAGCCGGCGGTCTTGAACGCTTGGTTGAGCAGCTTCAGATCGGTCGGCTGGCCCACGAACTCGAGAATCTTGATGCCCTTGTCCTTGATCTCCTTGGCGAAGTTGTCCCAGCCCGTCTCGCCGCTGGGCGCGTACTCCACCTTGTAGTCAAGGACGAAGCCGTTGGCCTCGGCCACGTTCACGAGCTGATCGCGGACGAGCACCACCGAGGGGATGTTCGCGTTCATGATCCCGTAGTGAGCGATGCCATCCGGGAACGCAGCCTTTGCTGCGAGGTAGCGGCCGGCGCTGGTGCGATCCACAGGGTTCGGGAGGGGCTGCACCTGGAGGTCGGCGCTGCGTCCCTCCTGGGACACCACGTAGCCAGCGATGTTCGGCATCCCACAGCCGACTCGCACGCCGTTCAGGTCCTCATCGAACACGGCCCCGCCGCCCACGAGGGCAAAGTCCCGCTCGCAGGCAGTGGTGATCGCCGCTTCGTATTCGAACAGCTTGGCATCGGCATCGTCGACGACGAGCGTGCGGCCGAGGATGCCGCCGTGGTCGTTGCACCACTTGGTGAAGGCCACCGCGGTGTCGTACATCTCCTCGTTGAGACCGGCGACGAGGCCGCCCTTGTCAGTGACCGTGCCGAGGCGGATCTCCGTGTCCGTCACGCCATTGGCCGTCGCGCCGGAGGCGTCGCCGTCCTGGCAAACCGACGCGAGGTCGCCAAAGCCACCGTTCGCAAGCAGCGTCGCACCGTCGGTGCCGCCCTCTGTGGTGGGGGTGCCGCCATCGCCCTTGGTCGTGCCCGGACTTGCCGAGTCATCGCTACGTCCGCACGCAGCGGCGAGGAGCAGGAGCGCTAGGAGCGCGGAACGGGCTCGGGTGTGCTTCACGTAGAGGTCCCCCTGGTATCGGTGTGTGACGGTGCTGATCGTGTGGTTGCAGTGATCGAGATGTGTGCGGGATCGTACTCAGACACCGGCGACCGGTTGGGCCGCGAGGCTCGCGCCAAGGCGCCGGAGCGACGGCGTGGCGCCGCCGAGCGTGAGCTCGAGCACCTTGGCCCATCGGAAGTAGCGGTGGATCGGATAGTCGAGGTCGACGCCGATGCCGCCGTGCAGGTGCTGGGCAGCGTGGACCACTCGTTGAGCGCCGTCTGCTGCCCAGAACTTCGCTGTCATCAGCTCGTCGCTCGCGTCGAGGCCCTCCGAGAGGCGCCAGATGGCTTGGATCGCGGTCAGGCGGATCGCTTCGGTATCGATGTAGGCGTCGGCCACGCGCTGCCCGACCGCCTGGAAGGTGCCGAGCTTGCTGCCGAACTGCTCCCGCTCGGAGACGTACTTGGCAGTGATCGCGAGCGCCTCCTCGCAGACCCCTGTCTGCATGGCGCAGATGGCCGCCGCTAGGTGGTCACTGGTCCAGTCGACGATCTGTGCACCTTGATCGACGCCCCCGAGGAGCGCGTCGCCGCCCACCGCCACACCCTCGAGGCCTACCGTCCACTGTGGCTCACCGGTGACGGCGGTCTCGCGGGCGAGCGACACTCCTTCGGCGTTCGGATCAACGAGAAAGAGTGCCGACGAAGCTTCACCAGTGCGAGCAGGTACGAGGATCGCTGCAGCGCGGTCTGCTCCGACGACGAGCGACTTCTCGCCGTCAATGCGCCACCCGTCAGCATCAGGCGTGGCTTGGGTGGTGGGCACTGCGGGCACGGCAACACTGGTCGGCTCGTAGAGCGCCAACGTGAGCGTGGCGGTGCCATCGATCACCGATGGGAGGAATCGTCGTCGCTGGGCTTCTGAACCGAAGTGGGCGAGGGGAAGAGCCGCGCCGACAATGGTGGAGAGATAGGGCACGGGTGCCACCGTCCGACCGACCTGCTGAGCGATCAGGCAGGCCTCGGTGATCCCGTAGCCGGCTCCGCCGTCGGCCTCGGGCAGCGCGATGCCGAGGAGGTCGGCCTTGGCCAGGGCCAGCCACACGTCGTCGGCGAACCAACCCTCGGTGCGCTCGAGCTCACGCAGACGATCCGGCGGAAGCTGCTCGGAGAGGATCCGAAAGGCCAGCTCGGCGATGGCCTGCTGCTCTTCGGTGTAGGTGAAGTCCATCGTCTGCCTCTCAGTGCCTCGGCACGCGAGGCAGGCCCGCTCCGAAGAGTGCAATCAGGTCGCGCTGCACCTCGTTGACACCGCCACCAAAGGTGAGGATCAAGCAGCCCTGGAACGCGCGCTCGAGGCGGCCAGCCAGAAGGGCGGCACTCGAACCGCGGCTCAGGTAGGCGTTGGGTCCGAGAATCTCCATGAGGAGGCGATAGGCCTCCGTGTAGAACTCGGTGGCGAACACCTTGGTGGCGCTGGCATCGGCGGGGTTGGCTCCACCAGCCGCTGCCACCTTCCAGTTGATGAGCTTCACGAACTCGAGCTTGGCGTGCACGCGAGCGAGGCTGATCTGCACCCACTCCTGATCGCCCACCAGCGACCCGTCGGGCTGCTTGGTGTCCTGTGCCCAACGCCGCACATCGTCGAAGACCCGCTCGACGGTGCCGGGAGGGCCGAGGGACACGCGCTCGTAGTTGAGCTGGTTGGTGATCAGGTGCCAGCCCTTGTTGACGTCGGCCACGATGGCGTCGTCGCCCACCCGCACGTCGTCGTAGAAGGTGTTGTAGGTGCTGGCATTCACCATCGTCTCGATCTTTGAGTACGAGAAGCCTGGATCCGACGTGGGCACGAGAAAGATCGAGATGCCTGCGTGCTTCTTCACATCAGGGTCGGTGCGGGCCGCCAGCCAGATGAAGTCGGCGTAGCTCGCCAACGAGGTGTAGATCTTCTGGCCGTTGATCACCCACTCGTCACCGTCCTTGACGGCCTTCGTAGTGAGCGACGCGAGGTCGGTGCCGGCATTCGGCTCGGTGTAGCCGATCGAGAAATGCAGCTCCCCGGCCAGGATCTTGGGCAGGAAGAACTGCTTCTGCGCCTCGGACCCGAAGTCCATGATGGTCCGACCGACCGTGTTGATCGTCAGGAACGGGATGGGCGCGCCGGCCCTCCATGCCTCGTTGATGAAGATGAACTGCTCGACGTCGGTGCGGCCTTGTCCGCCGTACTCGACCGGCCAGCCGATCCCTAGCCAACCGTCAGCGCCCATCTTGCGCACCGCAGCGAGACTTGCAGGGCCGCCGGTGTCTCCCTCCGCACACTCGGCCTCGACGGCCGGCGTCATGATGTCCGCAAAGTACCCGCGGAGATCCTGGCGCAGCGCCTCTTGTTCAGCCGTGTAGGCGACGTACATCGTCGGGCCCCCTGCCGCGAAGTAGAACGTGTTCCAGTTCTTTCTAACACACCGTCAGATCGTCGTGATCTGGTCAGGCCACGGTGCCACTGGCGCGGAGCGCGTCCCGTTCCGCGTCGGTGAAACCCCAGTCCGCGAGCACCGCATCGGTGTGCTGACCGGCTACGGCGGGAGGTGCGGGGAGCGTCGCTGGGGTGACGGAGAAGCGCGGCGCAGGCGCTGGCTGGGGAACACCGTCTCGCTCGACGATCGTGGTCCGGGCAACGAGGTGCGGGTGTTGTTGCGCTTCGCGCATCGTCAGCACCGGAGCAATGCAGGCATCCGTCCCTTCCGCCAGCACCACCCACTCAGCGCGGGGAAGCCGGGCGATCGCAGTTGCCAGGATGGACCGAAGCTCGGGCCAGCGGCTCTGGTCGTTCTGGGGCGGCACCTCATCGGTTGAAAGCCCCAAGACGTCGAGCAGCGCCGCGAAGAACTGGGGCTCGATGGCTCCGACGGCGAGCTCGAGCCCATCCGAGCAGCGGTACACGTCATAGAAGGGCGCGCCTGAATCGAGCAGGTTGGTGCCGCGCCGGTCAGACCAGAAGCCCATCGCGCTGGCTCCGAAGAACGGAGCCATCAGCAGCGCGGTGCCGTCGACCATCGCGGCATCGACGACCTGGCCCTCGCCGCCGCCTTGCACATGGTGGAGAGCGGCCAGGATGCCGAGCGCGAGCAGCATCCCGCCCCCGCCGAAGTCGGCGACGAGGTTCAACGGCGGGGTCGGGGGTTGGTCCACGCGGCCGATGTGTGCGAGCGCACCGGCCACTGCGGCGTAGGTGATGTCATGGCCAGCGGCGGCGGCCAAGGGGCCATCCTGACCCCACCCGGTCATGCGCCCGTAGACGAGCCGAGGGTTGCGGGACAGGCACTCCTGCGGACCAATCCCGAGTCGCTCGGTCACCCCCGGACGAAAGCCCTCGAGGAGTACGTCGGCGTGTTCCACGAGCCGGAGGACCACCTCAGCTCCGCCGACGCTCTTGAGGTCGACCGCAACCGAGCGTCTGCCCCTGCTCAGGATGTCGAACCGGGCACTCGACACGTCACCCCCCAACGCCGTCGTGCGATCGACCCGAACCACCTCCGCTCCCAGGTCAGCGAGCACCATCGCACAGAACGGACCGGGGCCGATCCCGGCCACCTCCACGACACGCAACCCGGCGAGCGGTCCCATTTCGAGGCCGATCAGCGCTCGACGCGGACGAGCACCGAGTCGACCGCTCGCACTAGAGCAGGGCCGAACTCAGCCTTGGTGCACGCCACGTGTCCGTCATCGATCGATTGCACGACGGCTCCGGGGATCAGCGCTGCCAGCTTCCGTTGATGGCGGGGTTCGACGGCTCGGTCACGCTCGGTGACGAGGACGGTGGTGGGTACGTCGACCTCGCCGATCCAGCGGCGAGCGTTGTAGGAACCGATTGCCTGGCCGGCCTCCATGATCTTCACCATGTCGTGTCGTCGCATCTCGGCGGCGGCCCAGGACTGGAGGTTGGTCGGACGCGAGGCAGACGGCCGCGGCCCCCATCGGCGGATCGATGCGACGGGGGCATGGCTCAGGATCTGGCCGAAGCGAGTGGTCCCGGCGGCGGTTGCCATCATCGTGCTGAAGACCACGCGCTCCCGGG
>JANOQG010000058.1:0-1671 GCA_031422255.1 Actinomycetes bacterium | reverse complement strand
CCGGGAAGGCCGGCAGCGCTCGCCGCGGCGAGCGCTGCGGCGAGGCCAACAAGGATGGTGACGGCGACAGACCTCACGCGTCCACCGCGGGCATGACGCCCTCCCAGCGGTAGCCGACACCCCATACGGTGGCGATCCGGGCCGGCTTGGACGGATCCGGCTCTACCTTTTCCCGTAGACGACGTACGTGCACCGTGATGGTGGACGTATCTCCGAAGCGCGTCCCCCACACCTGCTGGAGGAGGTCCTCGCGGCGGAACGCCTGACGTGGGTGACGCATCAGGAACACCAGCAGCTCGAACTCGCGGGCGGTGAGGGGGACGACGATGGAGTCGATGGTGGCCTCCCGGGCGGCGACATCGACGCGCAGGCTGTCGTCCTCGAGCACCAGCGGTCCGCCTGGGGCAGCGGCCAGTGGCCCCGACGCGCGCCGGAGCACCGCTCGAACGCGTGCCACGAGCTCTTTCGGGGAGAACGGCTTCGTGATGTAGTCGTCTGCGCCGAGCTCGAGCCCAATCACCCGATCGGACTCGTCACTTCGGGCGGTGAGCATGATCACGGGCACGGGGGCGAGGGCTCGAAGGCGGCGACATACCTCCAGGCCGTCGATCCCCGGCAGCATCAGGTCGAGTACCACCAGATCGGGAGGGTCGGCCAGAGCACGGTCCAGAGCGGTACGACCGTCCCCGACGACCTCGACCGAGAAGCCCTCGCGCAGGAGATAGCGGCTGACGACCTCGGACACGTTGGCGTCGTCGTCGACGACCAAGATGCGCGGAGCGGAGTCGGCCACGGGCTCAGGCTAGGGCGGCGGGTCTTACGGCGATCGAAACAAGCCGATGGATCGCCGCGGGTCGGACTCCGCGAGCGGTAGGACTTCCGCAGTGGACCTGCTCGTGCTCGCGAAAGAACCAATCGCCGGTCTGGTCAAGACCCGGCTGTGCCCGCCGTGCTCCCCATCGGAGGCAGCCGCGATTGCGGAGGCGGCGCTGGCCGACACGCTCCACGCTGCGGTGGCCAGCGGGGCCGATCGCGTGGTCGTCTCCCTTGACGGCCGCCCAGGTGCTTGGTGTCCAGCGGGCGTCGAGGTGGTGGATCAGGGCCAAGGAACCCTGTCGGATCGCCTGGCCACCACTTGGAGGTCGACTCGAGGTCCCGCCCTCCAGATCGGCATGGACACCCCCCAGGCCGATGCGTCGATCCTCGCCGCTGCGATGGCGCAGCTGGTCGACGGCCCCGACACCGCCGTCCTCGGCCAGGCGGTGGACGGAGGATGGTGGGCGATCGGCATGCTCGAACCCCACCCGGAGGTCTTCGCTGGTGTCCCGACGAGCCAGACCGACACGGGCCGCCGCCAGCTCTCTCGCCTCGTCGAGAGCGGACTTGCGACCGGTCTGCTCCCGCGCTTGCGAGATGTTGATGCTTGGGCGGATGCGGTCGCGGTCGCTGCGCTGTGTCCGGGCAGTCGTTTCGGGTCGGCCGTGCGCCGGGTGAGTGAGACGGCGGCATGAGTGCGACGCTTCTTCGCAGCGTTGAGGGCCATCGGATCGACCTCGAGGTGGGGCGTTGGCGGCTCGAGCCGGACGACATCGAGCTCGCGCTCTTGTGTTCGCTCGTCGACCCGGTCCTCGATGTGGGCTGTGGCCCGGGCCGGATCCCAGCGGCGCTGGC
>JANOQG010000057.1:0-1682 GCA_031422255.1 Actinomycetes bacterium | reverse complement strand
TTACAGCAGCGAGATCGGTCACCCTCCGGAACGGGGCGTGCCCCGTTTACAACACGAAGCAACGAAACGTAGCCACCACCAGAACCGCCAACGCGGACCCGATCAACGCCACCCCCACATCCTCACTGGCAGGAATGGGCGAGGGCGTGAGGCCAGAGATCACTGCGCTGACCGATGGCCGGCGGCTACGGCAAGTGAGGTGTCGGCTCCGATGAACGCACCTGGCTGACCGTGACGCCGACGATGACCGCGATTGCGATTGGGGTCATGAGGACTGTCCAAAACCAGATTGCAGCCAGCACGGCGCCGACCACAACCAACGCGTTCCCTACGCCGCGAGCCTTCGGCCGAGTCCAGACTCCGACTCCGAGGGCTGCGGCACCTCCGAGGGAGAGCGTGGCGCCAGCAGCCGTGCTTTCTACGTTCAAGATGTTGGATGTGCCGTCACCGATCAGGAACGCCTGCGCGACGAGCAGCTCCGCAACGACCAGCACCGCGGCCAAAGGGGCCCACCATGATTGCTTAAGGGCTCGCATCCTGAACGTCCCTTCGTGAGGGGGTCGACCGGGCAGTCTGCCCGTTCTGCCCGCTGGTCGCGTTGGATTCCGGCAGGACTGGGCCCATCTGAGGGTCCGGCCACGCTGCCCCTAGATAGCGTCTTGCGCCATGGAACCCACCGAAGCTTCCTCCATCCTCTGCGACATGGCTGACTCGCTCGAAGCGAACACGGCGCAGTTCGCGGCGTCTACGTTCTGCCCATGACGGAGTTCGATGACGCAACGGCCGTGCAACCGCTCGATCACGGAACGTGGTCGGCACATGCCGATCCCCGTCACGAGTCAATTAGCGCAATGTTCGGCGGTTGGGCGTCGGCCGTCTCGCTGCGCGCGGTGCTCGCCACGGCAGACGACGAGGCGCTTCCCGCAACGATCACCATCAACTACCTCGAACGGATCGTGCCGGGAGACGACGTCACGGTCCGCGTCGAGAAGCTCGGCGGTGGCCGGTCGATCAGCCACTGGCGGGCGGAGGTTCGCGCGAGTGACGACGATCGGGTGCTCACCGCAGCGATGGTGGCGCTGGCGAACCGCCGGGAGACCGATGGCAACGTGGAGCCGACGATGCCCGACGCGCCCGACCCCGACTCGCTCATCGCGTTCCACGCTCCGGGCCCGCAGGGAGAACGCACTCTGATCCGCGAGATCAGCGGTCTGCCGCCCGGCACCAGCAGCGGGACCGGATCGGTGCACTGGCTCCGCGAAGCATCTGGCCGGCCTCTGGACCACGTGCTGCTGGCCTATCTCGCCGACCAGTACGCACCTCGCTCCTTCTTCTGGGGCCCAGGCCTCAGACCGTCGGCGACCATCACCATGTCTGTGTACTTCCACGCCACGCCCGAGGAGCTCGCCGGGGCGGGTGCCGACTACGTCATGGTCGAAGCCGTTGGCACCCGCGGCGAGTCGTCTACGTCGGGACAGCAAGCGCGCATCTGGAGCCGACAAGGCCACCTGCTCGCCAACACCGAACAGCTCGCCTGGTACCGGTGATGCGAGGGACGCCCGCGGCCCGTCGTCGAGTGTTGCTCACTGCCCGCTAAGGGACACTCCGCGCTCGAATGCGGCGATGACCGTCACTCCTAACGCCGTCCTTGTCCGTCCCGACCAGATCCATGCTCGGAGCCG
>JANOQG010000056.1:0-13236 GCA_031422255.1 Actinomycetes bacterium | reverse complement strand
GGTCTCGGTCACATTGAGCTCGACGGCGGCTGGGAGGTCGGAGCCGACGATCTCGTCGCCGTACATCTGCAACACCACGGTGGATCCGTCCACGATGTAGTTCGCGGCGTGGACGAGCGACTCGGGCGGCACGTTGAGCTGTTCGTAGCTCTCGTTGTCCATGAAGACGTAGTCCTCAGCATCGCGGTAGAGGTATTGCATCTCACGCTTGTCGATCATCGCCTGATCGAGCTTCTCGTCGGCCCGGAAGGTGCGGTCCATCTGGGCGCCGTTGCGCATGTTTCTCAGGGTGGTGCGCACGAAGGCGCCCCCCTTGCCCGGCTTGACGTGCTGGAAGTCGACGACCTGGAAGAGGCCATCGGACAGGTTGAGGGACATCCCTCGCTTCAGATCGTTAGTGGAAACGGGCGACATTGCTCACGCACCTCTGCTTCAGGACTTGGGGGCACGCGTCAGGGTGCGGCACCCGGATTCGGTGACCACGACGGTGTCCTCGATGCGCACCCCACCATGACCGGGGAGGTAGACGCCCGGTTCCACGGTGACGACATGGCCAGCCGCGAGCGTAGCATCGGCGGCCCAGGAGACCCTCGGGTCCTCATGGATGTCCAGACCGACACCGTGACCTGTGCCGTGCATGAAGGCGTCGGCCCACCCGGCCGCCTCGATCACCTCGCGGCATGCGGTGTCGACATCCCGCGTGCTCGCTCCTGCCCGTACGGCGGCTACCCCGGCTGCCTGTGCTTCGCCGACGACCGCCACCATTCGAGTCTGGGTGTCATCAAGCGAGTCAGGCCCGCCGACAGGAATCGTGCGGGTCATGTCTGAGTGGTAGCCGTCGACGAGCGCTCCGAAGTCGACCACCACGAGGTCGCCGTGCTCGATGGCCCGCCCGGACGGGGTGTGGTGGGGCCGAGATCCGTTGGGGCCTGAGGCCACGATCGTCTCGAAGCTGATGTCGTCGGCCCCCTGACGACGCATCTCGCTGTCGAGCTCTCGCGCGAAGGCGGCCTCGGTGGGGCGATCGTCGAGCATCGGTGCGACCGCGGCGAGGGCTGCGTCGGCGATCGCACAGGCAGCCTCGATGCGAGCGACTTCGCCCGAATCCTTCACGACCCGGAGCCTCTCGACCAGACCAGTCGACGCCACCAGCTCTGCCGCCGGAAACCACTCGCAGGCGAAGCGACGCTCGTCGGCCCAGCTCACGTGTTCGGCCTCCAGACCCAGGCGTCGCACGCCGGTTGTGCGCTCGGTGAGGGCCTCCCGTTGCGTGGCAGCAGTGCGTCCGATCACGAGCTCGGCATCTACTCCGGCGCCGCCCAGCTCGCCCGCGGCCTGCTCCTCGTAGCGACCGTCGGTGACCAAGGTGAGACCTGCCGGCTGCACCAGCAGGTAAGCCGCCGAGCCTGTGAATCCGGTGAGGTAGCGGATGTTGTTGAGGTGGGTGACGAGCAGAGCGTCGCACCCCGCCTCACCGAGTCCGGACAGCAGCCGATCCGCTCGGGCCGCGACATCCATGGCCGGGAGCGTCACGAAAGGAGCCTTGCCACTGCCGCCATGGCCATCGGATAGCCGTGGCCACCCAATCCTGCGATCACGGCCGTCGCCACCGGTGCGATCACCGAGGTGTGGCGCCAGTCGTCCCGTGCGGCTGGATTTGATAGGTGCAGCTCCACGATCGGCCCCCCGAACGACCCCAGCGCATCCTGGAGGGAGCGGCCGTAGTGGGTGAGCGCACCCGCGTTGATGATGATCGCCGCGCAGCGTCCGCGGGCTGCGTGGACGGCGTCGACGAGGACACCCTCGTGGTTCGACTGAAGGTGCTCGAGCGTGAGGTCGTGCGCCTCCGCTACCGCACGCGCCGCAGCGACGTGATCGTCCAGCGTGGCGGCGCCGTAGATCTCTGGCTCACGCTCGCCGAGCAGGTCGAGGTTTGGGCCACTGAGCAACAGCACGATCGCGGTCATGAGAGATCCTCCAGAGCAGCGCGGGCGTCGGCTTCGTCGACACCTCGAACAACCTCGACCCCGTTGGGCCCGTCGAGCACGAACGTGAGCCCAGTGATGGCCTTCTTGTCGCGCCCCATCAATCCGATGAGGCGGTCGTGATCGACGGCGTCCGGAAGCGCTGCGCCGAGCTCGTAGGCGGCGAGCACCCGACGGTGGTCGGCAACACGGCCATCGTCGATCCGACCGAGGCGATGAGCCAGCACGGCGGCGTAGGCCAACCCGATTGCAACGGCCTCGCCATGGCGCAGGTCGTGGTTCGTCTCGATTTCGAGGGCATGGGCGAGCGTGTGGCCATAGTTGAGGACGGCCCGGCCCCGCGGGCTGTCTGGGTCTTCCCGCTCGTCTGCGGCTACCACATCGGCCTTGATCTGCACCGCGGCAGCGATGCGCTCGGTGAGGTCGAGGGCGAGCAGGTCGACGTCGGCCAGGAAGTGGTACTTGGCCAGCTCACCTTGCCCGGAGCGCAGCTCCCGCGGGTCCAGCGTGGCCAGGGCATCGGTGTCGCAGAGGACGGCGGCCGGCTGCCAGAACGCTCCCACGAGGTTCTTCCCCTCGGGAAGGTTCACGCCGGTCTTGCCCCCGATGGCTGCATCGACCATGCCGAGCAACGTGGTGGGCACGTGCACGACCGGGACTCCCCGGTGGTAGCTGGCCGCAGCGAAGCCGGCCACATCCGTGACAAGGCCGCCGCCGACTGCCACCACCGCATCAGCTCGCGTCAGGCCCCGCGAGGCCCAGCCCCGACACAGTTCCTCGACGGTGGCAAGCGTCTTGTGCGCCTCGCCGTCTGGGATCTCCATCGTGTGGTGCTCGCGCCCGGGGTCCACCGGGAAGTTGATGCCGGCCTGCGTGACGATGGCCACCCGGGCGACGTCCCGCGGAAGCACGCTGGCCAGCTCGTGGCGTGCACCTGATCCCACCAACACTGGGTAGGCGCGATCCGCTAAGCCCACCTCGATGCTGATCACGCTGTCACCTGCGCCTCATGGGCCAGTACGAGCTCAGCGATGTGCTCCGCGAGCGCGCGCTTTGGCTTCTCCTGCGTGGCGTGAAAGGGCTCGACGCTGACGGTGAGGTCGGCCACCTCGGCGTAAAGGGGGGCACGTTCGTTGTGCAGCCGGTCGAGCACTTCGCGGACGGGCTCCGCTCCATGGAGCAAAGGTCGATGAGGCTTCCCAGCCACCCGGCTGGCGAGGAAGGCTGGGCTGGCGTCGAGGAACACGACGGTGATGTCGCGTCGACGCATACGAGTGCGATTGTCCGAGCGCAGCACGAGACCTCCGCCGCTCGCGATCACACAGGGCTCGTGATGCTCAAGCAACTCCTCGAACGTGTCGGTCTCGAGGTCTCGGAAGGAGCGTTCGCCGTCGTGCTCGAAGATGTCCGCGATGGAGCGATCGGCGATCTCCTCCAAAGCAGCGTCGGCATCCACGAAATGCCGATCGAGACGCGCCGCGAGCCGCCGACCGACGGTGGTCTTGCCGGAGCCCATCAGGCCCACGAGGACGACATGGCGAGCCATCGGTCGTCAGGCCAGCGAGGCGACGAAGGCGTCGCGGTTGCGTCGTAGCTCCGCTACGGAGTCGCCGCCGAACTTGCGGGTGGCTTCGTCGGCCAGGACCAGCGCCATCATCGTCTCGGCCACCACGCCCATGGCGGGGACAGCCGTGACGTCGGTGCGCTCCTTGAACGACACCGTCTCCGCCTTGGTGGCGGTATCGACGGTCTTCAGCGTGGGCCGATTCAGGGTGGCCAGCGGCTTCATCGCCGCTCGGGCTACCAGCACCTCCCCGGTTGAGATGCCTCCCTCGATCCCGCCCGCCAGCGACGACTCTCGTTGGTAGGTGCTGGAGGCGGCATCCCAGGTGATGGGGTCGTGGGCATCGCTGCCGCGTCGGCCGGCCACCTCGAAGCCGTCGCCGATCTCCACGCCCTTCACGGCCTGGATCGACATGAGGGCCTGGGCAAGCAAGGAGTCGAGCTTTCTATCCCAGTGCACATGGCTCCCGAGCCCCACGGGCACGCCGTAGGCCAGCACCTCCACGATCCCGCCGAGGCTGTCGCCGTCTTTGGCGGCCTCCTTGATCGCGGCGACCATCGCCTCCTCCGCGGCAGCGTCGAAGCAGCGCACGGGCGACTCGTCCACCTGGGCCAGGTCGGCTGGGCCAGGGCGAACCGCGGCCTTCGAGCGAGCCGAGCCCATCTGGATGATGTGGCTCACGATCTGGATGTCGAGCTCGGCCAAGAGCGCCTTCGCCACCGTGCCCGCAGCGACCCGCGCGGCCGTCTCGCGAGCAGAGGCCCGCTCAAGGACGTCGCGCGCGTCGCTGAGCCCGTACTTCTGCATGCCCGCAAGGTCGGCATGGCCTGGCCGCACCTGCGTGAGAGGCGCTTGCGTGGGCCCATCCTCCGCCCGCACAGACATCTCTCGCTGCCACTTGTCTGGATCGCGGTCCCACTCGCTGTTTCCCACTTCGATGGCGACGGGGGACCCGAGCGTGACCCCATGACGAACGCCGCCGATGATCGTCACCTCGTCCTGCTCGAAGCGCATCCGCGGGCCCCGGCCGTACCCCAACCGGCGCCGTGCCAGCTCTGCCTGCACCTGCTCGGTGGCGATGGGCAGGCCCGCTGGCAGGCCCTCGACGATCACGACGAGCGCGCGCCCGTGCGACTCACCCGCCGTCAGGAACCGAAGCATGGCGCTGAGGGTACTGGCCTGCCGGTGGCCGAAGGGCCATCGGTTCCAGCGACGGATCGAGCTAGATGTACAGGTGCTCGAAGAGGCCCCAGCCCTCTTGGCCGTCGACGGTGAACTTGGCGACGGAGTCGACGATGCCGAACATGGCGCTGCGGCCTTCCTCAGTGGAGAGGTCGTAGACCTTCCCCTGCACCTCGAGGTCCCCCTGGAAGGCGCCGTGCTTCCATCCATCGCCGTCGAAGCCGTACCCCGTGCCGACGCCCACGTGAACGGGGAGGACGGGCTCGACCTCCACGACAACATCGCCGAGGCGGATCGTGCCCTTCTCCACCAGCCCGAAGAGCCCAGGACCGGCCGCATTCCATTGCAAGTCGTGCTCAGCGCGGCCGAGGAAGTCGACGCGACCATCCGGCCAGAGGCGCACCGCCTCCTCCAGCACCCTGCTGCCATCGCCACGCTCCTGGCAAATGAACACGAGTGCGTGATCCGGCATACGCAACGGCGCGTACAGCCACCGAAAGGTTCCGGCCGGCTTGTTGGCGAGGTTTCCTGGATCCTCCGCCTCTCCGACCGGGCGAATGCCCCAGGAACGATCGCGGCTACCCCACCAATGGTCGGGAGTGACCGCGATGTGGTCGCCGTCGACGTCGATCCAGCCGCTCCACGACCCGAGCTGAGCGAGACGGCAGGCGTCGAGAAAGGCGCGCCCGTTGGCGTTGCGGTCGACGTGTGGCGGCTCCTGGAATGCGGGCACGTACCCCTCCCAGGTGAGGTCGTAGGACAAGCCGTGCTCCGGCGCGTCGAGCGTGCACCGCAGCGTCTTGAGGCCTTCGATCACCTCGACCTTGAACGGACCGACGGAGGTGTCGAGGCGGTCGAGTCCGAGCTCGCGGGAAGCGCGCACGACGCGATGTTCGTCGCCACGACGCACGAGCGCGAAGGCGTCCTGCACTCCGAGGTTCGGGTACTGGCCCTGGCCGATGATGAGGAAGAGGTCGTCAGAGCACGGGTGGCAGTTGAAGTAGTAGCGGTCATAGAAGTTGCGATCGCTGGTGCCGGGCTGCCGGATGGGCTGTGCGACCTGGTGGATCGGAAAGTCGTCAAGGGGCGAGAGCATCGGTTCTCCTGGTGGGATTCGGGGGGGTCAGGCGCGAGCGGTGAGCAGCTCGTCGAGGAGGCGGGTGCCGGTCTGGTCGAACGCCATCGCGGCGGCGCCCGGGAACACACCGCTCGCGTCGAGGAGCTTCATCACGCGCACCATCACGGATGCGTAGCGGGCCGCCCCGAGGAGCTCGTACCACTCGAGATGCTCAGCGGAGTACCCGCTCGCTCGTTCCCAACGCGCAACCGACTCCGCTCGACTTGGCAGCCCAGGCAGCCGAGGCACGTCGAACGCCATCGTGTGGTGGTGATCGAGGAGCAGGTACCACGCGAGATCCTGCGCCGGGTCGCCGGCTGTCACCATCTCCCAGTCGAGCACGGCCGCGACCTGCTGGTCAGCGCCGAAGATCATGTTTCCGATGCGGGAGTCGCCCCAACAGAGGGCGGGGCGAGCGACAGCGGCCGGAATCGTTGCCTCAAGGATCTCGAAGGCGCGATCGACCACCGGATAGGGGACGTCGCCGCACGCAAAGGTGCGGTACTCCCGGTCGAGCTGAAGTTGCTGTGTGGGCGTGACAGGGTGAAGCCACGCGAGTCCGAGGGCGCTCGGATCCAGTGCGTGGATGGCGGCCATGGTGTCCAGGCCGCTCTCCCAGACACGCCGCTGGCCATCCTCATCCAGTGCGCGCATCCAGCCTTCACCGTGGTAGCCGGGGTTGTCGGCGGGCACGTCGCCCTCCACGTGGGACATGCAGACGAAGCGGGAGCCGAGCACCTCGGTGCCCTGCTCAAACCAGCGCACGGCCGGCACCGGCACGCTGCCTTCAGCGCCGAGCGCCTGCATCACCTCGACCTGAGCGTCAAACGCCGTGGCCGGGAACACCGTGTGTCCCGTGGGTTCGACACGGATGACGAGGTTGTGGACCTCCCCGCCCCACGCGGCCTCGAACAGCAGGGTCTCGTTGGAGAACCCCGACAGCCCCGGAATCCTCACCTCGCCCACCTCGACGAACGCCGCGCCGGTGCGACCCTGCAACCACGTGGCGAGCGCGGCTTGCGTGGCGATCGGATCACGGTCCGTCGAAACAGCCATCCTCAGCGATCTCCCCTGCGCGGCAACCGAACGTGGAACCTGTTCTAGTTCACCGGCAACGCGGACCGAGATCAGATGCGGAGGTCACGAGCGAAGTAGATGATCACGAGGCACCCGAGCGCCAGCGCGGGCCCGAATGGGAACGCACCACGACGTCGCGTCACCAGTTGCGCTACCACGCCGAACACGACGCCGAGCATGCAGCCCACGATGAGCGCGTACAGCACGAGGCGGATCGGCCCGATCGTGGGGTAACCCGGCGACCATCCGACCCACCCCAGGTACAACCCCATCACGAGTGCCAACTTCACGTCGCCGAACCCCATGCCCTTCGGGTAGATGAAGTGCGGGACGAAGAGCAGAAGGAAGTACCCGACGCTGCCCACGAGGGCACCCTGGAACGCGGCGCTGGAGTCGCGGTGGAGCGAGAGCGCGAAGACAAGGGGCACCGCGATCGCCAGCGTGGGAAAGGTGATTCGGTCGGGGATCCGGAGCAGCTGCAGGTCGATCACCGACACCGTGATCAGCGAGGCGGTGAGCAAGAGCAGCGCGACGAGCTCGAGGCTTGGGAAGCGCGCCGCCATCACCATGAACGTTGCGATCGTCGCGACCTCGACAGCCAGCCAACGGCGCGGGAGGGGGCGATCCCCCACCCGACCTCGACGAAACAGCCACGGCTGGGCCGGAACCCCGAGCCAGGCAACAGGAGCGCAGACCTCGCCATCGCGTGCACCTCGAAGAGGGGCCTTGGACGGAACGCGGTCGATCAGCACGTTCAGAACTGGGCCGATCGCCGCGGCGAGCAACCCCGAACCACCAACAGCCAGCGCGTCCATGTCCGGAATCTACTAACGGTCTCAGTCGTCGGAGCTGGAGGTCAGGTACCGCAGCTCGGCCGGGTCGAGCGCTCGATCGGCAGCGTCGTCGACCTCCACGAGTCCCTCCTGGACGAGCTGGGCCAACGACTGGTCCATGGTGCCCATCCCACTCGACACCCCACCGACGATCGCCTTCACCATGCTGGGGCTGTCCCCCTCGCGGATGCAACGGATGACCTCGGTCGTGGGCAGCAGCACCTCAGTGGCAAGGGCGAGCCCGCCGTCGATAGCGGGCACGAGCTGCTGCACGACGATGCCGCGCAGCGTCGTGGCCAGCTGCAGACGAACCTGGGCCTGCTGGTCAGGGGGGAAGATGTCGACGAGTCGCTCGATCGTCTTCACAGCGTCGACGGTGCGGAGCGTGGCCATCACCAGGTGACCCGTCTCAGCTGCCGCGAGCACGTGACGAACGGTTTCCACGTCGGGAAGCTCGCCCACGACGAGCACATCGGGATCTTGGCGAAGCGAGTACCGAAGGCCGGATTCGAAGCTCGCGGTGTCCTCCCCCACCTCACGCTGGTTCACGATTGCGGCGCGATGCTGGTGGAGGAACTCGATGGGCTGCTCCACCGTCAGGATGTGGCATGCGCGGGCACGGTTGATCCGATCGACCAGTGCCGCCATCGTCGTGCTCGTGCCCGAGCCGTGCGGTCCGCACACCAGCACGATGCCCTTGCGGTGTTCCGTCCACTCGATCACTTCGTCGGGAAGCCCGAGATCCTCTGCGGAGGGGATGTCTGCTGGCACGAGCCGGAGCACCGCCCCCACGGAGTCGCGCTGCACAAAGGCAGACACCCGGAAACGGCCACGGCCTGGAATGGCATGGGAGGTGGCCAGCTCGCCTTCCTCGAGGAACCGATCCCGCTGTCGCTGTGTGAGCATTCCGAGCACGAGCCGCCGCACCTCAGACCCGTTGAGCGGCGGCGCGTTCTCCATGCGGCGCAGCTCGCCTTGCACTCTGACTGTCGGCGGCGCCCCCACGGTGAGATGCAGGTCAGAGCCGCCCATGCGCATGACTCGGTCGAGCAAGCCGTCGAGCTGCAGGCCCTGCGGCGTTGACCCAGCGGTTGCGGCCGACGCGCCGTCGGGGATGCCTTCGCCGTCGCCCTCGAGGTCGTCCGTCGCGGCGATGCCATAGATCTGGTCGACGATCCGAAGCAGGTCGTCGCGCACGGCCACCGCCGGGAGCACGGGGGTGCCCAGCACCTTCTCGAGCTCGCTGACGGTGATCTCGTCGCCCGGATCCTCCATCACGACGAACAACCCGGTGGGACGGCGTTCGAGGGCTACGGCCAGATGCTGCCGGGCGAGGCCCTCTGGGACGAGCCCCCACACGTCGGGCAGGATCGAGATCTCCGTGAGATCGATGTAGGGAACTCCCAGCTCGCTGGCCACTGCCGCCATGAGGTCCTGCTCGCTGACGATCTTGTCGATCACCAGCAGGTTGCTCAGGTGAACGCCATCTCGTTCCTCGCGCGCAAGCAGCTCATCCAGCACGTCGCGTGAGAGGACGCGTCGGGAGACGAGGAACTCGCCCAGCCGTCGGGAGGAGATGCGCATCAGCAGAGCATGCCCGCCAACCGGCCCCGCAGGGAGGGATGCGTTCTCAGTTCTTGACCGAGGAAAGGAACTTCAGAAGCAGGCCCCGGTCGGCGGGCTCGCCATCGGCATCGACCTCAGTGGGAGCCGCTTCTTGCTCCCCGTCGGCGTCTGCCTGTGATGCCGCTCGCTGGGCATCGGCCGCTTCCGGCTGCACGGAAGAGACCTGCTGGTCCATCTCCACAGGCTCCCCGTCGGCTTCCTCCACCGCAGGGTCGGCCGACTGGTTGGCCAGGCCTGGGAACTCGGCGCCCGGATCCTCGGCGGGGGGTTCCTCCACGGGGTCGTATGACGCTGCGGGCCCCGAATGACCAGGGAGCTTGAGCGGAACAAAGCGTTCCGGCTCATCGGACTCCGGCGCGGCCATCCTGGTTCTCCGGGCGTTGGAGCCCGCTCGGGCCACCGACTTGGGCTCCTCGTCCACCTGCACGTCGTCGCTGGTGGCCGGCGCCGGCAGCGACGAGAGGAGCGGCCGAGGCGCGGGAGCGGCAGTGGCGGGAGCAGCAATGGCGGGAGCGGCAATGGCGACTCCAGCAGGAGCCGCGTCCTCAATCGAGAGGAGCCCAGCCTCCACGAGATCCTTGATTGCTCGGGAAACCGGCAGCTCGCTCAGGCAGAGCTCGTCGGCCACCCTGCGCACGGTGGCGCCGCCGCCCACCGCGACCACGGTCGTCCAACGCGCTTGGTCGACGCTCACCTCGGTGAGTGGCAGAAGCTTGCGAAGCGTCACCCATGCATCCATCGACGGCACGACCGACTCGATGTCGCGCCACTCGTGGAGCAAGGCCTCAGACTGGTCAAGCAAGCGCTCCACGTCGGCCGGCGCGCCGGGCGCGTCGTGCACTGCGTCCGCGTCGAACGTAAAGGCGCCGTCCTCGAAGCGCAGGAGCTCGAAGAGGGCGTCCACGCTCTCGATCGCATGCGGAGCGTGCGTGGCCTCGAGTGCGCATACGCCGCCCGACTCCACCCACACGCTGCCGGTACCCCGACCGCCTGTAATGCGTAGGCGTCCGGTCTTCTTCGTCGCCGCGAGGAGGCGAAGTACATCGGAAAGAGCAAAGGTGTCCAGGGTCCCCTGAAGGGCCACGATTACCTCCGGTGGCGAAGTGGGTCGTTCTACCCATCGGCACCCAGCAGGGAGGACTCAAGCCCGAATTGGCTAGGGATCAAGCCGGCGGGAAAGGACGGCCACCGCCGCTGCGCTCATCGCCTCCAGGGGTGGCTCCTCGCTCGTCCAGTGCCGGAAGGCGTGTGCGGCCTGGTGTACGAGCATTCCCACCCCGTTGACCGCGCGCAGTCCCTGGGATCGGGCCGCCAACAGAAGCGGCGTGTGGACGGGGTGATAGATGAGATCCACCACGATCTGGCCGGCCCCGAGAAGCGCTACATCGAAGGGCAGGGGCTCCGGTGCTCCCGTCGTCGAGACCACCACGCCCATGCCAAGCGGCGTGGCGTTGACGACGACCGCTGCGTCGGCGAGATCCCCTGGGGTGCCGACCCGTGCCGACGGACCTGCGACCGACGCGGCGAGCGCGGCTGCGTCGGCGGAGCGGTTGAGGATCGTCACGACCGCCCCCGCCTCGGCCAACGCCCGGGCCACTGCTCGACCAGCACCACCGGCGCCCACCACTGCCACCCGCTGCCCGTCTACGTCGATGCCCTCGTCGATTCGAAGCGCGTCCATGAAGCCCGGACCATCGGTGTTGTCCCCATGGAGCGCGCTTCCGCGTCGAGAGACGCAGTTGGCGGCGCCTAGCGCGGCGACGTCGTCGGACATGGTGTCGAGCGACGCGAGGACCGCGGCCTTGTGCGGCATCGTGACCGAGACGCCCTCGATGCTGAGCGAACGCACGGCCGCCATGGCGTGACCGGCCGCTCCGTCGGGTACGTCGAAGGCGAGATAGGCCCAGTCCAGGCCGGCCGAGGCGAAGGCTGCGTTGAAGATCGCCGGCGAGAGGGAGTGGCGGATCGGTGACCCGATGACGCCAGCGGTGCGGGTGTGTCCCGTCAGCATGGTGAGCCCCGGCCTAGCCGCACCCGAGGCCAAGCGCCGCGCAGCGGTTCTTGGCGTTGATGAACTCGCGATTGCTCTCGGTGAAGAAGTGATGGCCAGCGGCGTCCTCGAGGACGTAGTAGATCCACGGGCCATCCGCGGGGTTCAGAGCCGCTTCGATACTTGCTCGACCCGGCGCGGCAATCGGTGTGGGCGGTAGGCCCTGAACGCGACGGGTGTTGTACGGCGAGTCGCTCGTGAAGTCGATGGCGTCCCGGCCGCGGCCGGCGAGCTCAGCTTCGTAGCGCGACGTGGCATCGATGCCGAGAGGGATGCCCTGTCGGAGTCGGTTGTAGATCACTTGGGCAACCATCGCGCGCTCGTCGGACACCTTCGTCTCCTCCTCGATGAGGGAAGCGACGATCAAGATCTCGTACGGCGAGAGATTGAACCGCTCCTGGGCAGACTGCACGTTCAGGTCAGCGAACGTCGCGTCGAGCTGGTTGACCATCCGCTGCAGAACCGTCCTCGCGTCAGCGCCGGCTGCCACTCGATAGGTCTCCGGAAAGAGGATGCCCTCGTTGGAGGGGATCTCGGGGCCGAGGACCGCAGAGACGATCTCGCCGTCATCGAGGAGCTGTTGCATCGCCGCTTGGTCGAGACCCAGGCCGTCCTCAGTCGAGGCGAGTCGAGCCAGGGCTTCAGGCACGCTCAGACCCTCCGGCATCGTGAAGGACCGCTCGCTCAGGGGGCGGGGACCGGCGTCGAGGACATCGATGACCCGAGCGATTGCACTGTTCGTTGCGAGCTCGTACTCCCCGGCCTCGAATGGCCCACCGCCGTTGAGCCTGAGGTACCAGCCCCACACGAAGTCGCTGCTGATCACTCCTTCGTCGGCGAGCAGCTTGCCGATGTCGTCTGACGTAGCCCCTGATGGAATCTCGATCGAAAGAGTGGCGCCCGGCCCTCCCGGCGGGTCGAGCTGGCGGTTCACCCAGAGGGCAGCGCCGCCTACCCCCACCCCCAGGAGCACGACCAGACCGATCAGGAGCGTGACGATGCGGCGCCCGCGCGAAGAAGGGGCCGCGAGCTCAACCCACTCGTCGTCGTCCTCTTCGTCCTCGTGGTCGGCATCGCCATCGAATGGTTGGTGGACGTCGGTCATCAGTTCTGATCCTCGGAGGGGGCCGTGAGTCGGCGATGGTCGAGCCATCCCTGCAGGATGATCGAGGCCGCCACCTTGTCCACCACGCGACGGCGCGCATCGGCCTTCAGGTTCTGTGCGATGAGCTGCTGATCTGCGGTGACCGTCGTGAAGCGTTCGTCCCACGTCGCGACCGGCAGCCCGGTGGCCGCGCCGAGTTCGTCCGCCTCAGCGAGAGCATTCGCGGCCGCCGGTCCAACCGAACCGTCGAGCGAGAGCGGGAGACCCACCACGAGCTGGACCACCCCCGCCTCTTCGGCCAAGGCCGCGATCTTGGCGTGGTCCCGGGCCCGATCGCCGGAGCGGGACAGCACCTCGTACGGGGTTGCCACCGTGCCCTCGGAGTTTGCCAACGCAACCCCGATTCGCTTCGAGCCGAGGTCGATGCCCATGGCCCTCACGAGCCACCCAGGCCCGCCGCCGCCCGAACGCTGTCCAGCGCAGCGTCGATGCCTGCCGCGTCCTTCCCCCCGGCCACAGCCAACACTGGGTCTTGACCGCCGCCGCCCTTGATGAGCTTCTTCGCTCCCTCCAAGAGGCTGGAGGCGTTGAACCCGCTCTCAGGCATGACAGCCGCGACGATTGCGGCGCCACCCGCCTCGGGCGCTGTGGCCAGCACGACAGCCCGAAGCCCCTGATCACGCAGTCCCAGAGCCAG
>JANOQG010000055.1:0-14341 GCA_031422255.1 Actinomycetes bacterium | reverse complement strand
GGCGCCGATGCATTCATCCCGCTCGCCGAGGAGACCGGTCGGATCGGCGAGCTCAGCCTCTCCATCCTTGATCAAGCCTGCGCTGACCTGCGGGCCTGGAAGGACGCCGGCATCGCGAGCGCTGAGCTGTCCATCAGCGTGTACCTCGCTCCGCAGCAGCTCATCGGCGAGGCGGTGGTCGCACACATCGTTGGCCGGCTAGACAACCACGGCATCCATCCTTCGAGCCTGATCCTCGAGGTCACGGAGGGCGCCATGATGACGAACCCCGCCGCAGCGATCACCACGCTCACCCGACTCCGCGACCTGGGCATCCGGATCGCCGTGGACGACTTCGGCACCGGCTACTCGTCGCTCAGCTACCTGCAGCGCTTTCCCATCGACATCCTCAAGATCGACAAGTCCTTCGTGGACACGATCGACTTCGCTCCGGAGCAGGCGGCGCTTCCCGAGATGATCATCGCTCTGGCGCGGATGCTGCAGCTCACGTCGATCGCCGAGGGCGTCGAGCGTGAACCGCAGCGAGCCCGCCTCAGTGAGCTCGGCTGCCAGCTGGCCCAGGGATACCTGTTCGCCAAACCGCTGCCATCCGACGCGTTGGCCGCTCTGCTCCGCGACTGAACCAGTGGAGCGGGTCCCTAGAGCACGGCCGCTTCCAGATCACGGTTGGTCGCCGTGACCGCCGGCACGAGACCGCCGGCCTGAGGCAGCAGCTGCTCGCAGTAGAAGCGGGCCGTGAGCACCTTCCCGTCATAGAAGGACTGCTCGTTGGCACTGGCAGCGGAGCGTGCCGCGATGGCCCGCAAGGCCTGTTGAGCCATGACCCAGCCACCCGTGACCACGCTGAACAGACGGAGGTAGGGGGTGGCGCCGGCCAAGGCATCGAGTGGATTGGCCATGCCGTTGGAAAGGAGCCAGTCGGTGGCGGTGCGCAGGTCGACGAGCGCCTCAGCGAGGGCAGCGCGAATCGACGCGACCTCCTCGCCGGCAGCATCGAGCTCGTCGATGGTCGCGTCGATGCGCCCCAAGTAATCGGCTACGGCGCCGCCCGCCCGCATGGGGAGCTTGCGACCAACCAGATCCATGGCCTGGATGCCGTTGGTGCCTTCGTAGATCGGCGCGATCCGGGCATCTCGGAAGTGCTGCGCAACCCCCGTCTCCTCGATGTAGCCCATGCCGCCGAACACCTGAAGTGCGAGGCTGGTGAGCTCAACGCCGAGGTCGGTGCCCCAACCCTTGGACACGGGCGTGAGGAGATCAACCAACTCGGCCGCCTTGGCGCGGTCGTGTTCGTCGGCCGAGCGTGCGGCCCGATCGAGAGCTGCCGCGTTCAGGTAGATGATCCCTCGCAGTGCCTCGATCGAGGCTCGCTGGGTGAGCAGCATCCGCCGGACATCAGGGTGGTCGACGATCGCCGACTGAGTCCCCGGCTGAGCTCCGGGCGCACGTCCCTGCTTCCGCTCCTTGGCGTAGGCCAGTGCCATCTGAAAGGCCCGCTCGGCCAGCGACAGCCCCTCCAGGCCCACCGAGAGACGCGCGTTGTTCATCATCGTGAACATGTACCGCATGCCGGCGTTCTCCTCGCCGATCAGGTAGCCGATGGCCCCCTCCCCCGCGTCGCCGTAGCTGAGCACGCAGGTGGGGCTCGCCTTGATCCCCATCTTGTGCTCGATGCTCACGCAGGTGACGTCATTGCGCTCGCCCAGCGTGCCGTCATCGTTCAGCAAGAACTTCGGCACGATGAAGCAGCTGATCCCCTTGGTGCCCGGGGGCGCCGAGGGGGTGCGCGCGAGGACGAGGTGGATGATGTTCTCGCTCATGTCGTGCTCGCCGAAGCTGATGAAGATCTTCGTGCCGGTGATCCGGTAGCTACCGTCGACCTGAGGCAGCGCCCGGGTGTTGAGGGCACCGACGTCTGAACCAGCCTGCGGCTCCGTGAGGTTCATCGTGCCGGTCCACTCCCCCGTGATCATCTTCGGGAGGTACGTCTCCTTGTGCTCCTCGGATGCGTGGTGCAGCAGCATGTCGATCGCGCCCTGGTTCAGAAGCGGACACATCGAGAAGGCCATGTTGGCGCTGGTGAGCATCTCCTGCATCGCGATGCCCACGAGCCACGGGAAGCCGCCTCCGCCGTAGTCCGCCGGAAAAGGCACGCCCCCCCAGCCCGCGTCCACGTACGCCTTGTACGCCTCCTTGAAGCCGTCGGGCGTGGTGACGCTGCCATCGTCGTTGCGAACGCTGCCCTGCACATCGCCCACCTTGTTGATGGGAGCGATGAGGTCCTCCATGAACCGCGCATTCTCCTCCAGCACGGCATAGACGCCGTCGGTGTCGACGTGGTCGAAGCCCGGAAGTGCGACGACGCCCTCCAAGTCGACGAGGTGTTCGAGGACGAAGCGCATGTCGCGCATCGGAGCGGTGTATTCGGCCATTCCGCCAGGCTACGCGGAGGTGGGCTCAGCGCTTGACGGAGAGCGACACAGCGAAGTCGTCGGCGGCGTCTGTGAGCACGAGATCCACGTCGAGGTCGGCTGCGGCCAGCTCGCTCTCGAGGCGCCCACGGGTGAACTTTGCGCTGACCTCCGTGCAGATGGCCTCGCCATCGGAGAAGGCCAGATCAAGATCGAGGGCACCGAGTCGGACTTCCTGATCACCCAGAGACCGCAGGTGCATCTCGATCCACTGCTCGTCGGGGTCCCACCGAGCGACGTGGGCGAAGCGATCCGGCACGAAGTTGCCATCCAGCTCCCGATTCAGCACGTGCAGCACGTTGCGGTTGAACTCCGCCGTGACGCCAGCCGCATCGTCGTAGGCGGCGACGATGCGTGCTGGGTCCTTCACAAGATCGGTGCCGAGGAGCAGCCAGTCGCCCGGCTGCATCTGGTCGGCGAGCTCGTGGAGGAACTTGGCGCGCTCATGGGGAGTGAGGTTCCCGATCGTGCCACCGAGCAGCGCCACCAACGTGCTGTCGCCCATCTGCAACCTGCCGAGGTGGCGCTCGAAGTCCCCGACGACAGCGTCTACCCGCACTCCCGGATAGCGCGCCGCGAGAACGGGACCCGCATCACGCAGGATCGGCTCACACACATCGAAGGGCACGATGTGCGTGAGCGTGCCCACCGCAGCCAGTGCATCGAGAAGGAGCTTCGTCTTGGTCGAGGTGCCAGAGCCGAGCTCGAGCAAGGTGGTGGCTTGCGTGCGTCGGGCGATGTTCGATGCCTCGCGCTCCAGGATCTCTGTCTCCCGCCGCGTGGGGTAGTACTCCTCGAGCCGCGTGATGTCGTCGAAGAGCAGCGAGCCGCGCTCGTCGTAGAACCACTTCGGCGGGAGGTGCTTGGGATACGCGGTGAGGCCATCGAGCGCGTCTCTGCGCAAGGCAGCACTGAGGTCGTCGGCGTCGAGATGCACCTCGATGGTGCAGCGCTGGCCCAGGGGCCTTGCGGTCATGATGTGCCTCCAGGCAGTGGCTCGATGGTCGGCCCGCCCAGGGTCGCGCACATCACGGAGCCCTCGGGAACCTGGGTCCAGGCTGCGTCATCATCGAGGGGTTCGCTGGCCACCAGCACGCCCCCGACTGCCAGACCCTCGCCAGCCAGCACGAACAGCGAGTTGCCCCGTGCTGTGGCGGTGATCTCCTCCCCATCGGACAGCAGCAGATTCAGCTTGCCCCCGGTGAGCCCGAGGACCAACGCCGTCACGTCGGCCAGAGCATCGGCGGGCTTGCGACCCTCGGCGAGCCGGTCGAGCAGGAGCGCGAACAGCACCTCGGAGTCGCTGCTGCCATCGATGCCACTCGCGTGCTCCGGAGAGATGGCCCGCCGCAGCTCGTCGCCAACACCCGCCCGAAAGTCGACCACGAAGCCATTGAGCGAGAACAACCATGGCCCAAACGTGAACGGCGCGTTGCCCGTCTCCACGATGGGCGACGGCGGAGAGGCGCTGCGCGTCGCCGCCATGATTGCGGGCGCCTCGGTGAGGTCGGCGACGGAGCGGAAGGAACGGTCTGTCCACATCGGCATCGCAGTGCGGTAGCGGGCCGGCTCCGGGCGGATGGAGCGGTCCCACCAACCCACGCCCCACCCGTCTGCGTTCATGGCTCCTTCGCGTTGGTAGCGCGGCGAACGGCTCTGTACTTCGAGCGACTGCGCTGGCGCGTAGAGCAGCGAGGACAACGAACGCGCGGGGCCGAGGTAGGCGAGGTGTCGGCACATCAGGCGTCGTCCCGGGCACAGCGAAAGCCGGCGAAGATCTGACGCCGGATGGGGAAGTCCCAGTTGCGAAAGGTGGCGCGGGCAGCCCGGGGGTGGGTGGCCCACGAACCACCGCGCAACACCTTGTAGCCGCCGTCGTCGAACACCTCGGAGTACTCCTTGTACGGGAAGGCCTGGAAGCCGGGGTACAGCCGGAAGTCGGACGAGGTCCACTCCCAGACATCGCCGATCATCTGGTGGCAGCCGCTGTCGCTCACGCCACCGGGGTGTGAGCCGATCGGGGTGGGACCCATCCATCGCTGGCCGAGGTTGGTGTGCTGGGGGTCCGGGCTGGCTCCCGCCGCTGCCTTCTCCCATTCGGCCTCGGTGGGAAGGCGCCGGCCGGCCCATCGCGCATAGGCGTCGGCCTCGTACCAGGACACGTGCTGCACCGGCTCGTCGGCGGGCACGGGCTCCATCCACCCGAACCGCCAGCGTTGCCAGCCGTCACCATCGGAAACCCAGAACTGAGGAGCGACCAGACCAGCAGCGTGAGCCCACCCCCAGCCTTCCGGTCGCCACCATTCGGGGCGGTCGTAGCCACCATCGGCGATGAAGGCCTGGAACTGGGCATTGGTGACAGGAGCGGCGTCGATCGAGAATCCCGGGACCTGCACGACGTGTCCCGGGCGTTCGTTGTCGTAGGCCCATGGGTCGTCGGTGCCCAACAGCAACGGGCCGGCCGGAATGTGCACCTCGGCGGGGGGAAGCACGACGGCGGGAGGGGGTGACGGGAGCGCGAGCTGATGACCCTCTTCAGCGGGGAGAAGCTGAATCGTGGCGAGGGTCGTCTCGGCGTGCTGATGCTCGTGCTGCACGACCATGGCGTGCACGTAGCCGTGGCGCAGCAGCGGGTCGGGTCCGTCGGGACTCAGGTCGGCCGTGGAGAGCCGGTGCAGCGCCCGCGAGCGCACGGCATCGCCATATGAGCGAGCCTCGGCCGGGCTCAGTAGCGGGAGCGCCTCCCGGACGTGACGCGGTTGTTGGAACGCGTCGTAGAGATCGTCGATGCCGGGGCGGGTGGGCGCGCCGCCCAAGGCCCGTACCAGCCAGTAGTCCTCGTAGTTGGCCACATGGGCGAGGTCCCAAACGAGTGGAGACATGAGCGGATCGTGCTGGCGGCAGAGAATCGCGTCGTCGTAGGGCGCGACGAGCGACAGCGTGCGAGCCCGTGAGCTCGCGAGGGCAGCGGCCAGATGCTCCGCGAGGTCGATGGTGCCGGTCAGCGCCATCGGAGCACCTCGGTGGTGGGGTCGGCGAGCTGCGCGACCTTGTCGCCTCGACGCAGCCGGCGCTCGAGGTCGTCCGCCGGGCATTGGAAGCGAGCGGGCCACCGCTCTGCCGCGTCGGCGACGCCCTCGGCGTAATGCGGCGGCGCGTCAGAGCGCGCCAGCGCATCTGCCGCCGCCCTCAAGGAGACCGCAGCGGCCTGTGCCAGCGCCGGGTCACGCGGTCCTTGTGACGCTGCCTGGGCCCAGTCGGTGGCCACCGACGCGCATGCGGCCTCCGCAATCTGGCCTGCTTCGAGGTCGATGAGGAGAATGCTCACCGCTGCGCTCGCGATCTCGGCCAACCCGGCGGGAAGGCTGTCCAGCCATCGAAGCTCCAGCCAGCCGCGCGGTCGCACTGGCGGAAACAAGGTGGTGCAGTGGTAGGCGAGGTCGTCGAGCGTGGGAAAGCGCCCGTCGATCCCGTCGTCTATCCAGTCCTCGAAGGTCATTGCGGTTGTGACGGCTCGGCAGCTGTGCTCATCATCGTGGAGCAGCATCAGTCGGGCGCCGAGCACGTAGCTACCCCAATCGTCGCCGAGGGCACCCGTGCGCAAGGCAGGCCGCGTACGCGTGGGATCGATCTCGTCCCAGGTCGCGAGACGAGCGGAGCGGTAGATCCGACTGGGTGAGCAGGCGAAGGCGGCCGCCAGGGCGGGGCCGACGCGGTGGGCCAGCGCCCACCTTCGGGCCGCCACCTCTGGCGGGCCGGAGTCGATGTTGATCTGGATCGAAGCCGTGCTGGCCATCATCCGTCGACCCGACGGGCCCCACTTGTCGAAGTACGCCTCCATCGCGTCGTAGCGCGGCCGGCTGAGCGTGCGGGCCGGCGGGCGAAACGGATCCATGCCGGCGGCCAGCGCGGCGATGCCGGCCTCCGCCAGCCGCTGGCGCACCACGGCCCCATCGGTGCGGAGTGCGTCGAGCGCCCCCCACCACGGCTCAATCGGTGGTGTGGCTAGCTCGACCTGCCCGCCGGGCTCCACGGTGACCCTGCTGCCGCTCGGGAGTGGGCCGGAAGCGGTGGCGGCGTCCAGCACTTCCTCCGGGAGCAGGTGCCGGCCTGGATCGGACAAGCGGTAGGTGTGCCACTCCTGCTCGAGACCCACCCGCACGGGTCCGTCGGTGGGCACGGCGGCATGGTGCCGCAGGTGCTCCAGCACCTCCAGCCGTGTCAGCACGGCGCTCGTCGTGTCGGCGGCCAGGACGTCCCCTTCACTCGCAGTCGAATGAGCCCATCGATGAGCGTACGACGCGCTCGTTGGCAGGACGTAGCGGTGATGAGAACGAATCGGTGAACATTCAGGGCTCCTCGAGGGCGCCATCGGGGCGACGAGCGAACCGGCCGCTCGCGCCGCTGTGCACAGGCTCCTCAGATGGCCACGGCCAACCGCCGAACTGGGTCTCTCGGTAATCGGCAAAGGCCTGCTCGATCTCGTGCTCCTCATTCATGACAAACGGGCCATACCGAGCCACGGGCTCGCCGATCGGACGGCCTTGGAGCAACAGCACCTCCACTCCGTCTGCGCTCTCAAGCGCGATGTCGACGTCGCTCCGCACGACCGACCCCGTGTTGTGCCCAACCACCGTGCCGTCGATCGTCAGGGTGGCGCCCTCGAACACGTACAGGGTGCGAACGGTTTCGATCCCTTTGGCTCGCGGCAGGGTCCAGCGCGCACCCGGCTCCATCCGCAGGTGCCAGATCGCAACATCAGCGTTAGACCGGCTGGCCCATGAATGCGGTGGCGGCGAGGGCGGCGTCAGCCCCTCCAGCTCGCCGGCGATGACGGTTACCTCAGTGACCCGGCCGCCGTCGTCGGTGTGACGCAGGCGCGGGATGGCGTCGTCCCAGAGCATGGCGAAGTGCGGCTCGACGAGCTTGTCCTCGGCGGGCAGGTTCAACCAGATCTGGAACAGCTCGAGTGGGTTCGGCTGCGTCTGGTCGAGCAGCGGGAACATCTCGGCATGCACGATGCCCTCCCCAGCGGTCAGCCACTGCACATCACCCCGTCCGAAGCGGGCAGCGGCGCCGAGCGAGTCGGAGTGATCGATCAGCCCCTGACGCACGTACGTCACCGTCTCGAAACCACGGTGGGGGTGATTCGGAAACCCAGGGACCTCCCTGCCGTGATACATCCGCCACCCGTCGACGCCCGCAAAGTCCTGGCCCAGGTCGCGGCCAGTCAGTGGCACGCCAGGCCCCGCCACCTCGTTGCCCGCCGGGTAGGCATCGTCGTGGTGCACGCAGAACAGAAACGGATCGATGGTCGGCCACTGGAAGCCCAGCGGCACCGTCTGGATGATCGCGTCAGACACGCCACCAGGGTACGAGTTCGTCGCAGCTCTCCACCGTCCCACGCGCCCCAGCCCGGTCGCTAGGTCTCGAGATCGTGCAGGACCTCGAGGATCTCGTCGCCGTAGGAGTCGAGCTTGGCGGGGCCGATGCCGGGACAGCTTCGGAGCTCGACGAGTGATGTGGGGTGGCGTTCGGCGATGCCGTCGAGGTGCTTGTCGCTGAGGATCACGAACGCTGGCACCGCGTCGGCCCGGGACCGCTCGAGGCGCCAGGCGCGCAACGCGTCGCTGGCAGCGGCTGCGAGCGGCGATGGCGGGGCGGCCAGAGTGAGCGGCGTGCCCGCATAGGTGACTCGCTCGCCAAAGCGCACGAAGAACGAACCTCCGTCGTCGAGTCGGAGGCGTACACCTGCCTCCTCGATCTCGTGCACCACGCCCTCGTAACCCCCCAGCACCTTGAGGGCTTGGCCCTGCTCGGCCGGCAGGCTCGTGCGAACCAAGGGGGCTTTCGTGGGCGCGGGGGCGACCACCGAGCGGGCGGTCACCACCGCACGCAGGTGACCATGGGCGGCCGACCCATCGAGCTCGCCCAGGAAGGGCGAGCGCCGACTCCGGTCGCCGAGGACGAGCACCCGTTGGCGTCCCCGCGTGATGCCAACGTGCAGGATCCGGCGCTCCTCTTCGATGTCGCTGGCCAGACGGTGAGGCATCAAGCCCTCGGTGGCCCCGAACACGACAACGTGGTCCCACTCACGGCCTTTCACGCGATGGATCGTGGAAAGCGTGACCCCACCTTCCTGGCGCTCCTTGTGGAAGGTGCGGCGGAGCCACGCTTCAAACGAGCGCGCATCGGGATGCAGGTCAGCGACCTGGAGCAGGCCCTCGAGGTCGTCGAGGTGCGAACCGCTCGCTCCCCCGCTGCTGTCGAGCAGCGTCATGGCGGTGCCGAGCCCGATGTCGTCGCGCACGGCGGTGAGCAGATCGCGCGTTGTTGCACCGTTCTTGGCAAGCGTGGCCAACCGGCCGAGGTCGAGGGCGAGGTCGTCGAGCTTGGCGCCTACCTTCGTATCGTCGATGCGGGCCGCGGCCTTGCGTACATCGGCAACAGACCGACAGTTCTCCAACCACTTCGTGGCCCACTGCGGAAGGCCCCGGCTCGGCCGCCGATGTACCTCGCTGAGGTCGGAGCCGCTGACGCGATCGGGGTCGACCGCGATCCGCACGTAGGCGAGCGCGGCCCGCACGCCGAGACGGTTCAACACGCCCTCGTCGAGGATCGAATCGAGCGGTACACCGGCGTCGGCCAGCGCGACGTGCGGCGCCAACAACAGGGACTGGACTCGGGTGAGCACCGCCATTTGCTCCGCTTCAACGCCGGCCTCCCCCAACCAGCGGGTCACGGCATCGGTGAGGGCACGGGCGCCAGTGTCGGAGGCGTGGGTCTTCACGAGAAAGGCGTCGTCGGCCGTGACGACATCGGGACCCGGGCGGATCTCCTTTGCCACGCGGACGTCGTTGTAGGAGAGCAACGTGCGGGCGGCGGCAACGACCGGAGCTGGGCAGCGGTAGTTCACCTCGAGGGCATGAGGCTCGGCCTCAGGGAAGTAGCGCTCGTAGTCGATGAGGAAGCGCGGATCTGCCCCGATGTGGCCGTAGATGCACTGGTCGTCGTCGCCCACCGAGAAGACGTCGGCCGCGGGGCCTGCTGCCAGCCGCAGAAGGAGCACGTGAGCCGGCGTGAGGTCCTGGAGCTCGTCGACGAGGAGGTGACGGTGGTCGGCCTGCACTGCTCGCCGCAGGTCGCCATCGCGCACGAGCGCCTCGACGGCGCCGTACACCTGCTCGTCGAAGTCGATGGCCCCGCGACGCCGCAGCTCTTCCCGATAGGGCTCGAAGGCGGCCGCCAGACCGGTGACGTCGTCGAGCGAGTCCTCGACCTCCTGCGGTTCGCGCAGCCCGAGGCGGATGAGGGAGAGCCCATCGAGGTAGGGCGCGACCGGATCCGTGTTCACTCGGCGCTGCTGCTTGGGGATGAGCCGCTCGACGATGCCCCGCACATCACGCTCGTCGAGCAGCTCCGGCCGGCGACCCATCGAGCGAGCGAGGATGGAGTAGCCCCAGGCGTTCAGCGTCTGGATGCGGGCTCCGAGGCCCGGAAGGCGCGAGGCCATCTCCTCCTGCGCCTTCTTGTTGTAGGCGAGGGCAACCGTGGCCTCTCGCTCGTAGCCACGCTCGGCGAGCAGATGGCGGTAGCGCTCGGTGAGCACTCGGGTCTTGCCCGACCCCGCTGGGGCGATGATCCGGGCAGGCCCGGCTGCATGGGCAACGGCCGCGAGCTGATCCGGAGCGAGCTCCCCAGAAGGTGCCACGGACTTCGGCTGGGCAACGAGGTACCCGAGCTCCAGCGACTCGCTCGCGACAACGGCGGCGCCACGTAGCGGCACCTTCAGCGGCGAGCGTGGCCCACCGTCGATCCACGCCGGGCTCCCATCGGGCAGCACGATGTCGGCCTTGCCTCCCTCGACCGCTCCGAGGCGAACCGCCTTGCGACCCCACCACCAGATCGGTTCGCCCTCGGCCCGGGCGTCGTAGCTGTTGGCCCAGACCAGAAAGTGCAGCCGGTCGGCCCACGGCTCGAATCCCGCGCCCATCGTCCACAGCTCGTCGGTGAAGCCCTCCGGAGCTCGGAAGGCAACGGGATCAACGCACGCCTCGATCACGATCGGGGTGCGACGGCGCCAGGCGGTGTGCAATGCCCGGACGACCCCCGCCGGATCAGCGATCGCTTCGTCGTCGATGACGATCCGAGGGGCGCTGGCCCAGGGCTCGGGCGCGGCCGCCCCCGCCGCAACGATGACAGCGCGGCCGAGCTCGGGCGGTCCGGGGATGGGCACCCGCGCAGGCTACGCAAGCGGTACGACACTCGAACGCGAGCGCGTAACGTCGGCGACGTGGACGACCTCGAGCTGCTCACGGCCACGGGCGCTGACATCGCGATCGCCCAGCTGTACGCCGCGCTCTGCCTGCGGGCCGCGGTGTTCGTGGTCGAACAGGACTGCGTCTACCTGGACCCCGACGGCCGTGATCTCGAGCCCACCACCGTGCACATCTGGGCTTCAGCGCCGAACGGGGCTGCCGCCAGCTATGTGCGCGTCCTGGCCGAGCCCGGCGGCGGCCACCGCATCGGGCGAGTGGTCACCGATCCGAGCTTCCGCGGTCACCACCTCGCCGCGCGGTTGCTGGACGAGGCCCTCGCCCACTGCCAGCGCCCTGTGGTGCTGCACGCACAGTCGCATCTCGTCCACGTGTACGGCCGCCACGGGTTCGTACCCGACGGTCCCGCGTTCCTCGACGACGGCATCCCCCACACCCCGATGCGGCTCGCCTGATCGCAATAGGCTCTCGCCCCGATGTCCGTTACCACCGCCACGCCGCACACGACCGTCGAGGTCGACCGCCTCTTCGACGATGCGGGAGCCGCGGCCATCGTCGATCTGTGCGAGCGCTTCGGCAGCTACGGCATGTACAGCCAGGAACGGGTGGACAGCCCGATCGGTAAGGGCCTCGCTCAGCGCCACGACGCGCTCTCCAACTTTCTGCGTACGGGTGGCCGCACTGGCAACCCGAGCCAGGAGGACCTTCGCACGCTCGGCACTCGCACGAACTACTTCCGCGAGGAGTACGCCTACGGACTGAAGGCGCGGATCGATGGCATCGAGCCGTTTCTCCACCACCCCACCTTCGTCGAGGCTGCCGTGGCGATCTTCCCGGATCGACCTGTGGTGGAGCCGGCCATCGTGTTCGCCAACCTCATGGTCCCCGGCCAGGAGCTGGCCATCCACACCGACGTACCGGAGTTTCGGGGCTGCAACCGCAAAGTGATGCCGCAGTGGCTGCTCGTGGCGATGCACCACAGCGGGCTCTTCGAGGACCACCGCATGCCCATCGCCACCGGCGTGTCGTGGTTCCATGACTGCGACGGCGGCGAGTTCGCCTACTGGCCGACAGGGTCTGAAGGGCCCGCTCGCAAGCACGCGGTGCGCCACAACACTGCCGTCGTGCTCGATGCCGACTCCGTCTTCCATGGAGTCGATCGGATCGCCTCGGCGCAGCCAGAGATGGCGCCCCTCCGTCCGGGCATGCGTCTTGAGCCAACGGGGAACGGCCGCTGGGTAGTGCGCGACGGCGACCTGACAGCGGCTGACTTCGCCTGGGATGACCTGCGGTTCTCGGTGTCGTGGAAGGCGTACTGCTTCGCCAACCTCGACGAGCAGCGCGTGTGGCGCGAGCACGCCGACGACCTCACGCTGGACGTCATCGTCGATCGCTTCGTCGCAGATCTCCGCGCACACGATGAGATCACCGACATCGTGCCGTCCGATCCCACCCTCGCTCTGCTCATCATCGACACGTACATCCGCTTCCCCACCTCCGGCGGGTGACCGCGCCCGAGTGGCTCGACGAGCTGCCCCTTGAACCCGGGCCGCCTTGGTTGGGCATGGGTACGCGCAACCTGCAGCCCGATGCGTGGCTGATCGCCGATCAGGACCGAGCGCGCGATCTCGATCGGAAGGCAGCACTGGCTCGCGAGCGTCACGCCGACGTGTTCGCCGCCCTCGAGACGCCGACCGTGTTGCAGGCCTCGGCTGAGGTGCTCACGCTGGTGATGGAGGCCATCGGCCTCGAGATCGCACCGGTTGGCCTTCACGCGCTCGATGCTGCAGGGCGCCTCGTGCAAGAGGACCTCTGCCTGCTGGTCCTGCGCGACGGCGCGCCCCACCTCGACGCGGCATCGCTCTGCTTCCCGTCGTATTGGCGATTGGCCGACAAGCTGGGTCGACCCCTGGCAGCAGTCCATGGGCCCGTGGCCCACTACGCCGACGAGCTCGCACACAAGGTCGACACGTTCGTCCAACGGCTGCGCCCCGATCGGGCGGTGTGGCGGCGGAACTGGAGCATCCACGACGACCCGTCGTACTTCCTTGCCGATCCGACCCCGCCCTACATCGGGAGCGCCCCCGACGGGCTCTACCTGAGAACCGAACGCCAGACGCTGCAGCGATTGAGGACCGCTGATGCGGTGCTGTTCACCATTCGCACCCAACAGGTGCCGCTCGCAGTCCTCGCTGAGCGACCCGACGTGGCCCAACGCATGGCCGCCGCCATCGCAAGCTGGTCACCCGCACTCGCCGCGTACAAGGGTGACCACGGCGCCCTCGCCGCCCTCGAGTGGCTTGCGAGTCGGTGAACTGCCCGAGGGGCGCGACGAGCCGCTGGCCGCGGGCCGTAGCCTGGCCTCATGTTCGGACGAGACAAGACCCGCATGATCGACGCTGACGCTGCCCTCGCCGGCCGCCCCGACACGATGCCCATTCCCGAGCGTCACCACGTGAACGGCAATCCGCTCGCCGACTTCCCCGAGGGCATCGCCACTGCCATCTTCGGCATGGGTTGCTTTTGGGGCGCAGAGCGCAAGTTCTGGGAGCTCGACGGCGTCTTCTCCACCGCTGTGGGCTACGCGGGGGGCACGACCCCAAACCCCACCTACGAGGAGACCTGCAGCGGACGCACCGGGCACACCGAGGTCGTGCTCGTCGCCTACGACCCCGCCAAGGTGAGCTTCGAAGCGCTCCTCGACACGTTCTGGACCAACCACGACCCCACGCAGGGGATGCGGCAGGGCAACGACATGGGCACGCAGTATCGCTCGGCGATCTACACGGCGAACGACGAGCAGGCCGCCGCCGCTGAGCTGAGCAGAGAGGCCTACGAAGCGCAGCTGCAGGCCGCCGGCTTTGGCGGGATCACCACGGAGATACGGCCCGTCGCCGACGCCCCGTTCTTCTACGCCGAGAGCTACCACCAGCAGTACTTGTCGAAGAACCCCTCGGGCTACTGCGGCATCGGCGGCACCGGCGTGCCGATGTGCACCCCGTAGCGATCCCGCCAGGCGCGCTCGCAGGTCGACCACTCCACGCAACCTGCGGCACAGAACGACCAGTCCGGGCTCGATCCGCCGCAGATTGACTCGAGGTCAACCACTCCACGCAACCTGCGGCACAGAACGACCAGTCCGGGCTCGATCCGCCGCAGATTGACTCGGGGTCTTCAGATGCGGACTACGTTCAGCGCGTCTGCACGTTCTTGCCCAGGGGGACCCGATGGATGCGCTCCGCACGCCCGATGACCGATTTGCCGACCTGCCCGGCTACGCGTTCGAGCCGCACTACGCCGACATCCCCGACGGCGAGGGGGGCACACTCCGAGTGCACCACCTCGACGAGGGCGACGCCGACGCACCGGTAGTGCTGCTCCTGCACGGCGAGGTCGAGGGGATGCTCCCGCCCGAATCGATGAATGTCGACCGCGCGTCGCTCGAGATCTCGTGAAACGCCGAGAGATCGATCTGGAAAAAGGCCGACAGCACTGGGCGTACCAGCCCATTCGCTTGGCCTCCGTGCCAGCGGTTAATCAGACACTATGGCCTCGCAACGACATTGACCGATTCATCCTGGCGAAGCTGGAAGC
>JANOQG010000054.1:0-14227 GCA_031422255.1 Actinomycetes bacterium | reverse complement strand
GAAGGTCTGGCCCTGAGCGAGGCGCTCCCACTGCTCGCGGCCCCACGGTTCCGCGGCGATCAGCGCCTCGGCCCGCATCCGCACCTCCTCGGTCGGCAGGAGCTCACGACAGCCGAACACCTCGACGCGCTCGAGGTCATCAGTGGAACGCTGATCGTTGACAGAGAACTCGCTGAGACGATCGACTTCGTCGCCCCACAGATCGATCCGGACGGGGCGGTCGGCCGTTGACGGGAACACATCGATGATTGACCCCCGCACGGCGACCTCGCCGCGGTGCTCGACCACCTCCTCCCTGCGATAGCCGGCTTCCACCAGCGCCCGCACCAGATCGTCGCGGTCGCGCTGCTCGCCTCTACACACGACGAGCGGCTCGACATCCTCAACATGCGGTCCGAGGCGCTGCACGAGTGCCCGTACCGGCGCCACGAGGACCCGCGGCGCGCGCTCCCGGTCGCGAAGACGCCACATCGTGCGCAGGCGTCGCCCCATCGTCTCGACCGACGGAGACACGCGCTCGAACGGCAGCGTCTCCCACGCAGGGAACGTGTCGACGGCGTCTGCCCCGAGAAAGGCCCGGAGGTCGTTGGCGACGCGATCGGCGTCGCCCGTGGTGGGAGCGGCGACGACGATCGGTCGGCGGGCCGAGAGGGCAGCCAGCCCGGCGATGGCCAACGCCCGAGCGGGCTCCGGGACGGCGAGCACGGCCGAGGAGCGACCGAGCACGGACGCGAGGCCGGGCTCCTCGCGCAGCAGCGGGGGGAGGTCGCGGAGCAACATGGAAGGCTCACAGGCTATCGGCGCCATCGCATACGCTCGCGGGATCAGCACGCCTCCCGACGACCTCGCCTCCCAGCTCGAACGCCTCCTCGATGAGCCGTCGGCTGGCCACTCCCCCGCCATCGACCCTGTCGCGCCTCCGATCGACGCTCCCGATCAGCCCGACGAACAGGTCGAACTCGCTGCGGCGCTCGAGGGCATGCGACACACCCTGGAGGATCAGCTCGACGAGCTCCGCGGCCAGCTTGACGACGCATTCAACGAGATGGCCGGACGCATCGCGCACACCGACGGGCGTCTGGCCTCCTTTCGCTCCGCCGTCGAGGAGCAGGGCGAAGCGAGCGCGACGGCGCGCACCCGCGCCGACGACGCCCTCGCCTCCCACGTGGCGGCGGACCGTCTCCACCTCGAAGCCGCCATCGACCAGCTCCGCAGGGAGGTCGTGGCATGGCGCGATGATCCCGTCACCCTCGACAGCCGCTCCGTCGAGGAAACCGTCCGCCAGGGAACGCTGCGCAACGCGGCCGACATCGCCACGCTGGCCCACGCAGTCGAGACGCTCGGCACCACCATCCGCCGACAGGACGCCCGCCTCGCTGAGCTGCACGCCACCCTCGATTGGATAAAGCAGCGCCTGCTCAACCGCTGAGCGTCACCCCGCCAGCGCCTGCACGGAACCACTCGACGGTGCGGCGCAGGCCTTCCTCGATGCCGACCGGCTCGATGTTCGGCACCAGTGCTCGCAGCCTGGTTTGATCGGCCTGGCTATCCCGCACGTCGCCGGCCCGGGTTTCCGTGTGGGTGCGAGGGATCGGGTGACCAAGCAGCTCCTCGAGCACCGACAGCAGCTCAAGCAGGGTGGCACGGCCTCCGAAGGCGAGGTTCACGGGTCGCTCGCCGACGAGTCGGTCGCGCACGGCCACAGCGAGCACCTCGCACACGGAGCTGACGTAGGTGAAATCACGCGTCTGGCCGCCATCTCCGTGCACGACCACGGGTTCGCCGGCCAACGCCGCCGCCACGAACGAGGGCACGACTGCGGCATAGGCATGGCCCGCTGCCTGGAGCGGACCGAACACGTTGAAGAACCGGAAGACCAGTGCGCCGAACCCAAAGCAGGCGGCATGCGACAGCGCGTAGGACTCGGCGGCGAGCTTCGACGCGGCGTACGGCGACGCCGGCATCGGCGTGAGGTCTTCGCGCTTCGGCAGGGTGGGGTTGTGCCCGTACACCGACGACGACGACGACACCACCACGTGGGCAACTCCGTGACGTCGCACCGCCTCCAACACCTGCAGCGTGCCGGTGGCGTTCGCACGGTGGGACGCGAGCGGATCCTCGATCGAGCGCGGCACAGACGGCCGTGCTCCCAGGTGCACGATGGCCGCGGCACCGGGCACCACGTCGTCGAGTACGTCCGGGTCGACGAAGTCGCCGATGACCAGGCGCGCGTCGGTGCCCGCGAGGTTGGCGGCGTATCCGCTCGAGAGATCATCCAGCGCCAGCACTTCCGTTACTCCCTCGGTGAGGAGCAGCTGGCGGCAGAGGTTCGCCCCGATGAACCCGGCGCCTCCCGTTACGACGACCTTCACGCGCTCGCCTCCACGATCTCAACAATGCCCTGGATGACGCGATCCTGGTCGTGGGCGGTCAGTGAGCTTCCACTTGGCAGGCAGAGGCCCGACTCGAACAGACGCGCCGCGGTGCCGTCGAGGCGAGCGGGACACCCAGCGAACACGGGTTGGAGGTGCATCGGCTTCCACGTTGGCCGTGCCTCGATGTCGAGGGTCTCAAGGTGCTCGCGGATCTGCTCGGGGGTGCAGCCGGTGATCGCAGCGTCGATGGTCATGCAGGTGAGCCAACGGTTCCCCCGGCCGGTGGGCGCCTCGGGCATGAAGCCGATGCCCGGCCTGTGATCGAGCGCCGCGGCGTAGCGATCGAACACGGCTCGGCGCCGCTCAACTCGACGGTCGAGGTCGGCCAGCTGAGCCCGACCAAGAGCGGCTAGGAGGTTGGAGAGGCGGTAGTTGTAGCCCACGTCGACATGCTCGTAGTGGGCCACGGGCTCACGAGCCTGCGTGCTGAGATGGCGCGCGCGCTCAGCGACCTTGGCGTCGTCCGTGACGAGCATCCCTCCGCCGCTGGTGGTGATGATCTTGTTGCCGTTGAACGACAGGGCGGCCGACGCCCCGAAGGACGCCGCCGGGCGCCCCGCGTAGGTGGCCCCGAGGCTTTCAGCGGCATCGGCCAAGTGCAGCACCCCGTGCTCCGCCAGCAGCGGCGCGATCGCGTGGTGATCAGCGTCCTGCCCGTAGAGGTCCACGAGGATGGCTGCCTTGGGAGGCGCGGCACGCCAGGCTGTCAGCTCCTCCGCCAGCAGTGCCACGGAGATGTTCCAGGTGTCCGGATCGCTGTCGATGAGAACGGGGATCGCCCCGACGTAGAGGATCGGGTTGACGGAGGCCGCAAACGTGAGATCCGAGACCAGCACATGATCGCCACGGCCTACCCCGTAGACGATCAGGGCCAGGTGCAGTGCTGCTGTGCCGCTCGAGAGTGCGACGGCATAGCGCCGATCGACCACTTCGGCCATTTCTTCCTCAAATGCCGCTACGTCCGGTCCTGCGGGCGCGAGCCAACCCGAGTCGAGTGCGGCAAGCAGCCGCTCTCGGTCGGCCGCTCCGGATTCGGGCGGTGAGAGCAAGATCCGTGACACAACGTCCCTTCCTGGGCGAGCAACGCCGTGGGTATGATGCCAGCCAACTCCTGGGCCGGGCGGGGTTCAGGATGGCAGCAACGAGACGGAACACACGACATTGCCGACGGTCCTCGTCAGGACCAGGACGGAAGCACGGTGGAGCGGGACCACACGGAGCAGCGAACGAGGGGACAGCGAGACGCCAGAAGCGGCGCTCCGCCTAGCCCACGCGTGGCCTGGACCGCACTCGTTGAGCATCGCTTTGCCTGGCTAGCCCTGTGGGATTCGGTGAGCTGGTTCGTCGCCATCTGGGTTGCCACGTGGGTGCGCTTCGAGTTCCATCTCGGGAGCATCGACGCTGCCGGCGTCTGGACGGTCGTGCCGCTCGTCATCGCAGTGCAGGTGCTGGTCGGCCTTTGGCAGGGCCTCTACCTCGGCCGCTGGCGACTCGGGTCCTTCGAAGAGATCGAGGCGCTGCTGAAGGCTGTCGTGCTTTCGGCCGTTGTGCTGTTCCTGGTCGACTTGCCCACCCGATGGGTTCCGATCAGCGTGCCGGTTGCGGCTGTCTTCATCGCCATCGTGAGCATGGCCGCCGTCCGTTACGGGTGGCGGGTGCTGATCGATCGCGGCCGGCGACCCAACGGCGACGGCGCAGCTCGGGTGCTCGTGTTCGGTGCGGGAGACGGCGCCGACCAGGTGATCACCGCGATGTTGCGCGACCCCGCGAGCCCGTACCTCCCGGTTGCCATCCTCGATGACGACCCGCGCAAGTCCCATCTCCGCATTCGCACCGTGCGCGTGCGCGGCACCAAAGCCGACATCGGAAGCCTGGCCGAGGAGCTCCGGGCCGACGTCCTCCTCATCGCGATTCCCTCCGCAAGCGGTGCGCTGATGCGGGAGCTGGCCGCGGCTGGCGAGGAGGCCGGGCTCAGAGTGATGGCCGTACCCACGGTAAGCGATCTGTTCGACACCCGCATCGGTGTCGAGGACATCCGACCCCTGACCACCGCCGATCTGCTCGGACGCCGCGAGATCGACACCGACATCGGCGGCATCGCCGAATACCTCACCGGTCGCCGGGTGCTCGTCACCGGTGCGGGCGGTTCGATCGGCTCGGAGCTCTGCCGCCAGGTACATCGCTTCGGACCATCTGCGCTGGTGATGCTCGATCGCGACGAGAGCGGGCTCCATGCCGTGCAGCTCTCGATCGAGGGTCGGGCCATGCTCGACACACGCGACCTCGTAGTGGCCGACATCCGCGATCTCGAGCGCATGGCTGCCGTGTTCGAAGAACACAGCCCCGACGTCGTGTTCCACGCCGCCGCACTGAAGCACCTGCCGCTCTGCGAGATGCACCCAAGCGAAGCCGTCAAGACGAACGTGTGGGGCACGGCGACCCTGCTCGACCTCTCCATCGCCCACGGGGTCGACACCTTCGTCAACATCTCCACGGACAAGGCAGCCGATCCGGTCAGCGTGCTCGGGGCCACAAAGCGCGTAGCCGAGCGGCTCACCGCCTCCGCTGCCAAGCGTGCCGACGGCGACTTCATCTCCGTGCGTTTCGGGAACGTGCTCGGCAGCCGAGGCTCAGTGCTGGGGGCGTTCCGGGCTCAGATCGAGATGGGTGGGCCCCTCACCGTCACCGACCCGGAGGTCACCCGCTACTTCATGACAGTGGAGGAAGCGGTGCAGCTCGTGATCCAAGCCGGAGCAATCGGCGAGCATGGCGGGGCAATGGTGCTCGACATGGGCGAGCCGGTGCGGATCGCCGATCTCGCCCACCGCCTGATCGCCGAAGCCGACCGCCGGATCGAGATCGTGTACACCGGCCTGCGTCCTGGCGAGAAGCTCCACGAGGTCCTCCAGGGCGACGAAGAAGACCCCCGGGCATCCGCTCACCCGCTGATCGCGATCGTCGACGTGCCCCCGCTGTCATCCGCGGACATCACCGGTCTCACCTCGTCGAGCCCGGAAACGCTCCTCCTCGAGCTCGAAGAGCACGTCTCTCGACCGCACTTCAGCACCACCACCGACTGAACCCCAGCGCCCCCTCAGGACACGGGTCGTGCGGGCACCCCAACGACAGTCGAGCCGGCGGCAACGTCGTGCACCACCACGGCCCCCGCGCCGACGACGGCGCCCTCCCCAACCTGGATCCCCTGCCGGATGTTCGCTCCGGTACCGATGCTGACGCCGTCGGCCAGCACGACACCGCCGCTCACCGTGGCCCCTGGGAGCACGGTGACGTAGTCGCCGACGAGCGTGTCATGGCCGATCGTGACGTTCGGACCCACGTAGCCATGGCGACCGATCGCAACGTGGGTGGTGAGTCGAGCGCCAGCGCACACGACCGTTCCCTCGCCGAGCTGGACATCACTACCCGTCGAGGCAAGGGGGTGCACCACCGCCTCCGCCCACCGCAGCGTCGTGGCGGCCTCCCCCACTCGGCGACGGGTGGCGCTGTCACCCAGGCCGAGGACGACCGATACATCGAGCGAATCGAGCGCGTCCATGCCTCCGAGCACGACGAGCCGCCGACGAGCGAGGGGCTCGAGGGCCGGCGACCCGTCGTCCACGAACCCCGAGAAGGGGAGGCCGCACGCCTCGAGGACATCGAGAACCTCACGCCCGTGGCCGCCTGCGCCGACGATCACGATGCTCATGAGCTGCTCCCTTGGAACGGTGCCATCGTCGCTTCGCCCTCGCCGCTGATCCCCTCGCGACGGAGCACGGCGCTGACAGTGCGGGCGATGATCCGCAGGTCGAGCGCCAAGGAGTGCGTGTCCACGTAGCGAACATCGAGCTCGAATCGCTCCTCCCATGCCACGAGGTTGCGTCCCTCCACCTGCGCCAGCCCGGTGAGCCCCGGCCGCACCTCGTGACGCCGGGCCTGCCTCGGGGAGTAGCGCGGGAGATACTCGACGAGCAAGGGGCGCGGTCCGACGAGGCTCATGTCACCGACCAGCACGTTCCAGAGCTCAGGCAGCTCATCCAGGCTCGTCGTCCGCAGGAGGCGGCCGAGGCGGGTGAGGCGCACGTCATCGTCGCCGGCGCCGGCTCGCATCGTACGGAACTTGATGAGCGTGAAGGGACGGCCGCCAAGGCCCGGGCGCTCCTGGCGAAACAGCACCGGCGAGCCCATCCGCAGTCGGATCACCACCGCGATGATGGCCATCGGCAGCACCGCCACCAGCAGGCCCACGCTGGAACCCACAAGGTCGAGCGCGCGCTTGGTCACCATCAGGAGGTGGCCCCGGCGTACCGACCGCGATTGAGGATCTGCCGGGCAGAGTCCTCGAGGTGCAGGCCGCCCAACGCCTTGCGGCGAAACCAGCGCATGCCGTCGGCCACCTGGATCGGCGTCCGGTGCAGCCGGTGGACGTCGGCGCCCACGGGGTTCGCACGACTACCCGCGACGCTGGCGGAACGGAACCTGGCCCGCACCTCAGCCTCCGCGCCCTCCGATCCGAGCAGTGCCTTGGGATAGGCAAAATGGGCACATGCCACACCGAGTCGCTCGCCGATCAGCCCGATCGATCGCTCAAGCTCGGCGGCGGCGCGGACCCCGTCCGACCGATCCAGCAGCGCGTGGGTGTGCGTGTGAGAACCCACCGTTGCGAGGCCCGATGCGAGGAGCTCCGCGAGCCCGTTCCAGGAGATGGGCAGCCCACCGCCGGGGAACTCCCGCCCCTCCTCGATGAAGTCGGTGGCAACGTAGAACGTGGCGGGCGCGCCATGACGTGCCAGCACCGGAAGCGCTTCGTTGACCCAGTCGCTGGTGCCGTCGTCGAACGTGAGGACGACGGGTCGATCGGCTACATCCCCGGCCTCGAGGCGCGCGATCCCGTCGTCGAGGGTGACCAGTCGGCCTGAGTCCGCAAGCTCCGCCACCTGCTTCTCGAACAGGCTCGTCGGGAGATCGACGGCAGACGCGGTGCGCGCCCCGATGCGGTGGTAGATGAGGATCACGAGCCCCGGCGCTCCCGGTCGTACGGCGTCGGCGGTGGCTGCCACGACCTTGACGGCGCTGCCCGCGCTGCGCTTGATCGTCTCCTTGGCTCCCACGCCCGCGATGCTACGGCCGGCTCAGCCGGACACGAGACTGCGGTAGCGAGCCTCGACGATGCGGGCCGTTCGCGCGATGTCGAAGTCCCTCGCCCGAACGCCTGCGGCGGTGCCCAGCCGGACCCGATCTGCCGACGATCGAGCGAGGCGCACATAGGCCTGAGCAAGAGCGGGAACGTCGCCAGGGGGTGCCAGCAGACCATTCGCCTCGTGGGTGATCACCTCCGCGTTGCCGCCCACTCGCGTGACCACCGGAGGCAGCCCGAGCGCCATGGCTTCGATCAGGCTGATGGGGAGGCCCTCGTGGCGGGAGCTCAGCGTGAACACGTCGGCGCCAACCAGCACAGCCGCGGGATCGGCGTGATAGCCGTGCATCACAAACCGATCACCGAGGCTGTAGTCGGCGAGTGTGCGCCGAAGCTCATCTTCGAGTGGGCCCTGACCGATCGAGACGAAGCGAAGGTGAGGCTCCTCCCTGCATGCCAGCGCGGCCGCGGCGAAGAGTGTCGGGTAGTCCTTGTGGGCGCGGAGGTTGGCCACGATCGCCACGACGACGTCGTCGGTGGACCACTCGCGTTCGGCCCTGGCTGCTGACCGCTCGCCCTTCCTCCCCAGCAACGCGGCAAGCGGGACCCCGTGCACGAGGACCTCCGTCTTGGCCCGCCACGGGCGCCACTCGGATGCGACCACATCCCGTGACACGGCCCAGCGCACCCGATCCAACGGCAGGGTGAGGGCATTCGCCACTCGGGTCAACCTCCCGTGCGATCCCCAACTGTTGTGCTCCGTCGATACCACCACTGGCCCGTGGCGGAGCGTCCGCAGCGCGAGCCGAGCAACGGCCGCGACGGCAGGCGAGTGAAGGTGGACCACGTCGAAGCCGCGAGCCAGCGAGCGCAACCGCCCGGGCCAACGCGGGTCCGCCATGCCACGTGGTCCCGCGATCAGGTGCGACCGCACCTCGATGCCGTCGAGCTCGGGAACGAGGTGTTGCTTCCACCCCAGGAGGTACGCCACCTCATGCTGTACCGCCGCAGGGTCGGCAACACTGGCCATGGACACCAGTAGACGCTCGGCACCGCCCGGGCCCAAGCCCTTCACCACGTGCAGGACGCGCACGGGGCCGGGCATGTCCACGGGCCGCACCGTACCCGCGTCGCTCCATGGGAGGATCAACCTCGCCGTGTCCCGCAAGATCGCACACCTCACCACCGTCGACCTCTCGCTGCGCTACCTGCTCCTCGCCCAGATCGAGGGCAGCCTGGCCGCGGGTGACGAGGTACTCGGCATCAGTGCCCGGGGACCCGATGTGCCCTTCCTGGAGGAGCGCGGCATGCGCTTCGTGGAGCTGGCCGGCTCAACGCGCTCGATGAGCATCCGCGGAGACCTGCGAGCCGCCCGTTCGCTGTGGCGAATCCTGCGCGACGAACGGCCCGCCGTGCTCCACACCCACAACCCCAAGCCGGGCATCTACGGCCGAATCATCGGCCGCCTCGCGGGGGTGCCGCTCGTGGTCCACACCACCCATGGCCTGTATGCCGCACCGAACGATCCCCTGCTGAAGCGGCTCGTGGTCTACAGCCTCGAGGCCATCGCAAGCCGCTTCAGCCATCGTGAGCTCGTGCAGAACCCTGAGGACCTCGAGCTGATGCGACGCTGGCGCATCGCTCCCCGCCGGAAGCTGCGACTGCTCGGCAACGGCGTCGACCTCGACCGCTTCCAACCGGTCGAAGACGGCGAGCGCCAAGCCCGACGGTCCGAGCTTGGGATCGATCCCGGCGACGTGGTCGTGGGCCTCGTAGCCCGCCTCGTGGCCGAAAAGGGCATTCCCGAGCTCATCGATGCGGTCGGGGATCTCGGCGCCCCGTTCCGCCTGCTGCTCATCGGACCGCACGACCCGGACAAGGCTGATGCCGTGCCCCAAGCCCTCCTGGACCAGGCCGTGGCCGCTGGCGCCATCCTCACCGGTCACCGGGAGGACGTCGATCAGCTCTACGCCGCAATGGACCTCTTCTGCCTGCCATCGCATCGCGAGGGGTTTCCACGGGCAGCCATGGAAGCGGCTGCGTGCGGGCTTCCCGTCATCGCCACCGACATCAGGGGCTGCCGGCAGGTGGTGCAACACGGGGTGACCGGCACGCTCGTCCCGGTGAACGATGCTCGAGCGATCGCGTCGGCGCTCCGAGGATCGGCCGACGAACGCAGCCGCGTGACGCAGGGAATCGCGGCACGATCCAAGGCGATCACCGACTTCGACGAGCGGTCGGTGGTGGAGCGGACGCTCGCGGCCTACTCCGACCCGATTCGCTGATCCGACCGCAGCATCCGGGCCGCCAGCAACGCCAACCCCGCAACGAGGGCGACCCACACGGGCGCCAGGTGCCAGTCACGCTCGACGCCGATCTGCCGGGCAGCCACCACTGCCGCGGTCAGGTGCACGACCGATCCCCGGATGAGCGCCAACGTCGGCATCTCCTTGATGCGCGGCCCCGCGCTGAGGGCAGCGAACGTCGTCGAGCACAACAAACCGCCGAGCAACGCGTGCGTGTTGCCGGCCGCTCCGACGCATGCAGCGGCCACCGGCACGACACTCACGACGACGGCGCCCCGCGACGAAAGGGCGACAGGGAGCGCAACCGCGACAACGGCAACTCCGCCGAGCACGCCACCGGCGAGCAGAGCAGCGCTGGTCTCGGGCACACCAGCCCACACACCCACCAGCGAGCCCAACGCGAGCGGCAGCACGGGCGGCAACCCTGCGACTGAAACCGGGGGAAGTCGTCGGGCTCCCCATCCCACGAGGACCGCTACTACCGACGCTGCCATCCAGGGCCCAACCGCGCCTACCGGATCACGAGGCACGGCGTGCACGAGGATGCGATCACCCACGCTGGCAACGGCCAGAGCGGCCACAACGCCCGCTGCCCCCACCCTCCCCCGGTGACCGATGCGCGACGACACACCCGTGAGCACGACCCCCGCGGCCAAGGCCAGCACGAGGAGCACGAGATCACTCGTCCGGGGCACGGATCAGAACAGTTCGAGGTCGCCGAGCGAGAAGGCGAGATCGCCGAGGCTGGGCACGGCGGGTCGCGCCAAGGGCCGCCACGTGACGATCGGACCTTGCCGAGCGAGCGGGAGGAGCCCGTGCCGAACGCCCAGCCCGACACCCACCGCGTAGTCGCCCGCCTCGCGCACCAACTTACCGAGCGCTGCGCGGTCCGGACGGGGTGCCAACCACTCCACGATGGCGACCTCACGAGCCGGTCCGCGGCGGCGCACCCGAAAGATCACGAGCCCACCCCCCGCCTCGACGGCACGGTAGTGAAGGGGCTCGAAGCGGTAGCGCCATGCCAGGTAGCTGGCGGTTCGTGGCGTCGCCCATCCGGTCGACTGACGCCCCGCCACCAGCGCCGCCACGCGCGGATCTTCAAGTGCCGTCGCAGCCGCCTCTCCGATCGTGCAGGCCTCTGACCACTTCTCGGACGACGTGCGCGCCCGTCGCAAGATCGGCAGACGCCAGAGGGATGAAGGACGCATCCCGATCGTGGGACGGCCCAGCTCCTGCCACCCCATCTTCAGGTAACCGGGTCGGCTCTGCTCGTTCGGGGTGTTGTAGATCGCGTCGACACCATCGCGCGTGAGGTCCTCCACAGATTGGAGCGTCAGTCGCCGGAACAGCCCCTTCCCCTGATGATCAGGATCCGTCGCGGTGTCCACCGCGCGGGCCATCTCGAGCACCTCGCCCCCCGCCTCGAACGCCCAGCGGAGGAACGTGCGAAACGCCACCACCTGTCCATGGTCTTCCGCGACCCATGCCGGTGAAGCCCCAGCGGGGTTCTCCTCGTGCTTCCACTGGAAGAAGGCTCGGTCGCGTTCGTCGTCGGCCCACCCCAGCGCTCGGGCAGCCAGCGCCAGCACCTGCGCCCGGTCGGCCGGGATGCTCGGCCGGATCGTCAGCTCGTCAGACGCCATGTGGGTTGCATCATGCCCGACGCCCCACTCGGTCGGGGCCACCCCTGAACCTGCGGGTACGCTGCTGGCTCCCATGGCCAGCAGCGAGACCGACCCCGCTCCGCACCCGCTCACCGTCACCCCGGATCGCTGCGCGGTGATCGCCGAGGTGGCCCAGGGCCACGATGGCAGCCTGGGCTTCGCGCACTCGTTCATCGACGTAGCCGCCGCGGCCGGGGTCGACGCGATCAAGTTCCAGACCCACATCGCGGCCGCCGAAAGCACCCCAGACGAACCATGGCGGATCACGTTCAGCTACGAGGACGACAGTCGCTACGCCTACTGGGAGCGGATGCAGTTCACGGAGACACAGTGGCGGGGGCTGCGGGAGCATTGCGACGAGCGAGGCATCGGGTTCATCAGCTCGGCCTTCTCCACTGAGGCAGTCGAGCTGCTGCGCCGGGTCGGTGTCTCGGCATGGAAGATCTCCTCCGGCGAGAGCCTCTCGTCGGAGCTGCTCCGCCATGTTCTCCAGGACGGCGTGCCCGTCCTGATCTCCACCGGCATGTCCACCTATGACGAGATCGACTCCGCGGTGCAGCACTGTCGAGCTGAGGGCACCGAGCCCGTGCTTCTGCAATGCACCTCCATGTACCCAACCCCGCCCGAGCGACTGGGACTGAACGTCCTCGCTGAGCTGCGAACCCGGTACGGGTGCCCGGTCGGCCTGTCAGATCACTCCGGCACCATCTATCCGGGGCTCGCAGCGGTGGCGCTCGGCGCGGTTGTGCTCGAGGTGCACATGACCTTCTCCCGCAAGATGTTCGGTCCCGACTCATCCGTATCGCTCGAGCCCGATGAGCTGCGCTCCTTGGTCGACGGGGTGCGATTCCTCGAGCGGGCGCGCGGCGCGCCCGTCGACAAGAACGCTCTCGCCGCCGAGCTAGCCGATGTGCGCAACCTCTTCGGCAAGAGCCTCGTCAGCCTTCGGCCTCTCGAGGCAGGGCACGTGATCACCGACGACGACCTGACTGCCAAGAAGCCAGCCTTCGGCATCCCGGCCACGGAGCGGCCTGCAGTCGTCGGCCGCACGCTGCGCATCGCTGTGCCCGCTGGCCACGTGCTGGCGCTCGCCGACCTCCTCGATCCGGCCGCCACCCCCCGTTGAGTCCCTCCGCCTCGCGCCGCGTCGTCATCGCCGAACCGTGGCAATACGCCCCCGCAGCGCGAGCGATCCTGGCTGAGATCGGGGAGGTGGTCGAGGGGCCCTTCGATCGACAAGGACTGCTGGAGGCGGTCGCCGACGCGCACGTGCTGGTGGTCCGGCTCGGCCATGAGATCGACGGAGGCGTCATCGCTGCCGGCCCACATCTCGAGTACATCGGTTCCCCCACCACCGGAACCGACCACATCGATCTCCTCGCTGCAGAGGCGCGCGGGATCGAGGTGGTGACCCTGCGCGGTGAGGTGGAGTTCCTCACCACGATTCGGGCTACTCCGGAACACACATGGGCGCTGCTGCTCGCGCTCGCCCGCAAGCTCCCCGCCGCCGCAGTGGCCAGCCTCAACTCCCCCTGGGACCGGGATGCGTTCCGGGGCACCGAGCTCTCGGGCAAGCGCCTCGGGATCTTTGGGCTCGGGCGGGTCGGCCGCATCGTCGCCACCTACGGAGCCGCGTTCCAGATGCCCGTGTTCGCCTACGACACCGCTCCGGTCACAGCGCCGGGGGTCACCATGGTTGCCTCGCTGCCGGACCTGTTGGCCGAGTCCGACGTTCTGCTCGTGCACGTCCCCCTGGATGACGGAACCCGTGGCGCACTCGGCGCCCAGGAGCTCGCCCATCTGCCCCCTGGTGCGCTACTCGTCAACACCGCCCGCGGGGCCATCATCGACGAGGCCGCGCTCGTCGCAGCGCTGCGATCCGGCCACATTGCGGGGGCCGCTGTCGATGTGCTCGAAGGTGAACGGGGGCTCGCGGGCCTCCCTGACAGCCCGCTTCTGCAGTTCGCTAGGGAGCACCCAGACCGGGCTATCGTGACTCCGCACATCGCAGGGGCAACGTGGGAATCGATGCACCGCACTGAGATCTTCCTGGCTGAGCGTCTGCGTGGGCTGATCTCAGCGGGGTCCTGAGCGTCAGGTGCGTCCATTGTCTGCCGATCAGGAGGTCTCGATGCGGAAGGTGTGCGTCGTTGTCACCGCCAGGCCCAGCTATGCGCGCATCAAGAGCGTCCTGGAGGCCGTCCGCGACCGACCCGACCTCGAGCTCCAGCTGGTCGTCGGGGCGTCCGCCTTGCTGGAGCGCTACGGCCCCGCCATCGCTGTGATCCGTGCTGTTGGCTTCGAGCCCGACGCCTTCGATCCGTTCGATCGGTACGCGGGTGTGGGCGACGAATTCGACGTCGACGCAGGATCGGATCGGATCTCGAAGCGCATCCGAAAGTTCCGCGAGGAAGACGACCTGCCCCACGCCTACTTCTTCAAGAACCTCGCTCCGGAGGACTTCCTCCGACTGATCAACCGCGCCCGCTGCGTGATCGGAAGCTCCAGCATGGAACTTCGGGAATGCTCCTACCTTGGGGGTCCCCGTGGTGAACACCGGCACCCGCCAGCACGGGCGCGAGCGCGGCCCCAACGTCATCGACGTCGTCAGCTCGAGCGATGCGATCCTTGCCGCCCTCGAACGCCACCTGTCGGGCGAGCCGGTGCCTCGCGCGCACCTCTATGGCG
>JANOQG010000053.1:0-1729 GCA_031422255.1 Actinomycetes bacterium | reverse complement strand
TATGGTCCGGAGGCGCGGACCCGGCCAGGGCGTCCGCAAGGTCCGGCGCCACGCTCATGTCGATCTCACCCCGCACGCGAACCACGACGACCGCGCCGCCTCGGTCCACCTCAACGGAGAAGCCAGGGGATGTGGTCATGGGTCAACGGTACTCGACACCGAACTCGCCCAGCTCTTGCCCCAGCTGTGCGAGGGTGGCGCGCAGGATCCGCGAGACGTGGACCTGGCTGACACCGATGTCCTCGGCGATCTCGGACTGGCTCAGCCCGAGGTAGAAGCGGAGGTAGATGACGCGGCGCTCCCGATCGTCGAGGGCGCTCATGGCCTGGCGCAGCGCCACTCGCTCGGGGGCCGACTCCAGCGCCTCGTGCTCTTCGCCGGGTATGACCTCCTCCTCGTCCCCCCCCGTTCCCCGCACGAGGCCCGTGGTGCGGTACGCCGCTCCCGCCTCGAGCGCCTCGAGCACCTCCTCGGGGGCGACGTCGAGGCTCTCAGCGAGCTCATCGATGGAGGGAGCGCGTCCCAGGTCGTGAGTCAGCTGCTCGCTCAGCGACCGGACCTCGAGGTGGAGGTCCTTCAGCCGTCGGCTCACACGCACCGACCACGTCTTGTCGCGGAAGTGGCGTCTGAGCTCGCCCTCGATCGTCGGGACCGCAAACGTGGCAAACCGAACGCTGAACTCCGGGTCGAAGCGGTCCACCGCCTTGATCAACGCCATGTTGGCCACCTGTTCGAGGTCGTGGCGCGGCTCGCCTCGACCACTGAAGCGTCGGGCGCAGTGACGGGCCAGCCACAGGTGCTCCTCGATCAGACCGTCGCGCAGCGACACATCCCCCGTTCGGCGCAGCTCCCTGAATCGCTGCTGCTCGACTTCACGATCGTCCGTCATTTGATGCGGGAGCGTAGCGGGGCACGAACGGAGGGTGTCTCCGCGGCCCGCCGACGGTCGCGGGCTCAGGCTGAGGTGAACCACACGGTCTTGCTGGTACCGGCCACCGTCACCCCCCAGTCAACGGCCATCTGGTCCACGATGCGCAGCCCTCGCCCGCCGGGGTCCAGCGGCGTGACCGTCCCTCGCACCACGGGCAGGTGCGCCGGATCGCGGTCGGTCACCTCGACCCGGACGGTCCCCGAATTCGACACGACCGCGACCACGAGGGGCGTCCCGGCATGACGCACGGCATTCGTGACGATCTCGCTCGTGAGGAGGAGGGCGAGCTCCAGGTCGCCCGCAAAGCCGGACGCACTCAGAGCGTTCGCCACCATGAGCCGCCCCTCCCGCACGCTTGCCGGGTCGGCAGGCAGGTCGCGCTCGAGCGTCGTCTCGGTCACTGCGCTGCGCGTGGTGCGCCCCTACCGCTACGAGATCGAGCATCCATGCATGGAGCACGTTCCACAGCCATCCTCCTTCGCGAGACACCCATGAAAGCACGAATGGCGCCTCGCCCCGGGACGGCGCGTCGCACCCTGGTGCTGGATCGGAATGTTGAAGCCCGTGAAGAGGCTCGCCACCAACAGCACCAGCACGATCACCAGGGCCCAGACGGGTCCCATGCTCTTCCTTTCGGTCGTGGTGATCCCTGAGTACCCGTTAGGCGGGCCGGCATACCCGACCCGGGTCCTGTTGCTCGCATCGAGAGCCGACGGCGGGGCGAACGGGGCCGGGCCGTTCGTCACTCGGGTATTAGCGAGGCCCGATGCGGGAAGGTCAGGGAGATCCGCGACGAGA
>JANOQG010000052.1:0-3622 GCA_031422255.1 Actinomycetes bacterium | reverse complement strand
CATAGCTCGTGGCTGTACCCACCTCGTAGGTGCGAAGAACCGTGCCATTGGTACTGATCTGCTTGCGCAGCTTGCCCACGACATGCCCACTCGTGCGGTTCACTGCGCCGGTCGCCTTGATGATCAGCGTGCTGGCACCGGTCGTCAGGTTGCCATCGAGGAGGACGAGACCCTGGGCGCCACCACCTCCGATCAGCGCGTCAGTCGCGAGCTGAAGGCCGCTGGCGTTGTCGAGCGTGAGATTGTTGAAGGTCGTGATGCCGATGCCGCCGATGGTTTGGGGCGCCGTCCCGTCGAAGACGAAGGTGCTCGTACCAGCGTTGAAGGTGCCGCTCTGGTTCGTGAAGTTCCCCCGCAGCCGGTGGGTGAAGGAGCCCCCGTTGAACGTGGTGTTCGGACCGAAGGAAGCGTTGCCGTTCACCGTGATGTCACTCGCGGCGGTAGCGGCTACCGACATCCGGATGGCGAAGTCGCCCACAACCGTGAATGCACCGGTTGGCATGGTCTTGACGCCGCTCGTGTCGAGCGTCAGGTTGCCGTAGGTCAGGGCAGAGACCGTCTGCGTCGTGCCCTCGTAGAACACTGAGCTCGTCGGCGCCAGGGAGCCGGTGGTGTAGTTAGCGGGGAAGCCGCCGGTGCCACCGATTCGCAGGAACGCTCCGTTGGCGACGCTGAGCGTGCCGCCGGCGGTCACCCGGTCGAGTCGGAAGTTGCCGAGGGTAAGCGTGCCGCTCGTCACGGTGGCGTTGCCCGAGACAAAGGCGTTCGAGGCCAGGGTGACGGTGCCGGCGGGGTTGACGACCTCGAGGTTGCCGAAGGTGGCCCCCGTCGCTGCGCTCGAGACCGACTGCGCCCCCGAACCGTTGAGCGTGAAGCTCGCGTTCGCACTCATGGTGAGTGCGGTGCTCGCGTTCGTGAAGTCGTGGGAGATCTTGATCGCGCTGCCGGCGACCCGCGAGAAGCGCGGGTCGGCCCCGCTCTCCACGACCACGTCGTAGAACTGCGTGGGGGTTGCCGCGAAGTTCGCGTTGATATCAGCCAGACCAGTGAACCGGACAACCCCGCCCGTGGCAGTGAACGAACCGCCAGACGGGCGCCAGTTGCGGCCGACGGAGAAGGTCCCCGCGGACATCGTGGCGGTGCCACTGCCGAGGTAGTCGTTTGGAATCGTGATTGCTGACGCCCCGGAGAGTGCCAGGGTGCCGTCGTTCTGGATGTTGTTGAGAACGGAGATGGTCCCACCGCCAGAGATCACGAGTGACCCACCGGCGTTGTTGGTGAGCGGCCCAGACACGGTCAGCGGCACGCCCGTCGTTTGGAGACTGGCTCCGTTGCCGACGACGATCGACGCCGCCAGGCCAGCGCCCGTCCCCGCGTTCAGGAACGGGTAACGACCGGATGCGACGCCGCCAGGGATCGTCAGCGCGTCCAGCGCGGTGGGAGTGCCCGAGGGGGTCCAGTTCCCGCCGTTGTTGTAGTTCGTGGATCCGACGCCGGTCCATGTCCGAGCGGTGGCAACGATGTAGGGGCCAACGAACGGTCCCCCGCCAGGCGCACCCGTCGGCGTCACGCCACCGGTGACCACATCGGTGCTGGCACGCCCGACGTTCAGGCGACCGTTGCCAAGCGAGTAGTTGTTCAACGGATCGGCATTGCGCGCGAGTCGTCCGACGATCGTCTCGTTCGAAGCCGTCGGATCGATTGACCGCAGGGCCGCCGCAGCGCCGGCGGTGAGAGCAGCCGACGCCGAGGTCCCGGTCACGTTGACCGTCCCCGTTGCGTCCGATGCGAGCACGTCGACGCCTGGCGCATGGAGGAACACCGCAGCGCTCATGTTGCTCGCCCCCCAGGGAGCGTCGTCCGAAGCGGTTGCCCCCACTCCAACGACCTTCTCGTCACCTGCGGGATACGTCGGGGTCGTGGAACCGTCGTTTCCGGCAGCGGCCACCAGGACAGCGCCGCTCGCCCACGCGTAGTCGATGGCCGCCTGCAATGCCCCGGAGTACCCGGGGTTGGAGAATGGCATCACGATGACGTCGGCGCCGTTGTCGGCAGCCCAGACGAGACCGGCGATCACATCAGAGTCATTGCCCGCTCCGGTGCCGTCCAGCACCTTTACCGGCATCACCGTGGTGTTTGCGTACGAGACACCTGCAATCCCCACGCCGTCGTCGGCGCTGGCCGCTGCAATGGTCGCGGTGTGCGTGCCGTGACCGTTCGAGTCGGTGGAAGGGTTGGATCCATCGAAGGACCATCCGGCCCCAACCCGCCCGAGCAGGTCGGGAGCAGATGCGTCCACGCCCGTGTCGAGCACGGCCAGGGTGACGGCGCCGGCGAACGTCGCCACGTCGTGCACGTCTTCCCATCCGATGAGTGGCATCGCCCACTGCCCGGCGTATCCGGGATCCGAGGCGGCGCCAGCCGCCTGCCGCACCAGGTCCTGGGAGGCTGAGACCACGGAGCCGTCAGCAGCAAACCCCGCAAGTGCCGCGTTCACATCGACAGCTTCGACCACGACCTCATGGAGGTTCAATGGTGCAATAGCCGCGGCCTCGACCGCTCCCTGAGCAGCAAACACCACGGCCTGCTCGCCTGCGGTGAGGCCGGGTTCGAGCTGCACGAGGAGCGTGACTGGCGCTTCGGCTGCTGCTACGGGTGCTGGCGTGAGCACAGGCGCGACGGGGCTCCACAGGAGCACGGCGGTGAGCACTCCGACGCGGCGCTGGGCTCGTCGGCGGCCCGTCGCTCCCCGGTGCATTGAACTGGTCCTGAGCGAACGTCCGTACATCGCCGTACCTCTACTTCGATGGAGCCGGGGTCCGCGCGCATGGGCCACTGGACCGCTGCCGTGAGCGAACGGCCTCGTTCCACCCCCGGCAACCAACCGCCTCTACGCGCGCTTTGTCACAAGTTATGAGCGCTACAACCCAAATTGTCCACGGAAATCTAGCCGAAGGCGTCCGGCCCACTTGCGTTCAACGCGAGCCGGCAACGCCGCGAACCGTCACGAACCAGCAGGTGCGGCTCATGGGACGGCTCGGCCCAACGCCATCAGGACCCGGGATTGCGGATCGAGGGAGTCTGGATCGGTCGGGCGAGAGCTCCCGAACATGCCGCTGGCTCGCAGATCCGCAAGTTGCGGCTGGATCACGTCCCAGCACGCTTCCGCCAGGGCTGGATCCAGCACAGGATCCTGCTCGGTGGCAATCGCGATGTCCCAGCCGTGGACGAGTACATCGAGGAAACGATGCCCGGCATAGTCGGAGCCCGCGATCGGGCCATAGGAGACCGCACAAGGGGCGTCCAGAGCGCCCGCCACCTCGAACGCAGCCGCCCCGGCCGCGGCGGAGGCATCGTATGCAGCCAGCGGATCGGCCCCGAGGACATCACCGTCGAAGCGATCACCCACCTCCGCGATCGTACGACCCGCCGCGAGCTCCACCGCCCACAAGTTGCCTGCTGTCACATGGTTGACGAGGGCTCGCACGTCCCACTCAGCACAGGGGGTCGCGTTCGACCACTGACTCTGCTCGACCCCGGCCACGAGCGAGCGGGTCGACTGGAGCGCTCGGCGGTGCAGCGCCGGGAGGGTTGATGCACGGATCACCGGTTCCATGGGCAT
>JANOQG010000051.1:0-5821 GCA_031422255.1 Actinomycetes bacterium | reverse complement strand
GTATCGGCGTGTTGCTTCTGGCATCCCGGGACGCGGAGGGAGAGCGATGATCGTGCGCGATGTCGTGCCTGAGGCAATGGCCGGCGAACGGGTCGATCGGATCGTCGCGATGATCACAGGCATCAGTCGCTCGGAGGTGGCCAGCCTCGTGGCGGCCGGAGTGGTTCTCGTCGATGGCGTTGTCGTGCAGTCGAAGTCTGATCGCTTGGTCGTGGACTCGGTGGTCGAGGTCGACGTGCCCGATCGAGAGGAGGCGGCCAGACTCGTGGCCGAGCCCGAGGTGATCGTGCCGGTCATCTACGAGGATGACGACCTCTTGGTGATCGACAAGCCCGCGGGGCTTGTCGTCCACCCGGGGGCGGGGCAGCGAACGGGCACGCTCGTGCAGGGGCTCCTGGCCCACTATCCCGAGCTGGCGGGCGTCGGGGTGGATCAGGCTCGCCCCGGGATCGTGCACCGCCTGGACAAGGGGACCTCGGGCTTGCTCCTCGTCGCCCGTACCCCGACCGCCTATGAGGCCCTCGTGGCGGCGTTGGCAGCGCGCTCCGTCCATCGGCGCTATCGAGCCCTGGCGTGGGGCACCTTCGAGGCCGCACGCGGCCTCATCGACGCGCCGATCGGCCGGTCGATGCGCGAGCCGACGCGGCAAGCAATCGACGAGCGCGGCAAGGAAGCCCGCACTCGCTATGAGGTGCTCACCAGCTTCACAGAGCCCGTGGCAGTCACCGAGCTGGCGTGCACCCTCGAGACCGGACGTACCCATCAGATCCGGGTACATCTCCGTTCGATCGGGCATGCGGTGGTGGGCGACAACCGCTACGACGGCGCGCGCGAGTCACTCCCGATGGCGCGCCCGTTCCTCCACGCTGAACTGCTGGAGCTGGCCCACCCTGTAACTGGCGAACGGGTGTCGTTCTCGTCGCCGCTCCCCGCTGATCTTGTCGAGGTGCTCGGCCGCCTGCGTTGAGCGCTACCCGAGGATCGGATCCGGCCACTCAGCCTCGCCGGTGGCCATCGCGGCGATGTCGGCAAGGGTGAAGCTGTCGAGGTGCGTGCGCATGCGGGCGCTGATGCCCGCCCAGACCGACAAGAGCACGCACTGCCCTTCGTGGTCGCAGGCGCCGTTCTTGTGAGGCTCACCGAAGTCGCCCACGGCGATCGGGCCGTCAACCGCGGAGACGATCTCCCCGAGGGTGATCTCCCGGGGCTCGCGGGCGAGCACGTACCCACCCCCCACGCCTCGCTTCGATCGAACGATGCCCGCCCCCTTCAGGGCCAGGAGGATCTGCTCGAGGTACGGCTGCGGGAGGCCGGTGCGCTCCGCGATGTCACGAACGGATGTGGGGCCGGTCTCGTCCGGGTGCAGGGCGAGTGACAGGAGGGCGCGGCTCGCGTAGTCACCCCTCGTAGACACCTTCACGTCGAGGACTGTAGGGCAGCGGGGCTAGCGTCTCGACGCTGACCCGCTGCCATGTCCGACGAACCCCTGCTCCCGACCTACGACGGCGCGTGCATCACGAATGTGGTGCCCGCCCTCCTTCATCCCCCCGAGGTCATCCCGGGGTGGTTGCCGGCCGTCGCGGCGGAGGCGCCGCGGGTGGTGCTGCTGGTGGTCGACGGCCTTGGCTGGAACCAGCTCGAAGCGCGCCGCCGACTCGCCCCAGCGCTGGCCGACCTCGATGGCGGGCCGATCACCACGGTGGCACCGTCCACCACTGCGACCGCTCTCACGTCGATCAGCACGGGGCTGCCGCCCGGAGAGCACGGCGTGATGGGCTACCGGATCGCCGTTGATGGCGAGGTGCTCAACGTGCTGCGCTGGACGGCGGGGGAGCGCGACGCCCGCAAGAGCATTCCGCCCGCGTACGTGCAGTCGCAGCCCTGCTTTGGCGGACAGCGCCCGCCGGTGATCACCAGGGCTGAGTTCGCCTCGTCCGGGTTCACGCAGGCCCACCTCGCTCAGGTCCGCTTCACGGGCTATCGAACGCTCGGGACGCTTGCCGCCGAGATCGTGCGCCTGGCTAAGGCCGGCGAGCCGTTCGTCTACGCCTACTACGAGGGCCTGGACAAGGTCTCGCACGAGTACGGCTTGGGGGGCCAGTACGACGAGGAGCTGCGGTGGATCGACCACCTGGTGGCGACCCTTCTCGAGTCGCTTCCGGCCGGGACGGCCTTGGTGGTCACGGCGGACCACGGCCAGGTGGAGACCGGCGAGAACATCCTCGAGCTTCCCGGCGATGTCCTCACCAATGTGGCGATGCAGTCGGGCGAAGGCCGCTTTCGCTGGCTTCACGCGCGTTCCGGACGTCTCCCCGATCTTGTCGCTGCCTCTCGTTCGCTGCTGGGCGAGCACGCCTGGGTGCGCACACGCGAGGAGGCGATCGCTGAAGGTTGGTACGGCCCGATCGTCACCGATCACGCCGTGAGCCGCCTCGGTGATGTCTTGCTGGCAGCGAAGGGCACGGTTGCCTTTCACGACCCCAATGACACCGGCCCCTACGTCTTGCTGGGCCGGCACGGCTCGCTCACGCCCGACGAGATGCTGGTGCCGCTACTCGCGGGTGTGGCTCGCTAGACCCGCTCGGTAGGGTGCCCGGCATGTCTGAGACGCCGCCCCCCGATCCCGAGGAAGCCGTGCTGATCCCGGCCGTTGTGCCGGACGCCGACGAGGAGCTGCACGAAGCCGTGCAGTCGCCGGGCAAGGTGATGCGGATCGGCTCGATGATCAAGCAGCTGCTTGACGAAGTGCACCAGACGGAGCTCGACGAGCCCAGTCGGGAGCGGCTTCGTGAGATCTACGAGACGTCGATCTCGGAGCTTTCGTCGTCGCTCTCGCCCGACCTTCAGCAGGAGCTTGCCCGACTCGCCATACCGTTCGACGCTGGCACGCCAACGGGGGCCGAGCTGAAGATCGCCAAGGCGCAGCTCGTGGGCTGGCTCGAAGGCCTCTTTCACGGGATCCAGGCCACGTTGTTCGCGCAGCAGATGGCGGCCCGCCAGCAGCTCGATCAGATGCGGGGCCAGGGTCAGCTCCCGCCGGGCATGATGCCGCCCCAGGGTGGGCAAGCCCCAGCCCAGAGCGACGAACATCCGTTGCCCGGCACCTACCTCTAGGGCCCCAGTTCTTCAGGGACCGATGAGGAGATCCCCCTCGAGGGCGTAGGTCTTGCCCTCGTCGAGCCGGAGATCGAAGGTATCGCTGGCGTGGGCGCCAGCGTCGATCTGGCCGATGTCGATGGGGACGTCGGTGTCGTCGACGCGAAGCTGCACGGACCCTCGCCACCCGAAGTCGGTGTTGTTGGTGATGGTCAGCGTCACAGCGGCTCGCTTGGGCGAGGTGCTGCCCACCTCGAGGTCGAGCGTCAGACCGCCGCACACGTGGTTCGTGGAGGGCCTCCCCTTCGGATCACGCGTGATCACGGCCGACGACGAGATGATCGGTGGTGCGTCGGCAGTGACCGCCAGGCTGAACGGGGAGGTGGCCTCCTCCCGGCAGGTGAGGATGTGCGTGAGCCCACGCAGCGATGACGTGCTGATCGGGATCAGCAGTACGGCAAGGAGCCCGAGGAGCGCTACCTGGGCTCGCAGCGCTGACGGCATGCCCGCACTGTAAACCCGACCCACCGCTAGCCGGTGGGTACGCTGCGCAGCCGTGGGCGCCCCGTTCTCCGACCGACTGGCCCGACTCAGCTATGGCCGCGCGCGTCGGATCCTGCTGGTGGCGGGACTCGCCGTGCTGGTGGTCGTGGCGCTGGTGACCTACGTCCGACGGGTCGACACGGTCGAGGTCATCGCAACGCTCCTGTTCGTCCCCGTCTTCGTGGCCTTTGTGCTCCGCGGTGCGCTTGGCGGCGCTGTGGCCGCAGTCGTCGCCACCGGCGTGTACGCCTCGCTACGCACCCCTGCCATCGACGCGGTAGGCGTGGGGGAGTTCACCGGGCTCCTGACGTCGCGGGCGGCCGCTTATCTGATCTTCGGTGTGGTGGGGGGTTGGTCTACCCAGGTGCTCGAAGGGTCGCTCGACAAGCTCGAGCTCTACGACGAGATCGACGATGCGACGGGTCTCTACAACGCCCGCCACCTCCTCCACCAGACCGACCTCGAGATGGCCCGCGCTCGGCGGTATCAGACCCTGTTCTCGGTCGTCGTGCTCGATCTCCCGGCAACCGCGTTCCATGCCGTGTCATCCCGGACCCGCCGCGTGGCGCTTCGGGATCTCGGTCGGGTGCTCAGCGAGGGGGTGCGCACCGTCGACCATGTCATCCATGCCCGCGATGGCGCGGCGCACCGGCTCGTGGTGCTCTTGCCCGAGACCGGGCCCGAAGGTGCTGAGATCTTTCGTGGCCGCTTCGACGAGCGCATCCGCGCCTTCCTCGGAGCCCGCGGTGTTGTCATCGACGCCAGCGCCAACGCTGCCCGAGCGCTCACGTACCCAGGGGACGACGCCGACCTGGACGACCTCCGCGTCGCATTTCAGGCCATCGACGCCGCCCAACACCGCTAGCGCACGGAACTCCCCTAGATCGATCGGGGAGCGCGGTGCTACGGTCACAAATCACACCCGTGTGATTAGTCCACAGGGTGTGGACAAGTCCCTGTGGACGTCCTGTGGACAGAGAAGGAGGTGCGCTCGGGAGTGGCGGACAGCTTCACGCACCTCCACGTGCACACCGAGTACTCGATGCTCGACGGCGCCGCCCGGATCGCCGAGGTGGTCGGCGCTGCTGTGGCTGACGGCCAGCCAGCGGTGGGCATCACCGACCACGGCAACATGTACGGCGTGCTCGACTTCTACAAGGAGTGCAAGGCGCACGGTGTGAAGCCGATCATCGGCTCCGAGCTCTACATGGCCCACGAGCATCGCAGCGAGCGCCCGAGTCGGCGGGGGCGCATGGACGATGGCGGCGGCGACGGCGAGGGAGGGTCGAAGCTCTACTACCACCTCACCGCACTCGCGGAGACGAACGAGGGCTACCAGAACCTCATCAAGCTCTCGAGCGAAGCCTTCATGTCGGGCTACCACTACAAGCCACGAGCCGACTTCGATCTGCTTGCGGAGTACAGCAAGGGTTTGATCGTCACGTCGGGTTGCCTCGGCGGACACGTGCTCCAACGCCTCATCCGCGATGATTTCGAGGGCGCGCTGAAGGTGGCAGGGCGGCTGCAGGACATCTTCGGGCGCGACGGCTTCTTCATCGAGCTGCAGGACCACGGCATCCCGGAGCAGCACCGCACCAACCCGCAGCTCGTTGAGCTGGCCAAGCAGATCCAGGCGCCGCTGCTGGCCACGAACGACAGCCACTACGTGCACCGAGAGGACTCCGTCGCCCATGACGCGCTTCTGTGCGTCCAGACCGGCTCGCTGATGAGCGATCCCGACCGCTTCAAGTTCCACGGTGACGAGCACTACCTGAAGTCGTCGCAGGAGATGCGGCACCTGTTCGACGAGGTCCCCGAGTCGTGCGACAACACGCTGTGGATCGCGGAGCGCGCCAACGTGGAGATCGAGTTCGGCAAGCCGCAGCTGCCGATGTTCCCGCTCCCTGAGGGCTTCGCCTCTGACACCGACTACCTCCGCCACCTCACGATGGAAGGGGCCCGGAGGCGATGGGGGGCGGGGCTCAACGACACGATCGTGGAGCGGCTTTCGTTCGAGCTCGGCGTCATCGAGTCGATGGGGTTCTCGTCGTACTTCCTCATCGTGTGGGATCTGATCAAGCACGCGCGCGACAACAACATCCGCGTCGGTCCGGGTCGCGGCAGCGCAGCGGGGTGCGCTGTCGCCTACACGCTCTGGATCACCGATCTCGATCCCATCAAG
>JANOQG010000050.1:0-2584 GCA_031422255.1 Actinomycetes bacterium | reverse complement strand
CCATGCCGCCCAGTCAGCAAGCTCGATGAGGTCGGGACTCGGGCCCCGACCGCTGCGTTTGGCCAGAGGACGCAACAGCACACCGGCCGGGGGCTCAACGTCCACTGCCACGATCCAGCCGCCGACGCGGCGACCGTGCAGCTCGATGCGCACCACGTCGCCGACGCGAACCTGGTCCCGGACGGCGTCCGGGACCAGGTAGTCGAAGGTCTTGTCGATCGCCGGCACGTCGGGGAGGACGCGAACGACGAGCGGGGTCACGAGCTCAGGGCGCACTTCCGACGGCCTTCCATCAGGCCGAAGGCGGCTGGCTTCGCCACGCCGCCGGGAGGCACTTGCGGAGGGCGTGTCGAGCGGAGCGAGGCCCGGAGCAAGCTAGAGGCCCAGGGCGGACTTCAGGTCATCGACCCGGGTGGTGTGCTCCCAGGTGAGGTCCTTGTCGTTGCGACCGAAGTGACCGTAGGCCGCAGTCTTCTGGTAGATCGGTCGACGCAGGTCGAGATCTCGGATGATGGCGGCGGGGCGCAGGTCGAACACATCGCGTACGGCCTGACTGATCTTGGCCTCCTCCACCTTTTCCGTGCCGAAGGTCTCCACGAGGATCGACACCGGCTGGGCGACGCCGATGGCGTACGCCACCTGCACCTCGCAACGATCGGCGGCTCCGGCGGCAACCACGTTCTTCGCCACCCAGCGAGCGGCGTAAGCGGCCGAACGGTCGACCTTGGATGGGTCCTTGCCAGAGAACGCACCACCGCCGTGACGGGCGGCGCCGCCATAGGTGTCGACGATGATCTTGCGACCCGTGAGCCCGCAGTCGGCGTAGGGGCCGCCGAGCTCGAAGTTGCCGGTGGGGTTCACGAGCACGCGAAAGTCGGACGTGTCGATGTTGGTGGGGAGCAGTGGCGTGATCACGTGCTCGATGAGATCGGGCTTGATCAGCGTCTCTGCGTCGATGCCGGGCTGGTGCTGCGTGGAGATGAGCACCGTCGTGAGCCGCTTGGGCGTGTTGCCCTCGTAGTCCACCGTCACCTGCGTCTTTCCGTCGGGGCGCAGGTACGGCAGCACACCCGACTTGCGGACATCAGCCAGGCGCTCCGCCAGACGGTGGGCCAGCCAGATGGGAAGCGGCATGAGGTCTTCGGTCTCGTTGACCGCGTACCCGAACATCATCCCCTGGTCGCCGGCACCCTGGCTGTTGAGGATGTCTTCCCCGGATACACCGGATCGGGTCTCCAGCGCGGTGTCCACGCCCTGAGCGATGTCGGGCGACTGCGGGTCGATCGAGGTGATCACGCCGCACGTGTTGCCGTCGTAGCCGACGGACTCCCGGTCGTAGCCGATGCTCTTGATCGTGTTGCGCACGATCTGGGGGATCTCGACATAGGCGGTGGTGGTGATCTCGCCCGCCACGATCGCCAGACCAGTGGTGACCATCGTCTCGCAGGCCACTCGGGCCATCGGGTCCTCGGCCAAGATGGCATCGAGGATCGAGTCGGAGATCTGGTCGGCCATCTTGTCCGGGTGTCCCTCGGTCACAGACTCCGAGGTGAACGTCCACTGGCGGGTCACGGCTTGCTCCTTGTTGTCGATACGGCGTTGAGGATGGAACGGGCGATGGCCCGCTTGTCGGCGAGGGGGATCTCCACGGCCGAGCCGTCGGCCCCGAGGATGATCACCGCGTTCGTGTCGTGCTCGAACCCCACACCGGGTGCCGACACGTCGTTGGCGACGATGAGGTCGATCCCCTTGCGAGTGAGCTTCTCGGCGGCGTTGGCGCGTAGATCGCTGGTCTCGGCCGCGAACCCGACGATCGTCTGACCGGGCCGACGGTCGGCGCCGAGCGCAGCCAGGATGTCGGTGGTCGGTTCGAGGGTGATGTCGGGCACGCCACCCGCCTTCTTGATCTTGGTGCCCGCGGCGACAATGGGACGGAAGTCGGCAACGGCGGCGGCCATGACGATCACGTCGGCGTGCTCCGAACGGCTGCGAACGGCCTGCTCCATCTGTGCGGCCGTGTCGACGCGGACGATGTCGATCCCCGCAGAAGCTGGAGCGGACACGGTGGTGACGAGCGTGACCTTGGCGCCGCGGGCCGCGGCCTCCTCGGCCACCGCATACCCCTGCTTGCCAGAGGAGCGGTTTCCGATGAAGCGCACGGGATCGATGGGCTCTCGGGTTCCTCCCGCGCTGACCACGATGCGCAGACCCGTGAGATCGTGGTGCTCCTCGGATGCGAGCAGCTGATCGACAGCAGCAACGATTGATGCCGGGTCGGCGAGACGCCCGGTTCCGACATCGCCGCCAGCGAGCCGGCCGCTTTCGGGCTCCACGACGTGGACGCCACGGGAGCGAAGGAGCCGCAGGTTGTCCTGCACCGCGGGGTGCTCCCACATCTCCGTATGCATGGCCGGACATACGAGCACCGGGGCTCGCGTCGCCAGCAGCACATTGGTGAGCAGGTCCTCGCTGATGCCACCCGCGTAGAGGCCGAGCGTGCGCGCTGTGGCCGGCGCCACGACAACCAGATCGGCCGTCTGGCCGAGGTGGGTGTGCGGAATCGGATGCCGTTCCTCCCAGAGAG
>JANOQG010000049.1:0-2378 GCA_031422255.1 Actinomycetes bacterium | reverse complement strand
ATCAACTTGCCCCGCGTGAATTGCGGTCCGTGCTGGCCGACATCGCGAGGCCCGATGTGGCGGCCACCTATCCCGGGTCGGGGCAGAGGCATGGGTTCGACGTCCGCATGAAGACGCAACCGGGCACCTATGAGGTTTGCGTGTACGGCATCTCGGTCGAGGCTGGCGGCAACCCCAAGATGGCCTGCCGCTCGACAACCGTCTCTCCGTCGCCCTTCGGCAACGTCGAGGTTGCGACTGTGGAGGCAGGTGAGCTCCGCGTGTCGGGATGGACGATCGACCCGCACACGGACGACCCGATCCGAGTCCACATCTACCTCGATGGGGTCGGGCTCGACAGCTTCGTCGCCGACCTTCCGCGGCCAGATGTGGAAGCGCGCCACGAGCGTGGAGCCCTGCATGGCTTCGACCGCCGCTACTGGATCCCGGTGGGCAGCCACGAGGTGAAGGTCTTCGCCATCGACACAGGCCCAGGAGGCAGCAACCCGCGTCTGACCACGCGGACAGTCGGGTTCGGGCGCGATCCGTTCGGGCGAATCGACTCGGTGACCCCGGCGGGTGCCGGCCGCGTGCGGGTGCAGGGTTGGGCGATGGATCCGAACACCCCGAGCCCGATCCGGGTCCACCTCTACGTCGATGGGGCCGGTGTTGCCAACGTGCTCGCCAACGGAGAGCGGCCGGATCTCGGCGCCTTGCAGAACGGTCTCTCGCACGGCTTCGATGAGGTGATAGCGGTCGGTTCGGATCCCTTGGTCGCGGCGTTTGCGATCAATGACGGAGCCGGAACGAACGTGAAGATCGGCACCTGGCCCGAGGAGGCATAGGGGCGATGGCAGCTGCGCTCACGGCCCTCGGACTGGCCACGGCGTTCCTCGGTGTGCTCGTGGTGGGCCTGCTTCGCAGCCACGCGGACATCCTCCGCGTCCTGCACGATCTGGGCGTTGGCGACGCGCACTTGCGCGGCGAGGTTCCGACCCAGCCGCGGAACGATGTGGGGATTCGGACTGTTCCCGGAGTGCCGGAGCCCACGTCGCAATCGGCTCTCGGGCGACTCCACGACATCGATGGCGACCTTCCCGGAGGAGGAGCAGCGCGTGTCGCGCTCCAAGGCGCGGCCGGTACGACGTTGTTGGCATTCCTCTCCACCGGGTGCTCCACCTGTCAGGACTTCTGGCGGGCGTTTGGCACAGATGACGTGGAGCGAGTGCCCGGAGCGAACACGCGCGTCGTGGTGGTGACGAAGGGGCCGGAGGAGGAGAGCCCGGCGGCTGTCGCGGCGCTCGCGCCGAGCCGGGTCACCACCGTCATGTCCTCGCAGGCCTGGGACGACTACGACGTGCCCGTGTCGCCGTACTTCCTCCTTGTCGACGGAGCCCTCGGTGTGGTGGGGGAGGGCGCGAGCGCATCGTGGGCGCAGGTGGTGGACCTCCTCGGCAAGGCGCTCGCCGACCGTGGGATCGTGGATGCGCCGGACCGTCTCAGTCGGCGGGATCTCTTCATGGGACGAGATCGGGAGCTGCGTGCCGATCGTGAGCTGGCGGACGCCGGGATCGGGCCCGACTCCCCGCAGCTCTATCCGATCCGACCAGAGCAGGGCTCAGCCGATGGGTGACCTCGTCGCCTACGGGATCCGCGTGGCCCTCCCGGGTGGATGGGACGGGCGCATCTACCGGCGTGCGGAAGGCAGCGGTGTGCGGGTAGCCACCCTGGCGCCCGATGAAGGCACCGTGCAGCCCGTCGCGCACCTCGCCAACTTTCCGCTGCCCGCTGAGCGAGGCGACTACGGCTCAGGCGCGGTCGAGCGAATGCGGGCCGGCGACGTGCTCGTGTGCCTCCTCGAGTTCGATCCCGAGGCGGCGGACTCCGCGCTGTTCGCGCACGATGGCGTCCCGCGGTTCCGCGCAGCGAGCTTCGCGCCGAACGCGATGCAGCGGACCATTCAGGGCATGAGCGGGGCCCAAGCGTTCTTCCGTGAGGGCGGCAGGGCGTTCTGCGCCTACGCCGTGTTGGGAAGCCACCGCAATCGTGCAGCCCTCGCTCCGCTCGTCAACGCCCTCCTCGAGGGCGTGCGGATCGAGGACCTCGATCCACCCCGGTAGCCTCGCCCGGTGCCCAAGCGCCTCGTGATCCTCGGCGGTGGCCCCGCCGGCAACACCGCCGCCACCCACGCTGCCCGGCTCGGAGCCAGCGTCAGCCTCGTCGAGCAAGACGTGATCGGCGGTGCCGCCCATCTGTGGGACTGCATTCCCTCCAAGGCCATGATCGCCACGGGAGGAGCGCTGGCCGCGGTGGGCCGGTCGCCCGAGATGGGTCTCACACCTGCAAGCGCCAAGGTCGATCCGGCGGTGCTGAGGGAGCGCATCACCGGAATCGAGCGG
>JANOQG010000048.1:0-5863 GCA_031422255.1 Actinomycetes bacterium | reverse complement strand
CAGCCCGTTCGGCGGCCATCCGGATCTCGTCGAGATCGGTCAGCGCCTGAGGATCGGAGAGGCCCCGCCGGACGAGCGTGACGTGGTTCAGGATCACGCCGAGGAGATTGTTGACGTCGTGCGCGATCTGCTCATCCACGTGCGCGTTCGGCGGCAGGCCATAGCGGGGCGACATTCGTGCTCCTCCTGACTGGGCGAGCGGTGCATTTCACCAGGTGCTAGTTCCCAACTGCGGGCAACTCTAAACTTCCTAGGCGCAATGGTGGGACGCAATCCACGTCCAATCTGTACTCAAATCACACACCAAATGCGGTCATTCTGGCGCTGAGCGTGGCCGGTTAGGGGGCTACAACCGCGTCGGACTGCTGTCCATAGTGGCAATAGCGGTTGCCAGAACTGTGTGATCTGCATCACAAGGGGTGTTCCAGGCTCAGGCAGTTGGAGTGAGGAGTGCCTAGAGCCTGATGACGGTCCGCCCATTGCGAGGTGGGCGATCGGCCCCGATGTCCTCTTCATGCCGACACGATCGTTCCATCGAACCGCCCTGATCCTCTTCGTCGTCCTCGGCGTCGCGGGCCTTGCGGGCTGTCAGCCGACCGGCAACGCTCGCTGCGACAAGCTCACGGCGCAGATCGCCCGGGCCGATCAGAACGGCTATCGACTGCGCTGCGATGCCCCGTTCGCGGGCCAAGCAAACACCGGTCGCCTGGTCTTGGGCTGGACCGACCACGCAACTGACACCATCTGGATCTGGCCAGAGCGCCTGGTCGACAGCCGCGCACTGCGCAAGGTGGCGTGGCACGAGGTGGGCCATGTCGTCTGGGAACGACGCAATCGGTCGGGAACGCAGGCCGAGGAGGAGCGATGGGCGGACGGATTTGCCTATTGCACCGAGCCAATCGCGGGCGTCAGCTACAGCATTCGGCCCACAAACTGTGGGGCATACCGATGAATGCATCACTCCGATCAATGCAAATGCACCTCCCACGTCAGGACGAACAGCTCTGTGGCCAAATCGACCCGGGGCCGTTCTTGGAAGACATGACCACCATGATGACTGAGGAACGCAGGACACCTGAGGCCCCTGGCCTCGTAGTCGGAATCGTTGACCGCAACTGGGTGGTGCAGCAGATCAGCATCCACGGTTCGGCCCACCTCGGCGCACCTAGTGCCGACCTGTTGGGACTCTCGATTCTCGAGCAGGTGCACCACGGAGACCACGAGGTGCTTCTCAGCGCCGGCAACCGAGCGATCACCGAAGGTGCCAGCGTGGCTTCCGAGCTCCACATGGGCCGCTCGGGTCGGTGGACCCGGGTCCGGATGATGGTTACTCCCATGGTCGATGGCGACCACCAGCTGGCCTTCCTGATCACGGGCGCCGACCGCGTCGATCATTCGAACCGGACGACCCGGCTCGAACAACATCTCCGTCGGATCGCCGACGAGCTCGAGGCGGCGGGCATCGACATCCGGGTGGACGCAGGAATCGACCCAGATCGCCTTCCCGGTGCTGACCAGCTCTCACCGCGCCAGTGGGAGGTGCTCCGTCGCCTCCTGCGGGGCGAACGCGTTCCGGGCATTGCCAATGCGCTCTTCCTGAGCACGAGTACCGTCCGAAACCACCTCACCGCCATCTTCGCCAAGGTCGGTGTGCACTCCCAAGCGGAGCTGATTGCTCTGCTGCGGACCCCGGCAGCCGCCGAGGCGGGTCCGCGATGAGCGTGCATCGATTCGATGCCATGCGGCTGGGGTCCGGCACCCACGCGACTCCCCATGCCCAACCCCCCGTTCTCGATGCGGAGACCGCTCGAAATGGAATCGCCGCCGGGCACCTGACCCTCGCCTTCCAACCCATCGCCTGCCTGTCACACGGGCTCAGCCATCGCTCCCAGGTGCTGGCCCGCTGGCGTTCCCCAGGAGACCGGACCCGCCCCCTCGATGAGCTCGTTGCCGGCGCCGACATTGACGGCACGGCAGCGCTCCTCGGGGGGGCGGTGCTCGACCGGGCGACCCTGACGATGGCGCACACCGGCCCTTCAGCCCAGATCGCCATCCGACTGCCCGGAGCGCAGTTCCGCGACCCGACCCTCGCCTCCGACGTCTTCCGGGTGCTCAATCGGCATCGACTGGGCGCCGGGACCCTCAGCATTCAAGTCCCAGCAATGGCCGCGTTGGCCGACGTCCACGCGTCCAGCGTGACCCTCCAGACCCTGCGCGACATGGGCTGCTTGGTCGGGCTAGCCGACCTCGGATCCCTGATCGGCTCGCTCAGCCAGCTGCACCGGCTCCCCCTCGACTTCGTGCAGATCGGTCGGGCCACGATCGCTCGGCTGTTGGTCGAGCCTGACGTGCTCTCACTCGTCGGGACGCTCCTGACGACAGCCGACGAGCGGGGCCTGCCGTCCATCGCCGAAGGCGTCGAGACCATCGAGCAGCTCGACTGGCTGCGAGAGCTCGGCTGCGGCTTGGCCCAGGGTCCTGTGCTGGGCCCTGTCGGTCGCACCCTCGATCTGCCAGCGCCTCACGCGTGCTCGGCGTTCTGACTCCAGCTACGACAGCGAGAGCACCCCTCGGTTGAGCTTGCCGGCGTGCATGTCGGCTAGCGCGGCGTCGATGTCGGCTAGGTCATAGACCTTGCTCACCATCTCATCGAGCTGGAGACGCCCGTCCAGGTAGAAGTTCACGAACATCGGGATGTCGTGGTGCGGCCGGGTGCTGCCGTAGCGGCAGCCCATGATCGACTTGTCGTTGTAGAGGGTGTTCACCACGAAGCTCGCTTCCGTGCCGAGCTTTGGAACTCCCAGCAGGATGCACTGACCTCCCCAGTCGAGCATGTCGATGGCCTGCCGAATGAGCGCTGGGTGGCCCACGCACTCGAAGGCATGGTCGACGCCATTGGGCAGGCCGAGGTCCTTCACAGCCTGGACGAGCTGGCCCTCGCCCGTGAGCGTGGAACCGTCGAGGAAGTCGGTCGCACCGAACTGACGGGCGACCGCCTCCTTGCCAGGGTTGGCATCGATGACGACGACGCGCCCGGCCGCACTGATGCGCGCCGCCTGGATCACGGACTGGCCGATGCCGCCTGCACCGATGACGACGACTGTCTCCCCGGGCTGCACCTTGGCCCGGTTGAGGACGGCTCCGGCTCCGGTGACGACGGCGCAGCCGATGAGGCACGCCGCTGCCAGCGGCATCTCCTCGGGAATCACCACCGCCTGGCTCTCGGCCACAACGGTGCGCTCGGTGAAGACCCCTGCGTTCGCGAACTGAAACGCCTTCTCGCCACCCACGGTGAAGGGCCGGCTCAGCTTTCCCATCGTGTCGCGGCAGTGCGTCGGCTGACCCCGGTCACACGCGTCGCACAGCCCGCAGTTCCCCAGCGTGGTGAGGACCACGTGGTCACCGACCTGCACCTTGCGGACAGCCGAACCGATCTCCTCCACCACGCCGGCCCCTTCGTGGCCGAGCACGACGGGGGTGGGGAACGGAATGGTGCCGTTCAACACGGACACGTCGGAGTGGCACAGGCCTGCGTTGACGATCCGCACCACGACCTCGTGCGGGCGGGGGCCGCGCACCTCGACGTCATCGCGCACCTCAAGCTCACCCGTCCAGACCAGGCCCCTCATGACGGGCTCAAGACATGACCAGGGAGGCCAGCGTCGGCCTGCAGCTCGCCGTCGATCACGATCGGCACTCCATTCACGATTGTGGCGTGCACCCCCTGAGGCTTCGACGTCCATCGCGCAGCACCGTTGGGGAAGTCATGGGCGAGCACCTTCTCGTCGGGACCGACGGTGTCGGGATCGAAGATCATCACGTCAGCGGCGTAGCCGGTCAGCAGCAGGCCTCGATCCGTGAACCCGCACAGCGCGGCCGGGATCGCCGTGATCTGTCGCACCCCCTCTTCGAGCGTGAACCCGCCCCACTCACGCACCCAGTGCTTCAGGAACCAGGTGTGGGCCTCGGCCCCGTCATCTCGGTCGAGGTGGGCGCCACCATCAGAGGTGCCGACGATCATGTGTGGATCGTCTTGCGCGATCTTGGTGCCCTCGATCCACTCGGCGGTCTCGGTCTTCCAGAGGAACTCGACCGCGAGATCTTCCGAGGCCGCGATGTCGAGGAAGGCATCGGTGGGGTGGACCCCCCGTTCAGCGGCGATGTCCAGCAGGGACCGACCGATGAGCTTCTCGTTCGCAGGGGTGGCCACCTTGTTCACGTGCAGCACCGCCCAGGCGGGGGGCGGCAGGGTGGGGCCCGCTCCGGGATCACGATTGGGCCGATCGACCGAATCGCGCACGGCGTCGCGGAAGGACGGGTCGGCGATCAGTGCCATTCGCTCGTCGATGGTGCGGGCCTCGGTGAAGATCCGGTTGAGCTGCAGCGCGCCTTCGTACAGCTTGGTGCCGGCGGCCAAGTCGAACGTGCGGTTGAACGGCTTCGACATGGCCATCGAGTACACCGCCGCGCCGCGGGTGGTGGCGTAGTCGACGAAGCGCTTGGCGTTGTCCCAGCCGGCTGTGGGGGCATCGACCTTGGACCGGGCACCGAGACCCTGGATGATCACCGGCATCCGCGAGAGGAGCGACATCTCGATGAGCAGCTCCTCATCGTCGGGGGTGATCCCGCCGACGGCGGAGCCGGGCAAGTAGGCGATCGAGCCGCTCCCAGCGCGACCCGCTGCCTCTGACAGCGCCTTGAGCTCGTCAAGGCTGGAGAGGCGCGAGGGCACTGGGCGATCCGCTGAGTCGAAGTGGGTGGGCGAATGCGTGGAGCTGAAGCCGGCGGCGCCCGCTGCCATCGCCTCTCGCACGATCACGACCATGCGATCGATCTCCTCGGCCGTGGCCTCGCGCTCCTGGCTCGCCTCGCCCATCACGTAGCGGCGAAGCGCACAATGTCCGACGTAGAAGGCCGCGTTGATGCCGATCTTGCCGCGCATCGACTCGATGAACTCAGGGAAGCTCTCGAAGCCGTCAACCGGAATGCCCTCTAGGGCGCTCGCGTCCATTCCCTCAACTCGGGCAAAGAGCTGGATGAGCCACGGAGCATCGCCGGGCTTGAGCGGAGCGACCGAGAACCCGCAGTTGCCAGCGACCACCGTTGTCACGCCGTGGTAGCAGCTCGACGTGCCGTAGGGCTCGAACGTGAGCTGGGGGTCATAGTGCGTGTGCGGGTCGACGATGCCCGGCGCCACGACGCGGCCGGTGGCATCGATCACTCGATCCCCCTCGCTGCCCTCGATGAAGCCGATGGCCGCGATCTTGCCGTCCTTGATTGCCACGTCCGCGGTGCGGCGCGGGAGGCCCGTGCCATCGACGACGGTGCCGTTGGTAATGACGAGGTCGTAGCGGGCCATGACCCCGAGACTAGAACACGTTCTAGTGTCTCGTCAGCCGTGACTAGCCCCGCGGGTCACGGGCGTCTCTGATGCCGCGGCGGACATCGGCAAGGAGTCCCTCGATGCGGCTGCGGACCTCCCCGACCGCGTCCGATGCGGTGGAGGCGGCGCCGTCGACCTCGTGCTTCGTCTCCGCCCACAGGTGCCGCACCTGAGTCAGCAACGCGGCGACGCGATCCTTCGTGTCCATGGCCCCAAGGTGCGCCTGGAGATCGAGGTCCTCGATGCGGGCGCTCCATTGTTCGAGCTCGGCCTGGGCCAACTGCTCGCGCAGCTCAGCCTCTCTCGTCTCGAGTCGCTCGATCTGGGTCTCCAGCCGTGTGATGCGCGCGTCAGTGGTCATGGACCCATCGTCATCCCCCGCTGCTCGGGGGACCAGGGCCGAAGGTCCTAGCCGGGCCAGACGATGGACTGGAGCTCGCTGTAGGCGTGCAAGCCGTAGCTGCCGCCGTCGCGGCCGAC
>JANOQG010000047.1:0-4639 GCA_031422255.1 Actinomycetes bacterium | reverse complement strand
GGGATCGCTCCTGGCTCCGCCCAGCATCCGCTTCAGGCCAAGCGGGTCGTCCGCGGCCCGGATCGTCTCGCCGACCGTGTAGGAGGGCCACACCGCAAGGCTGGTCCAGTTGGCGTCTTCTCGGCCGAGAAGCTCGGCCATCTCCGTCCCCATGTCGACATACGCGAGGGTGACCAGGTGGTTGCGCAACGTGTCGCTCATCGGCGCGAACACGATGGCCTTCACGCGCTCACCGCTCACCGAGCGATCGACGAGGATGCTCACAGGTTCGTCACCGATCCGGGGCTCTCGTGGATGGCCTCGCGGATCGCCAGGATGGAAATGCCCTCGTTCGCGGGATAGGTGCCGCTCTCTCCGTTGAGGGCCGCCAGACGATCGGAGCCGTAGTGGTGCACCCCGATCAGCTTCCACGCCTTGTCGAACACCGGGCTGCCGGAGCTGCCCCGTGCGGTAGGGGCCTTGTAGTGCAGCCTGATGTCGTCGTGAGCGATGAAGTCGTTGCCTCGTATCGAAAGCTGCAGGGCGCCACCGCTCGGATGGCCGGTCACGTACACGTAGGCCCCGGGGTCCGGGGATGGCAGCTTCTCGGCCAGCTCGAGGCCCTCGAGCTGCTGGATGCCAGGCTCGTCACTGAGGAGCACCGTGATGTCGTGGGCCTCGCGAGCGGAGTGCCAGATGGCGCGCAGCCCGCCGAACGAGAGCGCCTCGCCGTCAGACCCAGCGACGCTCGTGAAGTGCGCCTTCACCTCACTAGCGAGGACGCCGTCATTGCCACGCAACGGCAACGACGGATCGCGCACCACGTGCTCGTTGGTGACGAGCGCGATGCGGCCGTCGAGCGCCGGGTGCAGATCGGCACCGCGAATGGCGAACACCGTGCCCTGGGGCGCGCCGGTGTCGTCGAGGAGGCAGCCGACCGATCGGGCGCGGTGGAGGCCCCGCGCGTAGCAATCGATGGGGATCGGGGACTCAGCGCCGAAGGTCTTCTCGTAGCCATCGGGTGTAAGCGGAAGCAGCACCTCTCCGAGGCCGCTGGCCAGGATGTGCTCGCCGAGCATCACCATCAATGACGCAGCGGGGTCGAGGTCCCAGATCTCGTTGAGCTGACGAGCGAGGCTCGCTAGGACGAATCCGGTCACATCGGGACCGTCGAACAGCTGGGTGAGCACCGGCTGCAGCGCTTCCGTCGACTCACCCCTGGCGATGCGGAGCTCGACCTCGGTGGCGAGCGACCAGGAGTCTCTCGGCATTGGCGCAGTGACGACCATCGCGAACAAGTCGTCAGCGGAGATGTCAGCGGCGGTGTCGGCAGGCAGCCCGCGACGGGAGGCCAGCGCCCGAAGCGCGACCGCGTTGACCCCGGCCCACAGGGGGTCGGCTCCTGCGCTGTAGGCCTCGACGTAGGCGTGTATCGACTCGTCGAGGGCGACGGGATCGCCGGAGTCGACGAACTGGTCCTTCTTGATGCGACCCAGCCGGGCGAGCAAGCGCCCGCGCTGGGAGGCGGACGCCGGATCGGAGAGCAGGGACTTCACGAGTCGCTCCGCGGTGAGGGTGGCGTCGAGCTCGATCAGCCCCGTCACGGCCATCGGCCAGAGCTCCCAAGCCTGCTCGGTAGGAGCGGTGCGGGCGGCCGAGTCGGCCAGCTTGAGCAGCGCGTCGAAGCGGCGAGCGTCCCGCAGGAGGTTGCCGGCCGCGACCGCGTCTGAGGCGTCACGCGTGTGTCGCATCTGGCCCAGCATCTTGTCGACCACACGATCGCTCTGTTCGGAGCTGCCGCCTGCGATGGCTCGCTCGATCTCGGCGCTCGCCCCCCCTGCTGTCATGCCCGCGAACCTAGTTGGGTTGACGCTGTTGCGGTTCGCGATTCGCGTCGACGGGGGCGAGTTCGCGGGGCACTTCGATCACGCTTGAAGACACCGTTGGGTGCGACGCGAGGGTCACTCCGCCAGTCCCGAGCTGTAGCTGGCATCCCGGACGTCGCCGCCTGCGGGCCCCCATTGCGGGCAGTGGCGAACCCGCGCCGTGCCATCGCCGTAGCGCTGCCACTCGATCTGCGTCATGTTCCGCCCGGCGAGCTGGCAGGCGAGGGCTCGCCACTCCGCGGGGTCCAGCGTCCAGGCCCACACCGCGTCGTCCTCGCTGGAGGCGAGCAGAGTCGCAGTCGTCTCGCTCACGTCCAGCGAGGTGACATCGTCCGCGGGCCCGCCGAGCCGGGCAAACGGACGCCGTGTCGACACGTCCCACATGATCACGTCGCCGGCCGCATCGGACGAGATCAACGACTCCCCGTCGTTCCAGAAGACGATGCCCGTGACGTTGTCCCGGTGACCTACGAAGCCCACCCCCCGCTTGGCCTCGAGCGTCTTGGCATCCCAAAGGTAGATCTTGCGGTCCATCCCGCCTGTGGCGATCACCCGGCCGTCGTCGCTCAGCGCAAGGGCGGTGACGGCGTTGCCTGGCCGGTCGCTGTGCCGGACCGAGGCGAGCTGCGATGCACTTGCGGCATCGATCTTGAGGAGCGTCGGAAGGTCGGCCTCGTCGCGACCACCGACCCAAACGACGCCGTCGGTGTACAGCACGCTCATCGGCTCGAAGCCATCGGGTAGGGGCAGCTCGGTCCGCGTGTCGTCGGCGACGTTCCAGATCGACGCGCCGGGACCCTCGATCGAGATCACTACGACCCCGCGTCCATCCGGAGACAGCGCGATGAGATCGACTCCCCCCTGCACAGCCGGTTCGAGTCGGTTCTCCTCGGTGCCGTCGGGTGCGAGCACCACCGCGCTGCCATCGTCGAGCCCGACCGCGATCTTGCCGTGGCCGGCATCGATGGACGAGGCCTCCTCGGCGATCGCCTCGCCGTCCGCGACCCCGCCGTCCGAGACCCAGACCATTCCGTACGCGTCGAGGGACACGAACAGCTCCGGGTCCTCGTCCGAGTCGACGAACGCGGCGTCCTCCACGGTCCGCTCCTCGGGCAGGACGCTGCCGCCCCCCGGGCACGCTTCGGGTGCGGGAGGACATGGCGCGGAGCGACCGACACCCGTGCTCTCGGTTGGGAACCACGGGAAGCCGAGCGAGGGGAGGGGCACGTCGTTCCACCAGATCACCTCGCCCTCGTAATCGCCGGATGCGATGCGTCCATCGGGCGAGAAGGCAACCTCGTGCGTCTCATCCATGTGGCCCTGGAGCTTGTCCACCGCGAAGCCGAAGGGCTCGAGGACTGGATCGGGGACCACCGTCCACAGCATGACGTCACCGTTGCTGTGCGTCGACGCGAGCGCGAAGGTGCCGTCGCTGTCCGCGACCGGCTTGAAGGCAAGATCGAAGAGGGTGTTGACAGGCGGTGGGTCCACCTCGTTCGTCGCCGACGGGTCTCCGCCGGTGAGGCGGTAGAGGTGGATGGCACCCCCGTCCTCTCCCACCGCGAGCACGGCCTCGTCCACGGCTTCGTCGGGACTGAAGGCGATGCTGCTGACCGGTGTATCGAGGTCCTCGCCCCACATCGCACCACCTTCCAAGGGCCAGGCGGTGAAGCCAGTCTCGTCGCCCCACGCCAGGACCGTCTCGTCGGGGCTGAACGTCAGGTCCGACACCAGGGTCGACGGCAGGTCGAGCCCGCTCCCCCGCTCGGTGAAGGTGGGGACGCCCTGGTCGTCCAAGGTCATCGCATAGACGTGGAGCACGGCGTCGCCCGTGACACCCGCCAGGAGGCCTCCCTCGGTGCTGAGGGCGGAGGTGGTGAACTCTTCCGGCGGGTCGAACACCTCGTTCTCGCCCGTGATGAGATCGACGAAGTGCAGACCGCCACCATCGTCGAACGCAACGAGAAGCGCGTCGTCGAGGACGAACAGCTCTCGGATGGGAGCACCCAGCTCGATGACGGCGGCCCGGGGCTTGGCCTGCACTGCGGGAGGCGGTGGGTAGGGGTTCTCGTCGACATCCCAGACCCGGATGACCCCGCCCCCGTCGCCTGTGACTGCGATCTTGCCGTCGTCGTTGAACGCGATCGCGGTGATGCCACCCGGCGCATCGTGGACGTCGGTGCGCTGCAGGAAGCGCGTCGGCAGCGACAGGACGCCGGCGAGGCTGCCGCGGGCGTCGGTGGTGTTTGTGACCCTGACGCTCTCGAGGGCGAGCAGGGCAGCGAGGTCGGTCTCCGGTGCCGCCTTGTTCAGCGCGTCGCTGGCGAGTGCCCGCGATGAGGCTCGCTTCGCCTCCTGGATCGCCTCGGCCCGCTTGATGAGCGCGAATGTGCCGGCTGTGATCGCGGCGATGGTCAGGATCGTGAGGGCGGTCACGGCGACCCTGCGGATCCGGACCATGCGCTTGTGCTGGCGTATGTCCTCCCCTTCCAGCTCGTCCTTCGACCTCCCGTGGATCGGCGCCGCGATGGTCGCGATGGCGTCACGGAATCGCAGGTGGTCGAGGTCGAGGCGCTTCTCTCCGGTTGGCACCTCCGTCTTGGTCCAGCGCAGGTCGCAGTACAACGGCTCGCTCTCCTGGCCGGTGTAGATGCCCCGCATGCACTCGTTCACCGCCGTCGACCGCTCGTAGTCGAAGTCGTTCGCGTCGTCGTCCCACACGATCTCGCCCGAGGTGAGCACGAGGGCGATCCTGTCCTTCGACTTGGCGGCGG
>JANOQG010000046.1:0-7308 GCA_031422255.1 Actinomycetes bacterium | reverse complement strand
CGGGAACGGGCTACGGAACATGGCTGCTCGCGCTGAGGGCCTCTCCGGATCCTTTCAGCTGTCAGCAGGTGAGCAGTCGGGCACGGTGCTCGAGTGGCGTGTCCCGCTGCTCGAACGCTCACCCTGACGGGGTTCATGGCGCACCCAGCCCATTGCTGCCTCGATGGTCGCTTCCACTGCTCCGGTGGTCCTGACGAGATGGGCCTCCGGCCAGGGGTCCGTGCGGCCCGCCATCTCTCTGGCGATCTCTGGAGTGGCGTCGGACGGGTCGAGCGCGTCGACCGTTCGGCGCCGGATCCGGTCTTCGGCAACTTCCGCGGGAGCCGTGCACTGGAGCTCCACGAGGTCTGCGTGGGTGCGGTCGGCTAGCGCTCGGGCCTCTTCGCGCCATCGGGATGATGACCACGAGGCGTCGAGCACCACAGTCTCGCCGAGGCCAAGAGCGACCTCGGCGCGGTCGAGCATCATGCGGTAGGTGTCTGCGATCGCCGATGGGGCGTACTGACCCTCGCCGTACGGCGTCGAGATGCGGGATGGCGCCTCGGTCTCCGCTCCTTCCTTCCGGATCTCATCCGAGCGCAGGAGGGTGGCAGGGAACGACCTGGCGATGGCGGCGGCGACCGTGGACTTGCCCGTGCCGGGTAGTCCGCCGATGAGGACAAGGCGAACGCGTCCGGCCTCGAGGTGCGCCAGCGCAAGGTCGAGGAGCTGCCGGGCGTCCGCTGCGGCTTGGTGGTCCCCTTGTCCAGCACGGATCGCCCGGACCTTGGCTCGCACCTGCGCGCGGTAGGCCATCTGATGGTGGGCAAGCGAGGGCGGCCACGCGTCGCCCCGATACGCGCGGTACGCGTCCAGGAAGTCCCGGGCCAGGTCGGGTCGCCCGAGGCGGTCGAGGTCCATCGCGAGGAACGCCGCGTCCGCGAGGCCGTCGCCTACCCGAAGCCGCTCGTCGAAGTCCATGCAGTCAAGGATCCGAGGTCCGTCGGGGAGGCAGAAGATGTCGTCGGCCAGCAGATCGCCGTGCCCGTCCACGGCTGTCCCTTCCCGAACCCGACGATCGAAGAGGGGAGCGCGCCCATCGAGGTAGCGAGCGGCAAGACCGTGCACGAGCGCCACCACGGTCTCATCGAATACGTGGCCGGCGTGTGTGATCAGCGCGTTTGTGTTGACGCTCCACCGCTTGTGGGTGGCGTCTCGCCCGGCAGCGTCGTCGGCAGCCGCGCTGCGCGGCGATCCCGCATGGAGGGAGGCGATCTGGTGGGCGACTTGTCGCAGGTGCTCCTCGACGGGCTCGCCGGCTCCTACGAGGGTCGAGAGGCGACGCTCGGCTGGCATCCGTCGCATGACGACGAGGTGATCGCAAACCACACCATCGGGGCCGATGACGTCCGCCACCCCCTCGTACACATCGGGGGCAAGCCGACGGTTCAGCGCCACCTCACGATGGCAGGCCTCCTCACGAGCCTCGCGGGTCTCGAAGTTGAGGAACCCGAGGTCCACTGGCTTCTTCACCTTGTAGGCATGGTCGCCCAAGAAGAACACCGTTGCCGAGTGCGTCTCCACCGCCCCGGCCGGCGGCCCGGCGGTCACCACACCGAGCCGAGGCGTCTGCCGCTCACCAGGTCGGTGGAGATGGCCACGGTGCGGCCGGCGCCACGCGGGGCCCAGCGCGGGATGGGAACGACGGAGAGGGCGGCCACCTCGCTCGGATCGGTGACCTCCCGCGCGGTGCCGGTGACCAGGACGCTCCAACCGGCATGGGAGAAGGGCTCGAAGTCGTCTGCCTCAAACGCCACGATCTGGTTCCGGGTGGCGGCATCGAGCTTCGTACCGACCCCGGTCCGAAACACGACCAAGTCGTTGACGAGCCGGAAGTTCACCGGGAGGACGACGGGGAGGGCTCCGGAGGTGACGCCAATCCGACCAAGCGTGGCCGTGGCCAGCAGTCGCAGACTGTGCTCGCGATCGAGCACCTCCAGACCATTGCGATCGACCTCCACGCGCCTCACCTCCTGGACCCTGTTCCGTTCGGTTACAGCCTCCCGGTCACCACCCATCAGCCGCTAGGGCCGAAGGTCCCTTGGCCTGGCGCGCGGCGTCACCCAGCAGAAGACAAGTCGTGGACGTGGACGTCAACGCGTCCGTAGGTGCGGCTGGAGGACCGGATGGCGTCAAGGGCCCGCACGGCGACAGCTTCAGAGACGCCGTGCGGGAGCGGGCCAGGCACTCCGACGTGGACGTCGAGCCCGGTGTCGTCACCCTCCGTCCAGCAGGTCACCGTCGATGGGTCGACTTCTGTGGCTTCGAGCACCCGTGCGATGCGGAGCCGGATGTCTGCAGCGAGTCCTTGCTCGACCATGGCAGCGGCCTGCACACAGGCGTCCACCACGTCGTCCTTCGGTGTGATCCGGTGGGTTACCCACGGCGTGAAGGGCCCTGTCTCGTCAGCGGTCTGCTCGACCACGGGCAGTCCGGCCCGGATCGCACAGACCACGCCTCCCTCCAGCCCCGTGGGCCATGGGTTCAACCGTCTGCGCACGGACAGCACCACATCGATCGGGCGATCGAGAGGGCAGGCACTGGACGCGAGCACGCCACGGCACGGGAACCCACGGTCGTCGTCTTCGTAGCACTGGTGGACGCGGTGACCGGCCGCCGCGAGGGCAGCGACGGCCTCATCGGCCGCGCCGCGATTGCTCTGCACAAGCAGGACGTCGAGTTGTTGTCGCATGCCCTGATCATCGACTCACCTGACTGCGTAGGGCAGAGTCGACCGGCTCCCGCGTGGGGGACGAAGGTCCCGCTCTTGTCGTGGTCAGTCGGGGGTGGGGTTTCGCCGCTCGGCCAGGCGCGCGGCGTAGGCCGCCGCCTCAGTGCGTCGGCTCATTCCCAGCTTGGCGAGCATGTTCGAGACGTAGTTCTTGATCGTCTTCTCGGCGAGGAACATTCGCTCGCCGATCTGGCGGTTCGTGAGCCCTTCGGAGATGAGGTCGAGGATCTTGCGCTCTTGATCCGTGAGCACCGCGAGCTCGTCGGCGTCGTCCTTGTGCCGGAGACGGTCGAGGACACGAGCCGTGACGCTCGGATCGAGCAGTGAGTCACCGGCGGCGACGCGGCGGATTCCTTCGACGAGGTCTGTGCCCCGCACCTGCTTGAGGAGGTAGCCCGCGGCCCCCGCCAGGATGGCCGCATAGACGGCGTCGTCATCGCCAAACGAGGTGAGCATGACGCACGCGATGGATGGGTGGCGCGAACGCACCTCCCGACACACCTCGATGCCGTCGCCGTCGGGCAGGCGGACGTCGAGCACTGCCACATCGGGTGATGTGGCGGGGATGCGCCCGTAGGCCTCCTCGGCGGTGCCGGCCTCGCCCACCACCTCCATGTCGTCCTCGGCCTCGAGCAGCTCCCGCAGACCTCGGCGGACGATCTCGTGATCGTCGAGAAGGAAGATGCGGATCGTCACGAGGTCATTCTGCACCGGAACCGGGCCGTGGCCGGATCCGAAGTGCCCGGGACCGCTACTCACCTGGGGGAACGATGACCAGGGGGCAGGGAGCGTGATGGGCAAGGTGATGGGTGACCGAGCCAAGGAGCATTCCGGCGAAGCCGCCCAAACCACGCGACCCCGTCACGATCAGATCGGCACTGCGCGCCGCGTCCAGCACACCAGTGGCAGCGTCCCCGAGGTGCAGCACCGTCTCCACCGGTGCGGTGAGGCCGAGACCGGCGACCAAGGTCGCCGCGGCGTCGAGCACCAGGCGAGCGTCGCTCTCCATGCCAGTTGGGTCGATGGTCATGTCCGCGAACGGGTACCCGGTCGCGTAGGGCAAGTGCCACGCATGCACGATGACCAGCGTGGCGCTACGGAGGCGTGCCTCCTCTGCCGCCCAGCGCAGAGCAGCCTCGGCTGCGGGAGAGCCGTCGACGCCGACGACGATGCGCTCGTCTCCATTGGCGCGTGTCGAACGGTCGACCGGTCGGACGATGGCCAGGGGTCCGCTGGCGTGACTGAGCAGGTGGCTGCTCACCGAGCCAAGGAGCAGCCCGACGAAGCCGCCCCTGCCCCGGCTGCTCACCACGAGCAGCTCGGCGTCGTCGGCCTCGTCGAGCAGGGCCCTCACGGGCAGGTCGCAGACAGGGCGCCGCTCGACGGCCGCGGCCCGGGCAGGCTCGAGCGCCTGCTCGAGGTACGCGTCGAGGGCCTGGCGGGCCTTGTGTTCGTCGTACTCGGGGTCGAACTTCGCCGCTGGGTCGGTCGAGTACTGGGACAGCAGCCCCCAGGCCAGCACTGCGGTGAGCGATGCCTGTCGGAGCTGTGCCTCCCGGTCGGCCCACGCCACGGCCTCAGCAGCCTGCGCCGATCCGTCTACTCCCACCACGATCTTCGTCATGGAACCAATGTGGCTGATCGGCAGCGTCGATCCCAGAGCCCAGGGTCCGCGTCACGAGGGACTAAGGACCCCTTCGGGCGTCAGCGGTAGCCGCGAGAGTCGGTGTCAGGCGTGTGGAGGCGAATGCGTCTGCCGCTGATCTGGGTCGGGCGGATCCTGATCACGTAGGGCTTCCAACCCGGCGCCCACGTATCGACGTCAGCGTGGGCCTCGTCCTCGTAATCGACCCGTGCCAGCCCCTCGATGACCACGCTCCACCCGGTGTGGTGCACCGGGTCGATCTCGTCGACTTCGAGCGTGACGACGCTGCGGCTGGCGAGATCGAACTTCGACCCAGGTCCGGATCTGACGACGATCTCACCGTCGGCCTCGACGGCGTAGTTGACGGGCACGACGAGTGGACCCTGCTCGGGTCGGTTGGCTCCGAATCGTCCGATGACCTGCGAGCGCAGGAGCTCCCAGCTCGTGGCCTCGTCGAGAACCTCCAAGCCGTCGTTGCCGTGTGTCGGCATGCGGGAGGGCTCCTGCCCAGAGAAGGTCATGTGCTCATCCTGCGGAGTCGAGCGGTTGGTTCCTAGGGCCGTTGGTCCCGGGAGTGGTTGGCCTTGGACCATCAGAGGGGGCCGGTCGGGCGTAAGTTGCCGGAATGATCGTCTTTGTGCATGGCGTGCCGGAGACCGCGGCCATTTGGAACAAGGTCCGCAGCCTCACCAATCGAGCGTCAGTTGCCTTGGAGATGCCCGGGTTCGGGTGTCCACGGCCCGCTGGGTTCGGGGCCACGAAGGACGACTACGTCGAGTGGCTCATCGGCGAGCTGGACAGGATCGATGGCCCGATCGACCTCGTTGGTCACGACTGGGGCGCTGGCATCACCTACCGGGTGGCTACCGCCTTCGGCGACCGGTTGCACTCGTGGGCGGCCGACGTGGGCAACATCGTCCACCCCGACTACGTGTGGCACGACTTCGCCAAGATCTGGCAGACGGCGGGGGAGGGCGAGGCGTTCGTGGAGAGTCAGAACGCGCAGACGCCGGAAGAGCGAGCCAGCACGTTCGAGTTCATGGGGGTGCCATCCGAGGACGCCCTCGAGATGGCCATCGGGTCCGATGCCACCATGGGCGCGTGCATCCTCGACCTGTATCGGTCGGCCACACCCAACCCTTATGCCCACTGGGGCCCGTGGTCGCCCACGAGCGCGCCAGGCCTTGTCCTCCACCCCACTGACGATCCCTTTGAGGATACAGCCCTGGCCACCGAGACAGCAGCCGCTCTCGGCGCGCATGTCGGCCCGATCGAAGGAGCCGGACACTTCTGGCCGTACCAGACCCCCGCTGAGGGTCTCGCGGTCCTCGAGACGTTCTGGTCCTCCCTCGACTGACCGCCAACGGCAACCAACCTCAGACGCAGCGCTACGTCTCAGGTCCGAGGGTGGGAGGTTCGGCGAAGAGCAGCTGCTGCGCGACGAGCTCGGCGGCGAAGCCCCGTTCCCAAGGGAGCACGCCGCTTCCGTCGGGCCAGGTGAGCTGCACCATCTCGAACGAGTCGGCGGCGTCACCCGCGAGCCGACGATGTTCGGTGAGCGATGGAAACAGCGACGCGCACGCCGCGGGATCAACCGGGAGCAAGGCGCAGGGTTGGCCCCCATCGAGGAGCCCCACGAAGGCGGCGCCGATCGGTAGGTCGGTCCCACCAGCGAGCGCGTCGATCACCACATCGAAGAGGCCGCGGCACGCAACCGGGGAGAGCCCGACCACGCAGAGCTCCGGGAAGTCGAACCGATCCTGGAGTCCGATCGTGTAGGCGTAGCGAGGGAACGGAGGATCGAGATCGGCGCGGGCGGGGACGGCGTCGAGCGCCCAGCCCTCGCGCTCGAGCATGAACACCACCTTGTCGCGGTGACTCATGTCGCGGTCCGGGAAGACATCGTCCTCAGGCATCCCGGTCAGCCTGGCAGAGCCCGGGCGCTAGGCCTGCTCGAGGAGCCGTTCGATGTCGTCCTTGAGCGCCTCGGGCTTGGTGGTCGACCCGTAGCGCTTCACGACGTTGCCGTCGGGCGCGATCAGGAACTTCGTGAAGTTCCACTTGATCCGATCGCCGAGCAGGCCCCCTTTGGCCTTGCGCAGCCACTGGAACAGAGGGTGTGCGTCGGAGCCGTTCACGTTCACCTTTGCGAACATCGGGAACTTCACGCCGTAGTTCAGCTGGCAGAACTCGCCGATCGCCTCCTCGTCGCCGGGTTCTTGATGCCCAAACTGGTCGCAGGGGAAGCCGAGCACCACGAGACCCTTGTCGCTGTAGTCCTCGAAGAGCTTCTCGAGCCCTTCGTATTGCGGGGTGAAGCCGCACTTGGATGCCGTGTTCACCACGAGGACGGCTTTGCCCTCGTACTGCGAGAGGTCGATGTCTTGGCCGCTCAGGGACGTGGCGGTGAAGTCGAAGAGAGTTGTCACCACTGGATCGTACGGGGTGCGGGGTGGTTCGACTCGGCGCTCAGCCCAGCGTGCCAGGATGCGGCCATGGCGAAGTTCGACGTCGGCGACAAGGTCATCATCACTGAAGGGCGCTTCAAGGGGGACCGCGGTGCCATCACGGACAAGACGCTCATCGGCGACGGCATCACGGTCGCCCTCGAAAAGGGGGGCAAGGAGATCAAGACCCACGAGGCGCACGTGAACCTCGTCGAAGACGACTGACGCCGTGATCAACACGGCGGTGTGGGGCACCGGGAATGTCGGCCGCGCGGCGATCCGTGCCGTGGCCGCGCATCCCGAGCTGCGGTTGTCGGCGGTGGTGGTGCACAACCCCGACAAGGTGGGCCGTGACGCCGGCGACCTGGCTGGGATCGACCGCTTGCTGGGCGTGGCCGCCACCGACGATGTCGATGCAGTGCTCGCCGCCGGTCCCGCTGCTGTCG
>JANOQG010000045.1:0-6546 GCA_031422255.1 Actinomycetes bacterium | reverse complement strand
CAGGGCGGAGGTCCGGGGGGTTCAGGTCGAGCACGCGCACGCGATCGCCCCGATCGAGGGCCCGGTCGACCAGGATCGACCCGAAGTAGCCACTACCACCGGTGACGAGGATCGTCTTCGCCATCAGAGATCCTGACCCCGCTCGACACACCAGCGAATGCTGGCGCGCATGCCCGCCATCAGGTCGGTGGGCGGGTCGTACCCGAGCTCCTCGCGCGCCAAGGAAACATCGCACGCGATCGTGTCCTTGAGCTCACCGAGCACATGCACTGCTTGGAGGTACTTGCCGCGGCTCTGGAGCATGCCGTCAATGTGCTCGGCCACAACCCCCGCGAGACGAGGAAGGCGCAGCTGACGCTTGCCCGAAACAGGCAGGCCCTCCGCCTCGAGAGCGGCACGCACGGTCGCGATGATCTGGCGCATGTCGAGTGGGTCACCGTCGGCAATCCAGTACTGCTTTCCGGCCGCACCTCCCGCCACCTCGGCCCGCTGCACCGCGTGCACGAGATTGCCGGTGAACACCATCGACCGACGGTTGTGGCCATCGCCCACCAGCGGGAATCGGCCACGGCGCACCGTGCGAATCCACTGCGTCTGGCGGGCGGGCTGGTGGGGGCCGTAGAACCACGGCGGCCGCAGCACCACGCTCTCGACGTCGCCGCGCTCGAACGCTGTCTTCACCAGTACCTCGGCATCCGCCTTGGACCGCCCGTAGCCCATGTACGGATGCTGGGTCGACGCTTCCGTGAAGCGGTGATCAACCGTGGGGTTGGCACCGTAGGGGGAGTTCGAGGAGATGTGGACCAGTCGACCAGCGCGGTGCCGGCGCACGCGGTCGAGCACGAGCTGCGTCCCGCCGACGTTCACGTCATGAAGGTCCTGCACCCGCTTCTCGGGATGGATGATGGCCGCGGCATGCACCACGGTGGCGCCCGCGGCGCCCTCGAACAGCCGGTCCAGTGCCGAGGGATCGCGTACATCTCCGACGACCGCTTGTACCGACGGCCCCACCACGCCGAGCAGGGCAGCCTCCTCCTCGGTGCGCACGAGGCAGCGCACCGACGATCGCTCAGGTGCGACGGCCCGCACGAGGTTCTGGCCCAGCCAGCCACTCGCGCCGGTGATCACCATGATGTCGGTTCGCGGCAGGTCTGAAGGGGGGGACATCGGACTCCTGTTATCGGGTGCTGAGGAAGTGCTCTGCGTTGCGCAGGGCGATCGTCATGATGGCGGCCTGCGGGTTCACACCAGGCGCGTCGGCCAGCAGCGAGGCATCGTTCACCCGCAACGCCTGGGTATCCCAGACGGCGCCAAAGCTATCGGCACCAGCCTTGGCGCGGTCTTGGCTCATCCGAATGCTCGACGTGAGGTGCACGGTCATGAGGCTCGTGTGGGCCCGATCGACTGCGTCCCACCACTGCACGAGGTCGTCTGGACGACGCACGACCGCGCCGCCCTCGATGGAGGGGTACAGCTCGACCGCGCCTGCTGCGAGGAGCGCCTCGCCAAGCAGCACCAGCCCTCGTGCCAACCGACTCAAGTCCGAGTCGGTGAGCCGGTAGGTGACGAGAGGCGCCCGGAGGCCGGGGAGCGCGATCACTCGACCGCCGACATCGCTACGAATCGCGGCGTAGTACACGAACACGTTCTCCCAGTCGGCCAGCGCCGCCCGCGTATCAGCACCGCTGTCCGAAAGCGCCAATGCAACGTGACCCAGACGGCTGGCCGAACCACCGATGGCGAGGTGCGGCGAGAACTCTGTGATGCGGTGCATCGGCACGTCGTCGTGATCAACGGGGCTGCCGAAGCGTGCGGCGATCTTGATCGTCGGGTGCATTCGCAGGCCGCCGCCGATCCCCTTTCGCAGCCCACTGCGCTGAAGCAGGGCGGGCGACTGGATCGCTCCGCCGCACACGAAGACAGCGTCCGCCTGCACCTCGATCTCCTCGTACGTGCCATCGGGCCAGCGACGGCGAGCGAGGGCCCCAGTGGCTCGGCCCCCAGCGAGGCGCAGGCGGCGCACCGTGGTGTCGGGGAGGACGGTGGCGCCCGCAGCGGTCGCCCGGGGCAACAGGGTGCGGGTCATCGACTGCTTCGTGCCGCGACCTCGGTCGTCGTAGGAGAAGGCCCGAGGGAACTCCCTTGAGCGCCAGCCGAGCTTGGTCGCCCCCTGCTCGAGCAGCGCTGACGACGCCGGCGGCGCGCCGGGCAGCGTGTGCACCGGCACGAGCGCCTCGATGCGGTCGGCGTAGCGGGCCAACACCTCTGGAGTGAACTCGTCGAGGTCGTAGGTGTTGCTCCACTCAGTGGCCAGCGCGTCGGGGAGGCGAGCCCAGAGTCCGCTGTTCACCTCGGTGCTACCGCCCACGCAACGACCTTCCGCGTAGGCGATGGGCGGGCTGCCAAGGGCCGCACTCGAGCCGTGGTGGCGGTAGGCCCGTTCCATCTCACCAATGCTGAAGGGCGTGACCTCGCCCGGCTCCACCCAGGGGCCCTCCTCGAGCACGAGCACGTCCATGCCCGCCTCCGCCAACACCATCGCCGTCGTGGCACCACCGGCTCCGGAGCCGACGACCAGCACCTCGGTGCGCATGACGGTGCTCATCGCGCACCCTGCGGGCCGAGCTCGAGCTCCCCGAAGAGCACGAGGGAACGGAACAGGCGTGGGTAGGACCGCAGCAGCGACACCGGGCTGCGTTCGAGCCAGGCCAGGAGACCGTGCACGTCCTGGGGACGAGCCACCAGCATCCAAGCGCTGAAGAGCACCGACTCAGCGGCCACGCCGAGGCGCAGTACGTCCGACATCGCTCGCAGCGTGCCATCCACCCACTGCTCCACAGCGTGCCGAAGGTCTGGGTCCGCCGACTCGGTGAGGTCAGCGACGACCCGGCGTTCGAGCTTCAGCATGGAGCGGAGATCCTACCGACCGACCGCCGGTGGGCGCGAACCCCAGGATTGCCCGAGATCAGGTGGTGAGCGGCGGGGCGTGGCCCAGGTAGACGCCCGCCGCGAACACAGCCGCCCAGACGAGCCCGAAGACCTGGAGCTGTCGGTCGCCCAGCACGATCTCCTCTGGGCCCCTTCGGTCCTCGGTCTCCAGCACCAGCGCGTACCGCAGGATGATCAGCGCGAACGGCACGATCGAGAGCTGGAACCAGGGCACCGAGCTGTCGGCAAGGTCGGCCTTCTCGAACGCCCACAAGCAGTAGGCCAGGAGCGCCACGCCCGAGGACACCGAGCGTATGTATTGCAGGAAGGAGGGCGTGTAGGCCGCCAGCGCGGCGCGATGTCCCACGGCGTCGTCCAGGCGAAGCTCCGTGGTGCGCTTACCCGCTACGAGGAACAGCGCTCCGAAGGACGCAACGATGAGGTACCAGTCGGAAACCGGTACGTCGGTGCCGACGACCCCGGCCACGGCTCGGATCACAAACCCAGACGCGACCACCACGATGTCGACCACGACCACATGCTTGAGCCAGAACGTGTAGAGGGTGGTGAGGGTCACGTACAGGGCTGTGATCCCACTGACGGCCCATGAGCCAGTGAGAGCGCCGAGTCCGATGCCAGCGGCCAGAAGCACGATCCCCAGGACGCGAGCCTGGCGGACGGTCATCTCCCCCGCAGCGACGGGCCTGTGGCACTTCGTGGGGTGATGCCGATCGGCCTCGGCATCGGCGGCATCGTTGAGGCAGTACGTGCCGCTCGCTGCCAGGCAGAACGACGCCAGCACGAGCATCGTGCGTCCGAAGTAGTGGGCCTGATCGAGCACACCGGCGGCGGCAGGGGCGGCCAGCACCAGCCCGTTCTTGATCCACTGCTTGGGCCGCATGAGTCGCAGCCACGCGAGCGGCCTGGCCTGAGTCCGCTCGGTCACGCTGCGATGGTAGTCACGGCATCGCAGAGCACCATGACTACCCTCCTGCCCGATGACGGCGACCACCACCCGCTCCCCCCGCCGGGGCCTCCGGCGCTGGCTTGCCCCCGTTGCGGTGTTCGTCGCCACGCTGCCTCCGCTCTACGGCCTCTGGCTCACCCAGGGCGCGCCGATGGAAGAGGGCTTCATGCTCGTCTTCCCGGAGCTCGTGCTCAACGGTCAGATACCCAACCGTGACTTCCTGCACCTGTACGGCCCCGGGAGCCTCTGGGTGCTCGCATCGGTCTTTGCCGTCACCGGCGTGCACCTCGCCGCCGAGCGCGCGGTCGGGTACCTCCAGCTGCTCGGGGTGTGCTTCGGCGTCTACCGGCTCCTTCGGCCGTGGGGCCCGTGGGTTGCCGCCGGTGGAGGGTCGATTGCCGCGCTGATCATCATGACCCCGAGTGGCCTCAGCGCCATGGCCTGGGTCGGCGGGCTGGCCCTGGCCGTCTGGTCCCTCGGAGCGGCCCTCGATTCCGTCGATGCGCCCGACGGACGTGGCCGAGGCCCGACGCAAGCGCTGGTGGCCGGCCTGCTCGCCGGTGCCGCGCTCCTCTACCGGCCCGACCTCGTGCTCGCGATCTCTGTGGCGGGGCTCGTGGTGTGGCGAGGCTTGGACCGACTCCGACGGGCGCGCCTGGTCACCGGGCTCACCATCGGGCTCCTCCCCTACTTGGTGCACCTCGTCATGGCCGGGCCAGGACCAGTCATCCAGGGGATCCTGCTGGAGCCGGTGTTCGATCTGCGCGGGGGCCGTCACCTGCCGCTCCCTCCTTCTACCGACCGCTACGACGGCTTCCTCCAGGGTGCGGGGGCGCTCGATCCGCCGTGGTGGCCGCTCCCGCATCCCTCCGGCCCGCGTCAGCTCTGGCTGTGGTTCTTCGCGCTCATGCTCGCCGGGGTGGTGCTGCTCGTCGCCGGATTCCTGGCGCGTCGCCGTACGGGAGACGCGCGACTCCTGGCCATCGCGGCGTTCAGCGTCGGTCTGTTTCCCCAGGCCCTTCAACGGCCCGACTCCACCCATCTGGCGTGGGTCGGCTGCGTTGCGTTCGCCGTGCTTCCGGCCGCGGTGGTCGAGCTGGTGCGTTGGGCGCGAGCCCAATCACCCCGCTCAACGGGCCCGCCCCGAACCACGGTGGCCCTCGCTGCCATCGCCACCCCTCTGCTCGTCCTGCTCGTGGCAGCGCCGGACTACACGTACCGAACGTACGTCGAGATGACGGCGAAGACCCTCGGGCACCGACGCACCGAACAGACCATGGAGCACAATGGGCGCACCTTCCCGTACAAGCGCCACGACGCCGTAGCCGCGGTCAACGAGATGCTCCCGATCGTCGATGCCGTCACGAAGCCGGGCGACCGCCTCGTCGTGGGTCCTGGCGACCTTCGCAAGACGCCGTACAGCGAGGCGTTCCTCTACTACCTCCTGCCTGACCTGGTGCCGGGCACCCGCTACATCGAGATGGACCCAGGAGTGGCCAACGCTCCCGATTCCGAACTGGCCGACGAGATCGCAGCCGCCGACGTGGTGATCCTCGCGACCATCCGCGATGACTGGAACGAACCGAACGACTCCCGCCTGTTTGGCCCCTCGGAGCCCAACGACATCCTCGCACGAGATTTCTGCCTCATCGGCTCCTTTGGCATCGACCCGTTCGACGAGGACCGCGGCCTCTACGAGCTCTACACACGCTGCTGACGCGTCGGGCGGTGACCGAACCGGGCGTGTCGCAGCACTAGTCTCGCCGCCGTGCGAACGCTGGTCGTGGTCCCGACCTATGACGAAGCCTCCAACATCGTGGAAGCGCTCACGCGGCTGCGGGCCGCGGTGCCTGCCGCCGACGTTCTCGTCGTCGACGACAACAGCCCCGACGGCACCGCCGCCCTGGCGCGCAAAGCTGCCGAGGAGCTCGGCCAGATCGACGTCCTCGTACGGGAGAAGAAGGACGGCCTCGGCAACGCCTATCGCCACGGGTTCCGAGTCGGCCTCGACCGCGGCTACGACCGGCTCGTGCAGATGGATGCTGATCTCTCCCACGACGCTGCCGCACTTCCCTCGCTGCTCGCCGAGCTCGACAAGGGCGCCATCGCAGTCATCGGGTCGCGCTACGTCCCCGGTGGATCCATCCCCCACTGGCCCTGGCACCGGCGGGCGATGTCCAAGTGGGGCAATCGCTATGCATGCTTCGTGCTTGGCATGAAGGTGCACGACGCCACCGCTGGCTTTCGCGCCTACGAGGCCCACGTCCTGTCCACCATCGACGTGTTCAACACGCGAGCGAAGGGCTACGGCTTCCAGATCGAGACGGCTTACCGCATCTCGCAGACTGGGGGCCGGCTGGCAGAGGTGCCGATCACGTTCACCGATCGGGTGCGGGGCCAGTCGAAGATGTCAGTTGCAGTGATGGTGGAAGAGCTTGGCCTGGTGACGTGGTGGGGCATCCGGGACCGTGTCCGGCGGCTCCTGAAGCGCGGCCGATCCACCGCTTGAGTACCGGGGGTCCCCGATCCCCTCGGCTATCGTCGCTCCCGATGTCTGCGCCGCCGCCGAGCTCCGACGCGCTCGCAAAGATCGGCGACCTCGCTGCAGCAGCGGGCCTCCGCCGCGTGCACATGCTGTCGTGGCGCGACCT
>JANOQG010000044.1:0-4615 GCA_031422255.1 Actinomycetes bacterium | reverse complement strand
CTTGTCCATCGGCGTGGGCGGCTCGATGCGATTGGCGATGCCGTCGAGACCGGCGAGGAGCATCGCGGAGAAGGCGAGGTAGGGGTTCGACGTTGAGTCGGGGCACCGGAACTCGACGCGCTTTGCCTTGGGGCTGCGCTGACCAAGCGGGATGCGGCACGCCGCTGATCGGTTTCGCTGCGAGTACACGAGGTTCACCGGCGCCTCGTAGCCGGGCACCAGGCGCTTGAAGCTGTTCGTTGTCGGGTTGGTGAACGCGATGACAGCGTGGGCGTGATGGAGCAGGCCGCCGATGTACCAGCGGGCGAGGTCGCTGAGGCCCGCGTAGCCGGCTTCGTCGTAGAAGAGGGGCTCGCCTCCCTTCCAGAGCGACTGATGCACGTGCATGCCAGAACCGTTGTCCTCGAAGATCGGCTTCGGCATGAAGGTCACGCTCTTGCCCGCCGCCCATGCCACGTTCTTGAGCACGTACTTGAACGTCATCAGGTTGTCGCCCATCGCCAACAACGTGTCGAAGCGGATGCCGATCTCACCCTGGCCGCCGGAGGCCACCTCGTGGTGGTGGAGCTCCGTCTCGATGCCCACCTCGTGGAGCGTGGCGGACATGTCGGAGCGCAGGTCCATGTAGTGGTCGGTGGGAGGGGTGGGGAAGTAGCCCTCCTTGGTGCGCGGCTTGTGTCCGAGGTTCGGGCCCTCGTCTTTGCCGGTGTTCCATTGCCCCTCGACCGAGTCGACCCGGTAGAAGCTGCCGTTCGGTGTGGTCTCGTAGCGGACGTCGTCGAAGATGAAGAACTCCGGTTCCGGCCCGAAGTAGGCGGTGTCGGCCACGCCGGTGGAGAAGAGGTGCTCCTGTGCCTTCTGAGCGACGTAGCGCGGGTCTCGGGAGTAGCGCTCGCCAGTGACCGGGTCGGCCACGTAGCAATGCATGACGAGGGTCTTTCGCTGGCGGAACGGGTCGAGGTACGCGGTGTTCGGATCCGCAATGAGCACCATGTCGCTCTCTTGGATCTGCTGGAAGCCGCGGACGGACGACCCGTCAAAGGCGTGACCCTCCTCGAACTGTCCTTCGTCGAGCACTGCAGCAGGGATCGTCACGTGTTGCATGACGCCCGGCAGGTCGCAGAAGCGCAGGTCGACGAACTCGGCGCGTTCGCGTTCGACAAGTTCCAGGACCTCGTGGGAGGAGCGTTCTTCCATGCGGAGCACGGTAGTTCCGGGGCGCGAAGAGGGCGCCCACCTGGGCGCCCGCTTCGCTCACCTCAGTCGGATCTACTTCGCCAGGGCGGTGCAGACCGTGTCGATGATGATGTAGGTCACGTCGTACGGATCGCAGTTGGCGTTGGGGCGCCGATCCTCGATGTAGCCCTTCTGGTCCACCTCGACCTGCCACGGGATGCGCACGGATGCACCGCGATCGGACACGCCGTAGCTGTACACGTCGTAGGGAGCGGTCTCGTGCTGGCCCGTGAGGCGGTCTTCGATGCCGTGGCCGTAGAGAGCCACGTGCTCCTGGACTCGCGGTGCGAGCGACTCAGCGGCGGCGATGATCGGGTCCCAACCTTCCCGCATGGCGTTCGTCGAGAAGTTGGTGTGGGCACCGGCCCCGTTCCAGTCGCCCTTGACGGGCTTCGGGTCGAGCGTGGCGGATACCCCGAAGTCTTCGCCGATGCGGTAGAGGAGCCACCGAGCGATCCAGAGCTCGTCGGCCACCTGCGGGGCAGCGACCGGCCCGACCTGGAACTCCCACTGTCCGGGCATCACCTCGGCGTTGATACCCGAGATGTGCAGGCCCGCCGCGAGACAGGCGTCGAGATGTGCTTCGACGACATCGCGGCCGTACACCTCGTCGTCGCCAACACCGCAGTAGTAGCCACCCTGCGGGGCCGGGAAGCCGCCGAACGGGAAGCCGTAGGGGCGACCGTCCTTGAAGAACGTGTACTCCTGCTCGATGCCGAACCACATCTCCTGGTCGGCGAACTTCTCTGCGACCTCAGCGCACCGGCGACGGGTGTTCGTCTTGTGTGGCTTCATGTCGATGTAGAGCACCTCGCACATGACGAGGAGGTTGTTGCCGCCGCGAATTGGGTCGGGGCACTGGTACACCGGCTGGAGCACGCAATCCGACTTGTCGCCGGGAGCCTGGTTCGTCGACGAACCGTCGAAGCCCCAGATCGGGAGGTCCGTCTTCCCGTCCTCCATGATCCTCGTCTTCGAGCGCAGCTTGGCCGTCGGCGCAGTGCCGTCGACCCAGATGTACTCAGCCTTGTACGCCATCTGGGGTCCTTTCCTCCACGAGTGAGGGTGATGGGATGAGTGTCGGCGGCCCGATGATTCGGGGACGCTGGGGTGACGCTTGCAGGGGCCAGTTTCCCGGCCTTTTCGCGAGTGTGAACGCTATGTGAACCGCTTCGCAAGCCGGTGTCCCCGACGGCGGGTGCCTGCCATCATGGCGGCACCATGGAACGCCAGCGTGATTACGTCCTGCGGACGGTGGAAGAGCGAGGGGTCCGGTTGATCCGGCTCTGGTTCACTGACGTACTGGGCCAGCTCAAGTCCTTCGCAATCTCCCCGGCCGAGCTCGAGGGGGCCTTTGACGAGGGCATGCGCTTCGACGGATCGGCCATCGACGGCTTCAGCCGGGTTCAGGAGAGCGACGTGCTCGCCCGCCCCGACCCAAACAGCTTCGAGCTGCTCCCGTGGGCCGACTCCTACGGCACATCGGCGCGCATGTTCTGCGACATCACGAACATCGACGGCAACCCCTTCGAAGGCGATCCGCGTCAGGTGTTGCGACGCAACCTCGACAAGGCGCGCGAGCGCGGGTTCAGCTTCTACGCCGCGCCGGAGATGGAGTTCTTCTACTTCGAGAGCGCCGACCCCGCAGTGGCGCCGAAGCCGCTCGACCAGGCTTCGTACTTCGACCTCACCACGGCCGACGTCGCCTCTGACCTCCGACAACGCACGATTCACACGCTCGAGGCCATGGGGATCCCGGTGGAGTACAGCCACCACGAAGACGCCCCGAGCCAGCACGAGATCGACCTTCGCTACACCGATGCCCTCACGATGGCCGACAACGTGATGACGTTTCGGTTGGTGGTGCGGGAGGTGGCGTTCGAAGCCGGCGTGCACGCAACCTTCATGCCGAAGCCACTTGCGGCGGTGCAGGGCTCCGGCATGCACACGCACTTCTCGCTGTTCGAGGGCGACACCAACGCCTTCTACGACGCGGGCGACGAGCGCAACCTGTCGAAGGTTGCTCGTGGCTTCATCGCCGGAGTGCTCACCCACGCTCGCGAGATCGCCGCCGTCACCAACCAGTGGGTGAACTCCTACAAGCGTCTGGTCGTCGGCTTCGAGGCTCCGGTGTATGTGAGCTGGGCGCGCAACAACCGCTCGGTGGTGGTGAACGTGCCACCGATCAGGGCTGGCAAGGCCGACTCTGCACGCATCGAGTTCCGCGCCCCCGATCCCTCCTGCAACCCCTATCTCGCGTTCTCGGTCGTGCTCGCCGCGGGGCTGCGCGGCGTCGAGGAGGGCTATGACCTGCCGCCTGAGACGCTCGCCAACCTCTACCAGATGACCGATGAGGAGCGACTCGCCGAGGGCATCTCGATCCTGCCCGGTTCGCTGGCGGAGGCGCTTGACGAGATGGAGCGCTCCGAGCTCGTCGCCGAGGCCTTGGGCGAGCACGTCTTCGAGTGGTTCATTCGGAACAAGCGGGCTGAGTGGCAGGAGTACAAGACGCAGGTGTCGCAGTTCGAGCTCGACCGATACCTGCATCGGCTCTGATCCCTCACTCTGGTGGAACCACTCCTCGTCTTCCCTGATCCGGTACCGCCGGAGCTGGCCCAGTCGCTCGACCTGGCCGGCTACCCGTGGAAGGCCGTCGCGGACGAAGCCGGCCTCGTCGCGGCCGAGCCGGAGGACGGCTGGTCTGGCGCCATCGTGGTGGCCGCCCACGATCTGGATGGCGCCTTCGCTGTCTGCCGCGCTCTGCGCAAGCGCGACCTTCCGCTTGAGCCGCTGTTGCTCCTCATCTCTGGCGCGCAGGTCGCCGACCTCGAGCTCCGCGACGACCTCTTCGACGACTTCTGCCTCTACCCATTCCAGCCGCGGGAGTTCGAGGCCCGCATGAAGCACCTGTTCTGGCGCACCGGCCGAGGCACCCGCCCCGAGCTCATCGAGTACGGCGACCTGCGCCTCAACCTCGAGACCTACCAGGCGGCCATCGCCGGGAAGCCACTGGACCTCACCTACATGGAGTATGAGCTCCTCAAGTTCCTCGCGTCACACCCCGGCAAGGTCTTCACTCGGGAGACGCTCCTGTCGCGCGTGTGGGGCTACGAGTACTACGGCGGAGCGCGCACGGTCGACGTCCACGTCCGACGCCTGCGCGCCAAGCTCGGCGAGGAGCACGCCAACCTGATTCAGACAGTTCGATCCGTCGGTTACCGGTTCGGCCAATCCCGCTGGGGTCTGTAGGGCTTCGATCTCGGCTGAACTGCGTCTCGACCGAGCTGTTCGTGCGGCCTGCGGCCGCGCTGACTGCCTGCAGCTCAGGCACGGCAAGCCGCACCTTCGCGGCCGAAGGGGGCACGCGGAGCGTTCCCAC
>JANOQG010000043.1:0-1976 GCA_031422255.1 Actinomycetes bacterium | reverse complement strand
GATTTCATCTACTACTGGAACCACCGGATGATGCACGAGGTGCGAGGGATGTGGGCCATCCACGTGCCGCACCACTCGAGCGAGCGCTACAACCTCTCGACCGCCCTGCGGCAGCCGGTTGCCGACGTGCTCGGTGCGTATGTGCCCTATGGCCTCCTCGCTCGGTTGGGCGTGCGACCGGGGCTGATCAGCCACGCTCGAGGCATCAACCTGATCTACCAGTACTGGATCCATACCGACACGATTCGTTCCATCGGTCCCGGCGAGGAGGTGCTGAACACGCCGTCTCACCACCGGGTGCACCACGGCAGCAACTCGAAGTACCTCGACCGCAACCACGGCAGCATCCTCATCGTCTGGGACCGGATCTTCGGCACGTTTCAGCGCGAGGAGGAACCCGTGGTCTACGGGCTCACGAAGAACATCGAGACGTACAACCCCGTCACCATCTCCACCCACGAGTACCGCGACATCGTGCGCGACGTCAGCCAGAGCGCGAGCTGGAGCGAACGGCTGTCGTTCGTTCTCCGGGGGCCCGGGTGGGCGTACCAACGCCATGCCGAACGGGCCTTGGGCGGCGTCAGCTAGCCGGAGGTGTCCGCCTGCAGGTCGGGGAACACCCGGCCGACCTTGGTCCAGAGGTACTCGCCGTAGGTGCCGGCGAAGGCGTGCACGTCCTCGCCGTCCCAGCGGGAGCGGGCCTCGGACGGCGTCTCGTCGCCCAGGGGAACCGGGAGCACCTCGGCATCCCAGGCCGGGTCGAAGAAGAACGGGAACGACAAGCGGTCGACGCTCTCGGTGTTGCGCACGCGATGGGGCGTGGAGCGATAGCGGCCGCCGGTCATGCGCTCGAGCATGTCGCCGAGGTTGCACACGAACGTGCCGGGAAGAGGAGGCGCGTCGATCCAGCCCGTGGGAGCGTGCACCTGGAGGCCGCCGCTGGCGTCCTGACGCAGGATCGTGAGGAGCCCGTAGTCCGTGTGCTCGGCCACCCCCCAGTTGGCATCGGGCCGACCCGCCTCTGGCGGGTAGCGGAAGATGCGAAACAGGGTGAGCGGCTCGGCGGTCAGGTGGTCGTCGAACCAGGTGTCCTCCAGGCCCAGGCCCCGCGCCACGCCCCTCATCAGCGTGTGGCCGAGAGCGGTCATGGCGTCGAGATAGTCGAGCACGGCGGGTCGTAGGTTCGGAACCTGGGTTGGGAACCGATTGGCGCCGTGAAGGGGCGTGCCCGCGAGCACCCGAGGATCGTCGGCGGCGAGCTCGCCACCGAAGTAGATCCCCTCCTTGCGGTCGGGAGTGCCGGAGGTGAGCTCGCCCTCGAACGGGAACCAGCCCCGCCAGGCCCGGCCACCACCCGCCATCGAGATCGCCGCCTTGTCTGCCTCCGGGAGAGCGAAGAAGGCGTGGGCCTCGTGTTCGAGCCGGGCCTGCACGTCCTCGGCTACGCCGTGCCCCGAGACGTAGAAGAACCCATGCTGGCGACACGCCCGATCGATGGCCACCGCCACCGCGCCCACGTCGCCCACCCACGTGACCAGCGGAGCCACGTCGATGACCGGAAGCTCCTCCACCGGCAGGAGGCTACGTCAGCGCCTCCTCGCCTAGTCGGTGGCGCGCTCGTCCAAGAGGCCGATGATGTCAGCCCAGCCGCCGTCTTGGGCGCTGGGGATGACGGTGGTAGCCAGTTCGAGGGCGCTGGGGTGCGCGACCTTGGGCACGGCTCGGATCGCTGCGTTCGTGAGCAGCTCGATGTCGTTAGGCCCGTCGGCCACCGCGAGCACCTTGGTGCTGTCGAGGCCATGGATGGCGCAGTACGCGAGAACGCCGTCCCACTTGGATTGGTTGCGAGGGGCAGCGGTGAGGCTGGCCAACCCCTCGTGGTCGATCGAGCGGTCGTGGTGCACCTCGACGACACCTTGGAGCGCGCCAAAGGCGATCTCCGCGTCGGCGAAGGGCACGCCGATCATGCTGAACCC
>JANOQG010000042.1:0-16011 GCA_031422255.1 Actinomycetes bacterium | reverse complement strand
AGGACGGCACCGCCGAGAACCCACGCGGTATTCCGGTCTTCGCGTGGAAGGGCGAAACACTCGACGAATACTGGTGGTGCACCGACCAGGCGCTGATGTGGCCCGATGGCTCCGGCCCGAACATGCTGCTCGACGACGGCGGCGACGTGACCATGCTGGTGCACAAGGGCGTCGAGTTCGAAAAGGCCGGCAAAGTTCCGGCGTTCGATGCGGACTCGGATCCCGAAGAGTGGGGCGTGATTCTCGAGCTGCTGCGCACGCAGCTCAAGACAAACCCCGGCCGCTTCACGAAGATGGCCAAGGACATCAAGGGCGTCACGGAAGAAACGACCACGGGCGTCCATCGCCTCTACGAGATGATGAACGCGGGCACGCTCCTGTTCCCGGCGATCAACGTCAACGACTCGGTCACGAAGTCGAAGTTCGACAACCTCTACGGCTGCCGACACAGCCTCGTCGACGGCATCAATCGTGCAGTCGACGTCATGCTCGGCGGCAAGGTGGCGGTCATCTGTGGCTATGGCGAGGTCGGCAAGGGGAGCGCTCAGTCACTCCGAGGCCAGGGTGCTCGCGTCATCGTCACCGAGATCGACCCGATCTGCGCCTTGCAGGCTGTGATGGAGGGCTTCGAGGTCAGCACCCTCGAGGCCGTGCTCGGTACCGCCGACATCTTCATCACCACCACCGGCAACAAGGGCATCATCACCGCAGAGCACATGGCGAGGATGAAGCACAACGCCATCGTCGGCAACATCGGTCACTTCGACAACGAGATCGACATCGCCGGGCTTGCCCGTCAGAGCGACGTGCGCAAGGTGGAGATCAAGCCCCAGGTGCACGAGTTCGTGTTCCCCGACGGGCACTCGATCATCATGCTCTCCGAGGGCCGCCTGCTGAACCTCGGCAACGCCACCGGCCACCCGAGCTTCGTGATGTCGATGAGCTTCACCAACCAGGTGCTCGCTCAGATCGAGCTCTTCACCAGGACGGCCGACTACCCCCTCGGCGTGTACGTCCTCCCGAAGCTCCTCGACGAGCGGGTCGCCCGGCTCCACCTCGACGCGCTGGGCGTCAAGCTCAGCACCCTCAGCCAGGAGCAGGCCGACTACCTCGGCATCCCGGTCGCAGGTCCGTACAAGCACGACAACTACCGCTACTAGCGTCTCCTCGACGCACTACCTGCGTCGCCGGGTCGGTCATCGTCTGACTGATCCGGCGGTGCCGCGTCTGGCCTCTAGCGGGGTGCCTCGTCGGCGCGCTTCTTGTGGGGTTCAGGGAGGGTCATCCGCTCGAGGTGCCAGTGGACGTTCGGGCCCACCGTGGCGGCGAAGAGGACCGTCCCGATCCCAACGGTGCCTCCGAGCGCGAAGCCGACGGCGAGCGCGACCACCTCGACGGCAGTGCGCGCCGCGCGGACTGAGATGCCGCGCTTCGCCAGGCCGGTCATGAGGCCATCTCGGGGGCCCGGACCGAGACCCGCCCCGATGTAGAAGCCCGAGCCTGGCCCGAACAGGTAGATGCCGATCACGAGCAGCGCGATCCGAGCAGCCAGTGCAGAGGGTGGATCGATGACCGCGAGCGCGGCGTCCGCCGCCACGCCGATCACGAGGACGTTTGCGATGGTGCCGAGGCCGGGGCGTTCCCGCAACGGGACCCAGAGGAGGAGCACTGCGGCTCCCACGAGAATGGTCGTGCGCCCAATCGGGTTGCCTGTGCGTTCGGCCAGCCCTTGGTGGAGGACGTCCCAGGGAGCAAGGCCGAGGTCGGCCCGCACCATGAGGGCAATGCCGAGCCCGAAAAGGACGAGTCCGCCGAGCAGCCTCGGGACTCGCCGACCAAGCTCCTCAGCACCGGGGAGGGGCAGCATCCCGGCACCCTACGGCGCGGGATGCTGCGTCCCTCGGGGGTTTGTGCGGTTCAGAAGGCAACCCGAATCGCGGCGGCGGAATTGGCGCCTCCATCCTTCGCGCTGGCCTCCGACAGGAGCAGCACGCCGAACTCTGCGCCGGGAGGAGCGACGAACTCGATGGAGCCCGAGAAGTTCCCGAGCACGCCGTCGCCGCGGCCCGTCACGAAGGTCTCCGCGATCGGTTCGGCCACGCCGTCCGCGTACAGCCGGACGTTCACCGTCCCTTCGAAGGCGTAGGCCGCTCCCGTGAGGGGTTGCGGCGAGCTGATCGTCGCGCCGGCGGCCGGTTCAGCGATGCGGATGGAATCGGTGGCGGCGCCGATCACGAACCAGGTGTCGTCCTCGAGCTGACGCACCAGAACCACGGTGGGGGCACCTGCGGCGAAGGAGCGGACCTCGACCTCGCCTGAGCGATTGTCGCCCGACTGGAACGGGCCGACAACCGGATCGCTGAACCCAACTACGTCAGTCACCCAGGCGGTGGCGACGGCGACGGGGTCGTCGAACCGCCGCGACGTGTTCGGGTCCGGGAACAGCGGTGCCGCGGGATCGACGACGGAACCGAACGCGGTGGTGGTGGTGCCGTCCGTGGTGGTTGTCTCCACGGTCGTGGTGGTGTCTGCTGATGTGGTGGTGGCTTCGGTCCCCACGATGTCGTCGTCGTCGCTGAGGACCACGACGGCGAGCACAACGGCCAGCAGCGCGGCGAGGGCGCTGACTCCGATCAGGACTCGGTTGCGCGGCTTGTCTGGCTGAGCATCCATGGGGTTCTCCTTGGTTGGCGGTGCGCCGGCCGGCGGCTCGACGGGAGGGACGGACTACTTGTTGAGGGCGACTCGGACCACGGTGAACTGCCAGATGCGGTAGTCCTCGCCGCCTTCGGTGCTGAAGATGATCGTGCCGTAGTGCACACCATCATCGAGCGACCCGAGGTCGCAGTCGACGGACCCGTCGAAGGGGGCAGCGGGTCCGCCGCCACCCTGCACGAACCCCGTGCCGATCGGCTCGTCGGCCCAGTCGGCGCGCATGGACACTTGCACGACACCCTCGAATGCGAGCGCTTCACCCGTGAGCCGTGCCGGGCAGCCGATGCCCGCGCCACTCGCAGGGTTGTCGACGCTGATGGCGTCGGTCGCCGCGCCGATCACGAACCAGGTGTCGTCTTCGAGCATGCGCACCAGCACCGTAGTCACCGGTCCACCGGCCTGAGGCTGTACGGCCACCTCGCCCGAGCGTGCGTCGCCCGCCTGGAAGCCACCAACCACCGGGCCGGTCATCCCCACGAACTCGGTCGCGAAGCTGCGCGCGGCGCTCACCGGATCAGTGAAGCGTCGCGCGGTGTGCGCCAGCGGCCACACGGGTACGGCCGGGTCGAGGGTTGGCACGAACACTGTGGTGGTCGTGGACTCGGTGCCGTCGGCGGTCGTCGGGACGACAGCGGAGGTGGTGGTGGAAGTGGACCCAGCGGTGTCCACCCCCTTCTCGTCGTCGGCGAGCACCGCGGCCCCAAGCACGACGGCGATCACGGCTGCGGCGGTGCCCACCCCCAGCAGGACTCGGTTGCGGTTGGTGTTCCGATGGGCATCCATGAGCCTCTCCTCGATGCGGGTAAGGCCGTCCGTCGACGGTTCGACGCGATCGGCACGGTGCCGCAGCGCGCTGCGCAGACGATCCTCGGGGGTCATCGCAGGTTCTCCAGGCGGGGGGCCAGGGTGGCGAGGCCACGATGGGCGTGCGTCTTGACAGAGCCCTTCGAGATGCCCAGCGTGCGGGCGATCTCGGCTTCCGACAGGTCGAGGTAGTACCGCAGCGCCAGCACCTCACGTTGCCGGTCGGGCAACGTTCGGAGGGCCTGGAGCACGTGCTTCTCGGACTCTCCCGCGAGCGCCGAGGTCTCAGCGGCGGGCGCCGGATCGGGAGCCACCTGGAGGTGCCGGCCCGCTACCCCCTTGCGACGCAAGGCCGATCGGGCACCGTTCAGCACAGCGCTGCGCAAGTACGCAGGGAGGCGGTCCGGGTCGCGAAGGGATCCCCCTCGTTGCCAGACCTGCACGAACGCCTCCTGGACGAGCTCCTCGCACGTTCCGATGTCGTCGATGAGGAGCGACGCGAGCCGTACGAGCGAGCGGTAGTGCTCGCGATAGGCACGCTCGAGGTCGTGCACCACGGGAACGTCTTCCACAGACACCATCATCACCCCTGACAGACGTCGATGGGACGGATTCGGTTGACCGCCGGCCCGGCCGGATGTCACACCCCCACGCCTCCGGTGCGCACCCAGGCGCCCGCCGCCATCGCTCGCCGTTCCGCTCGCTCTGGACACCTGTCGTGCCTTGGTGGCCTACGACGACGATGCCCGAGCGCTCATCACGTCGCTGAAGAACCGGGGTCATCGCTCACTTGTGGTGGCGATCGCAGACGCGCTCACCGGCCTCGTTCCAGCTGCACCGGCCTTCGTGGTCACCTGGGCGCCCACTGGTGCCCCGCGCCGGAGGCAGCGGGGGTTCGATCAGGCCGAGCTCCTTGCACGTGCCGTTGCTCGCCGGAGAGGCCTGCGATGCGTGTCGCTCCTGCGCCGACTTCCTGGCCCTCCTCAGGCGGGGCGTAGCCGCGGCGATCGCCGCACGAACCCTGCCTTCGTCATCAGGGGCGACGCGCCCGACGTTGTGCTCTTGGTGGACGACGTCGTCACCACCGGAGCCACCCTCACGTCGGCAGCCCGGGCGCTCCGAGCGGCGGGCACCGCAGAGGTGCACGGGCTGGTGGTGGCGCGCGCAGGGTGATCTCCGGCGGACTACGGTGAAGGTGCACACGCGACACCGGGAGGCAGGCCCTTTGGAGATCACCGTGAGCGCCCATCACATGGACATCTCACCCGCGCTGCGGGCGGCGGCCGAGCAAAAGATCGGCCGCCTCAGTCGTTTTCTGGGAGGGATGGACCGAGCCGAGGCGCATTTCTCCGAGGAACGCAATCCCCGCATCGTCGCCAGGGAGGTGTGCGAGGTGACGATGGATGGCGGTGGGCACCACGTGCGGTGTCGGGTGGCAGCCACGGACGCCTTTGCGGCGGTCGACCTCGCGGTCGACAAGCTGGAGCACCAGTTGCACAAGCTGAAGACGAAGCAGGTGCAGCGCAGTCATGGCCGCGGCCTACCAATCGCAGAGCCGATTCCCGGGGACGACGAGGTCGCTCCGTCCGCTTGAGGCTTCCAGACCGTTTGGCGCTTCGGGTTAGGTTGAGCGGGCTGGTCGGTCCCTGCTGTCGCGCAGGCTGTGCAAGGGAGTTTCATGGCCGATGACCAAGGTCCGGCCCGCTCGGTCTCGGGCGTTGCGGGCACCATTCGCGTCTTGATCTGTGATGATCACGCGCTGTTCCGACGCGGGCTGTCCATGGTGCTGGAGACGGAGGACGGGATCGAGGTCATCGGCGAGGCGGAGGACGGCGAAGAGGCCATTCGCAAAGCCGAGGAGCTCCTACCGGACGTCGTCCTGATGGACATTCGGATGCCCGGGATCAATGGCATCGAGGCCACGAAGGCCATCACCGAGGCGCTGCCCGCCACGAAGGTGCTCATGCTCACGGTCAGCGACGACGAGGACGACCTCTTCGCCGCCGTCAAGGCCGGGGCCGCTGGCTACCTGCTCAAGGAGGTCTCCATCGAGGAGATTGCCGGAGCGATCACTGCATCGGTGCGCGGTCAGAGCCTCATCTCACCCACCATGGCCGCAAAGCTCCTCACCGAGTTCGCGGGCCTGGCCAAGCGGGTCGACGAGGGCACGTCGGTTCCGGCGCCCCGCCTCACCGAGCGAGAGCTCGAGGTGCTCAGGCTCGTGGCCCAGGGGATGAGCAACCGGGAGATCGCTGCGGTGCTCTTCATCGCCGAGAACACCGTAAAGAACCACGTTCGGAACATCCTGGAGAAGCTGCATCTGCACTCTCGGATGGAGGCTGTGGTCTACGCGGTCCGGGAGAAGCTGCTCGACATCCGGTAAGGGGCTCGTGCCCCATACACTCATGCCTCGCATGACCATCTTCGACAAGATCCTCCGCTCCGGCGAGGGCAAGAAGCTGAAGGCCCTCCAGGCGTTGGTCCCCGACATCGGGGCCTACGAGTCCGAGATGGAGGCTCTGGATGACTCGGCCCTGAAAGGCAAGACCGCTGAATTCCGCTCCCGGCTCGACCAGGGCGAGGACCTCGACGACATCCTGATCGAGTCCTTCGCCGTCGTGCGGGAGGCGAGCCGGCGAGTGTTGGGCCAGCGGCACTATGACGTGCAGCTCATCGGCGGTGCCGCACTTCACTTCGGGTGGATCGCGGAGATGAAGACCGGCGAGGGGAAGACCCTCGTCTCCACCCTCCCCGCCTACCTCAACGGCCTCGGCGGCAAGGGAACGCACCTCATCACGGTCAACGAGTACCTAGCCCGACGCGACTCGGAGTGGATGGGCCGGCTGCACCGGTGGCTGGGCCTCGAGGTCGGCCTCATCGTGCCGGGCGAGAACGATTCACAGCACAAGCGTGAGCAGTACGCGGCCGACATCACGTACGGCACGAACAACGAGTTCGGCTTCGACTATCTCCGCGACAACATGGCGATGTCGCGGTCGCGGCAGGCGCAGCGGGGCCACAGCTACGCCATCGTGGATGAGGTCGACTCCATCCTCATTGACGAAGCCCGCACCCCGCTCATCATCTCGGGTCGCGTCGCCGACGCCGCCCAGCTGTACTACAAGTTCGCGACGATCGTCCGCAGCCTGCGCCCCGACGAGGACTACGACGTTGACGAGCAGAAGCGCACCGTGTCGCCAACCGAGGCGGGTATCGAAAAGGTGGAGGAGTCGCTCGGAATCGACAACCTCTACGACGGTGTGGCCCAGAACCTCGTCCACCAGCTCCAGGCCGCCTTGCGCGCCAAGGAGCTGTTCAAGCGAGACAAGGACTACATCATCCAGGCCGGCGAGGTGAAGATCGTCGACGAGTTCACCGGGCGCATTCTCGACGGCCGCCGCTGGTCTGAGGGCTTGCACCAAGCCGTCGAGGCGAAGGAGGGCGTCAAGATCAAGGAGGAGAACCAGACCCTCGCCACGATCACCCTTCAGAACTACTTCCGCATGTACGAGAAGTTGTCCGGGATGACAGGCACCGCCGCCACCGAGGCAGCAGAGTTCGCCAACACCTACAACCTCCAGGTCGTGCCCGTCCCCACCAACCGGCCCGCTGCACGCGCCGATGAAGGTGACCTCATCTACAAGACCGAAGAGGGCAAGTTCGGAGCCGTCGTGGAGGACATCGCCGAACGGTACGAAGCGGGCCAGCCGGTGCTCGTCGGCACCATCTCCGTGGAGAAGTCGGAAAAGCTCTCGCGGATGCTCGACCAGCGTGGCATCACTCATGAGGTGCTCAACGCCAAGCAGCACACTCGAGAGGCCGAGATCGTCGCTCAAGCGGGGCGGCTCCAGGCGGTCACGGTTGCCACCAACATGGCGGGTCGAGGCGTCGACATCCTGCTCGGGGGCAACCCCGAGATCATGGCCACCAGAGACCTCCGGATCGAGGAGGTCGACCCGCTCACAGCTGAGGGCCACATCCGGCTGAAGGAGCTGGAGGCCAAGCACGAGGGCGAGACGAAGGTGGAGGGCGAACGGGTGCGGGAGCTCGGCGGGCTCTACGTTCTCGGCACTGAGCGCCACGAATCGCGCCGCATCGACAACCAGCTCCGGGGCCGGGCTGGCCGCCAGGGCGATCCTGGTGAGAGTCGCTTCTATCTCTCGCTCGAGGACGACCTCATGCGGCTGTTTGCCACGGGGGCAATCAACTGGGTGATGGGCCGGGCCCTCCCAGACGATGTCCCGCTCGAGGCGAAGATGGTGTCGAAGGCGATCGAGCGGGCCCAGACCACCGTCGAGCAGAAGAACGGCGAGATCCGCAAGAACGTGCTCAAGTACGACGAGGTCATGAACCAGCAGCGCAAGGTCATCTACGCGCTGCGAGATCAGGTCCTGGACGAAGCCGACCTCCGCGAGAAGATCACCTCGGAGCATCTGCCGGAGGCCATCGAGGCACTCGTCGGCACGTACTGCGTGTCCGACTACAACGAAGAGTGGGACATCGACGGCCTGCACGCCGACGCACTCACCTATTGGCCGTCCCAGCTCACGAAGGACGCGCTCGCTGCGCTCGGCACCACCGACGAGCTCTATGCGCTCCTCGTCGACGATGCGATGGGCCACTACGAACAACGCGAGCAGGAGCTCGGTGCCGAGATCATGCGCCAGGTCGAGCGCCAGGTGATGCTCAAGATCATCGATACGAAGTGGCGAGAGCACCTCTTCGAGATGGACTACCTGCAGGAGGGCATCAACCTCCGAGCCATGGGTCAGCGCGATCCCCTTACGGAGTGGCAGCGCGAGGGCTTCGACATGTTCGGCCAGATGATGAAGGGCGTCGCACAGGATCTCGTGCGCTACGTCATGCACGTGCAGGTGACGGTCGACCAGCAGCCGACGGCTCCGGCCATCGGCGCCGACTTCACTTCCGCGGATGCAGACGCCGACGAGACCGCCGCCGCGGCACTCCCCTCCATCGGCGGCGACGAGGCACGGGTGCAGAACCTGCAGTATTCGGCACCGGACGACGGCGGTTCCGGCGGTGGGATGGCGGCCGCTGCCCGCAGCGTCGCAGCCGAGGGAGGCCCGGCCGCGGCGGTGGCCGATGAGCCAGCGACGATGGTGCCGATCGTGAAATCGGAGTGGGACAAGACACCCCGCAATGCCCCGTGCCCATGTGGGAGCGGCAAGAAGTTCAAGCTCTGCCACGGCAGGGCATGAACTGACCCGATGCGTGACTTCTCCGACGCGCTCGTTGAGACGCGCAAGCGCATCGCCGATGCCGCCAGCTACCTGAAGGTCGATGAGCTTCGGGCCCGACAGCCGTTGTTGGAGACCGAAGCGTCGCAGCCTGACCTCTGGGACGATCCGGATCAGGCGAAGCGTGTCACCGCTGAGCTCAGTGTCGTGCTCGGTGATCTGGAGCTCCATCAGCGCCTGATCGCGACGCTGGAGGACGCCGAAACGCTGCATGAGCTGGCGCGTGAGGTGGATGACGCCACCCAAGAAGTGGAGATCGAGGCCACCTTGGCGGACCTCGATCGGGAGCTGGGAGCCCTCGAGCTCCGCTCGATGTTCTCCGGCGCTCACGATGAGCGCGACGCGCTCTGCACGGTGCAGGCGGGGGAGGGTGGGGCCGACGCCCAGGACTGGGCCGAGATGCTCTACCGGATGTATGTGCGGTGGGCTGAGCGACGCGGCTTCGAGGTGGAGGAAGAGGGCTCGACTCCCGGCTCTGAGGCCGGTGTGTCCTCTGTCGAGTTCCTGGTGAAGGGCCGCTACGCGTACGGCTACCTGCAAGCGGAGCGGGGGGTCCATCGGCTCGTACGGATGAGTCCCTTCAATGCGCAGGGGAAGCGCCAGACGGCGTTCGCTGCGCTCGATGTCGTACCAGTGCTCCACGAGGATGAGGTGCACGTCGAGATCGACGAGTCCGACATCAAGATGGACGTGTTCCGAGCGTCCGGCGCCGGCGGGCAGCACATCAACAAGACGTCCTCCGCTGTGCGACTCACCCACGTCCCCACCGGCATCATCGTGTCGTGTCAGATCGAGCGATCGCAGTTGCAGAACCGGGCCAAGGCCATGACGATGCTCAAGGTCCGGCTGGCCGATCTCGAGCGGCAGGCTCGGGAGGATGAGCTGAACGGCATCCGGGGCGAGCAGCAGAGGGTGGGCTTCGGCAGCCAGATCCGCAGCTATGTGCTCCAGCCATACCAAATGGTGAAGGACCTCCGCACGGAGCACGAGGCGGGCAACGTGCAGGGCGTGCTTGACGGTGATCTCGACCCATTCATGGAGGCCTACCTCCAGTGGCGGCGCGCCACCACATGACCAGGGGTGTCGCGGCGCGCCGTGGGCACGCTGTTACCCTCGATCTCGCCTCATGATCAAGCTCGAAAGCGTCTCCAAGATCTACAAGGGTGATGTCGTCGCCCTCAGCGAAGCCTCTGTCGAGGTCGAGCGGGGGGAGTTCGTCTTTCTCGTTGGTGCCTCCGGTTCCGGCAAGTCCACCTTCCTTCGCCTTGTCAACAAGGAGGAGTCGCCCGAGAAGGGGCGCATCTACGTCGCCGGAAAGGACATCGCCACGCTGTCGTCGTGGAAGGTTCCCTACCTTCGGCGCAACATCGGCTCCGTGTTCCAGGACTTCAAGCTCCTGACGAACAAGACGGTGTACGAGAACGTGGCCTTTGCACTCGAGGTGATCGGCAGGCCGCGTCACGTCGTGAAGACCCAGGTTCCCGCCATCCTCGAGCTGGTGGGCCTAGCCAAGAAGATGAAGAACTTCCCCAACGAGCTCTCGGGCGGCGAACAGCAGCGGGTGTCGATCGCGCGTGCCTTCGTGAACCGCCCGCTGATCCTCCTCGCCGACGAACCCACCGGAAACCTCGATCCGGCTACCTCGGTGGGCATCATGCGGCTGCTCGATCGGATCAACCGCACGGGCACCACCGTGCTCATGGCCACCCACGACCGTTCCATCGTCGACACGATGCGCCGACGGGTCATCGAGCTCGATCGAGGCTCGATCATCCGGGACCAGAGCCGCGGCGTCTACGAGTGACCTCCCACTGACCAATGGCCATCAAACTCGACTACGTCGCACGCGAAACCGCCACCAACCTCACGCGCAACGTCACCCTCACGCTGGCGTCTGTGCTCACGGTTGTGGTGTCGCTCACCCTGTTCGGGTCCGCCTTCATGCTGAACCAGGGCGTGAACAACGCCAACGACCGCTTCAAGGGCGGCATCGAGTTCATCGTCTACCTCCGACCGGACGCCTCCCAAGAGGTGATCGACTCGATCGGCAAGTCGCTTCGCGAGAACCCGGATGTCGAACGGGCCGACTTCGTCAACAAAGACGAGACCCTCACTGAGTTCCGGCGGCTGTTCAAGGACTCGAGGCAGCTGCTGGAGTCGATCACCGCCGACATCCTTCCGCCGTCCTACCGCGTCGCCCCAAAGACACAGGATCCCGAGGTGGTTCAGGCCCTGGGTGAGGTCTTCAGGCAGAAGGCCGGTGTGTACGACGTGATCTTCGCCTTCGAGGTGGTCAAGCGGATCCAGGAGACCTTCAATCGCATCGGCGTGCGGTTCCTGGCGGCCTCCGGACTCCTGTTGCTGGCCGCGCTCATGCTCATCCTCAACACCATCCGCGTAGCGATGTTTGCACGCCGGCGCGAGATCGAGGTGATGAAGCTCGTTGGCGCCACGAACTGGTTCATCCGAGTGCCCTTCATCGTGGAGGGCATCATCCAGACGCTCATTGGCGCCGCGGTCGCTGTCGCATCGATGACGTTCGTGATCCGCCCGTTCATCGACGAGCTCTCGCAGGACGACGTCCTCCCCATCTTCAAGGGTTTCGTCGTGACCGACGCCGATCTGTTGTTCACCAACTTCTTGGTGGTGGCCGTCGCCGTCGTCATCGGTGCGATCGGCTCGGCTGTGGCCGTCAGCCGGTTCCTCGACGTCTAAGGACTAGTTGGCGCTGAAGCCGCTACCGGTGCTGCTGTAGCTCGAGTTCACCGTGGAGCCGAGCTCACCGACAGCAACGGCGCACACCACCGCGATGAAGGCGACCAGGAGCGCGTACTCCACGAGCGATGCTCCGCGCTCCTTGTCTCGTTGTGGGAGGACGCTGGAAAGCCAGGTCTGAAGCGTGATCACTGCTGCGACTGTCATTGGTCGACCTCGGTGAGTGGGATCTGTTCCAGGGAGGATCGTCCCGAGCGTAAGGATGCTTGAGCACCACGGCTTGGTCCGAATGGCCCATTTTCGCTTCCGCCTCTGCGGCGGACGCCGTCGTGGGAGCATCCGTGCATGGACGACCCCACGATCGCCACTTCCCTGGAGGACAGGATCCTCACGATCACGCTGGATCGGCCCGACCGGCTGAATGCCTTCACGGTGTCGATGCAACGGGAGCTGTGCGCCGCGTTCGACCGGGTCGACGAGGACCCGGAGGTGCGGGTTGTCGTCGTGACGGGTCGGGGCAGGGGATTCTGCGCCGGAGCCGACTTGGCGGGAGGAGGGGCGACGTTCGACATCGACGCGGGCAGCGTGGCTACCGGGGATGGGGGCTCGATCCGCACGCACCGCGACGAGGGTGGCCTCCTCACCCTGCGGATCTACCAGTGCACGAAGCCAGTGATCGGCGCCATCAATGGGCCGGCCGTTGGCGTGGGGGCGACGATGACGCTTCCGATGGACCTTCGCCTGGCCAGTGACACGGCCCGGTTCGGCTTCGTGTTTGCCCGCCGGGGAATCGTGCCTGAAGCGTGCTCCTCGTGGTTCCTGCCCCGCGTCGTGGGCATCAACCAGGCTCTTGAGTGGACCATGACGGGCCGCGTCTTCGATGCGGCGGAGGCCCTGAAGGGCGGACTTGTCCGGTCGGTGCATGCGCCCGACGATCTGCTCCCGGCGGCCTATGCGCTGGCCAAGGAGATCGCCACGAACACGTCGGCAGTATCGGTGGCCATGACCCGACAGATGCTGTGGAGAATGCTTGGTGCCAGCCATCCGATGGAGGCTCACCGGATTGACTCGCCGGCCATCGCCCACCTCGGCCGGTCCCACGATGCTCGGGAGGGCGTCGTGTCCTTCCTTGAGAAGCGCCCTGCGCAGTTCACCGATCGGGTCCCTCAGGACATCCCCGATCCGTGGCCATTCTGGCAGGAGCCCGGCTTCGATCTCGACTGACCGGGTCCCCGGGGCTCTCAGGTCTCCGGGGCGATGGCAAGAGGGCTAGGCGGGTAGCCGCCGCCCTTCATGACCTGCTGGTCCATGGGGGTGAGGATGGCCTCGAGGTCGGCGAGGTCGTCGCCGAGGGCATCGAGGGCTGGGGCCATCTGGGCGTCGGTAGCGCGCTCGATTGCCTCGCGGAACGCTCGTCCCTCGTCGGTCAGGGTGCCGCCGGCGAGGTGGCCAGCCACCTCCAGCCGTGCCTCGGCGGCGTCGAGCTGAGCGTCGGTCCAGGCCCGGGTGCGAACGTAGGAGCGAGCGGGGATGCCCCAATACAGCTCCGTCAGGAGTCCGATCTCGATGGCGTCGAGGCCCGCTGCCACCCAGGCAGCAATGTGGCTGTCACCGCGGAACTCCCGAAGCCGATCGCCGAGCCGGAACAGGTCGCCAAGCGGCGTTCCCGGCAGGGGCTGGGCGAGCGTGCCGGCAAAGAGCGCTCGGCCATACGGCTCGAGCGGTGCGGTGGCCAAGGCGAGGAGCTCAACGGCGCGATTCACCCCGTCCGGCGTTGGGCCGAGGATGCGCTCGAGCTGTTCAACGGCACCGGCGAGGCGCTCGTCAGCGATTGTGGCGGCATCGGTGAGGCTCCACCCATAGGCGACCGACGGCACCACGGCGTCGGGGTTGAACACGCCGAACGCGGCCGCCACGAGCTGCCCCGGAGCCTGCCCGAGCGCCGAACCGCGGCTGGTGAAGTACGCGGGACCGTCGGGGAGCGCCACCCCGCCGCTCGTCGTCCCAGAGCTGGGGTTGAAGCCGAGGGCGGCATACCGCGCATGGCACTCGGGCGAGAAGAACACCTGCCCAACCACCGGCTCGATGATTCGGGCGAGCACACGAGCGCGTTGCTGGAGCTCTGCGGTGGCCGCGGCAGTCACCATGGCTTGGTCCCCCCGAGTCGTCGTCGTCGTGGCACCCTACTGGCGTGTCTTCGGAGCGCCCGCCTTTCGGTGACCTGGTTCTGCTTGGAGTGGCAGTGGTGGCAGTGTCGACATCGGCGCCGCTGATCCGCGGTGCCGACGCCCCGACGTTGGCGATCGCCGCGTGGCGCAATCTGCTGTCTCTGCCCATCCTCGGGCTCCTCGTGCTGTTGCGCCGGGATCTTCGAGGTGCGTGGCGAGGCCGGTCTGAACGAGATCGGCGGCTTTCGTTCGTGGCGGGGGCGTTGCTGGCGGCGCACTTCGCTGTGTGGATCCCAAGCCTCTCGTACACGTCGGTGGCCTCGTCGGTGGCGCTCGTGGCGACGCAGCCGGTGTGGGCGGCACTCATCGCTCGTCGTCGCGGCGAGCACATCAGTCGCCGGATGTGGGTCGGGATCGGGCTGGCCCTTGCCGGAACCCTTGTCCTCACTGGTATCGACCTGTCGATCTCTGGCCGAGCGCTCTTCGGGGACCTCCTGGCCATGGTCGGAGGGATGCTCGCCGCTGCCTACGTCACCGTGGGCGCCGACGTGCGACGTCACGTCACCACGGTGGTCTACGCGCTGGCGTGCTACTCGACGGCGGCCGTGCTCCTGCTTGCCCTTTGCCTGGGTACCGGGCAGGTCATGACGGGATTCGACCGCGACACCTGGCTCGCCATTGGCGGACTCGTTGTCGGAGCGCAGCTCCTTGGCCACACTCTCATGAACCTGGTCCTACGAACGATCAGTCCGACGGCCGTTTCAGTGGCCATCCTCTTCGAGATCCTCGGCGCCACGCTCATCGCACGGGTGGCCTTCGGAGAGACGCCGCCGGCAGGCGCATGGCCGGCGGCCTTCCTCATCGCTGCTGGAGTGGTGGTGGTGATCCGGGCCGACGATGATGCGTCCGACCTCGTCGAACCTGGAGGGATGCTCACGTGACAGATTCCCGCTTCGTGCCGGTGCTCGACCTGCCCGACGACTGGTCGGGGTCGATCACCGTCGTGGTGCGCGACGGACAGGTCGTCGTGCTCGACGAGCATCCCGACGACGTCGCGCCGGACGCGCCCCGCCAGGTGCTCGGCACCCTCGATGGAGCCGCGTGCTGGGCCATCGACCTGGACGGCGACGGCATACCAGACGTCGACCTCGAGGGCCTCTTGCCGCTGATGGGGCTCTACGGCCGGGTGGATGACGTGCGATGGACGTTGGCCGGGCGCGCCGTTCAGCTGGTGGAGTGGGATCGGACGACACGGTTCTGTGGTCGCTGCGGCGCGGCGACGGAGCCCGCACCGGGGGAGCGAGCGCGGCGTTGTCCTGGGTGCGGCTTGCTGGCGTTCCCGCGGCTCGCCCCGGCGGTGATCACGCTCATTGAACGCGGTGACGAAGCACTCTTGGCACGCGGACGCGCCTTTCCGGTGCCGATGTACAGTTGCATCGCGGGCTTCGTGGAGCCAGGCGAGGACTTGGAGCAGGCGGTGCGGCGCGAGGTCTACGAGGAGGTGGGCCTCACGCTCGGGGACGTGCAGTACGTGTCGAGCCAGCCGTGGCCGTTTCCACACTCGCTGATGCTTGGCTTCGAAGCGCAGTGGGCATCCGGCGACATCATCATCGACGAGACCGAGATCGTGGACGCGCAGTGGTACGCGCCGGACGCCCTGCCCATGATCCCGCCGGGCATGAGCATCGCCCGTACCCTCATCGACCGCTGGCTCGATCGTCAGGCCGCCCGGTGAGCAAGCCAGCGCCTCATGTGTTGATCGTCGGCCGCGAGGCAACGCACTGACGCTCGGCCGCAGCCGTGATCCTCGCGAGGCGTTTCAGGTCCGCTCGAGGCGCCAGCCATCCGGAAGCATCCAGAGGCGGTGTCGGGGGCCCGCCTCGTCAGGCCGACTCGAGGCGTAGCCGGCGTCGCCATCCCACATCGCCACGGCGCCGCCGGAGATCTCAGCCCAACGCGTCTCGTAGCGGGGGAGTGGTGCGCGACGCGCGGCGTGGTCGAGCGCTGCGGCAACGTCCGCGTGGCCGCTGAGGTCGTTGAGCGTCATCCACGTGGGCGGCGCAAGATCCACCTCGCCGCGGTCCCGGCGAGCCAAGACCTCGCGGGGAGCGAGCCAGGCGTGGTCGTGGATCTCCCCCCCGTCGACGGCTACGTCTCCGGCGCCGGCTCTTGCGAGGAAGAACCATGTGGCGTAGCGGCGCGGCGTGATGGCGGGCGGGACCCAATGGGAATAGGGCACCAGGTCGGCCGGCTCGACCGCCAACGCGCACTCCTCGAGGCTCTCCCGCGCGGCGGCCCGCCGGGCCGCCTCCTCGTCCGAGGGGTCGTCGTCACGCCGATAGGCGTCGTCC
>JANOQG010000041.1:0-7202 GCA_031422255.1 Actinomycetes bacterium | reverse complement strand
GCGGCCAGCCCAACGGCCTCGGCCGCCCGCAGGTGCAGCAGCTGCCGAGCGTGGTCCCACTCGTAGACAGCCTGCGCTGCGTCGAGCCCTTCGTAGCACTGGAGTCGGATCAGCTCACCGCCGGTCCAGCGGGCCAGCGCCTTGGCGACCTCGGTCTTGCCTACCCCGGCCTCGCCTTCGAGAAGGAGCGGGCGCTGCATCCGGCCCGCGAGGAACACCGACGTCGACAGCCCTGCGTCAGCGAGGTAGCCCTCCGCCGCCAAGGCTTCGGTCACCTCGTCCACGGAGCTCACCCACACGGCTGCAGTCCCCTCTCCGTCAGGTCAACCGGCGGCCTGGGCAAGCGCCCGGCCCACGAGAACCCGCGCCAAGTGACGACGGAAGTCGGCCGACGCGTTCAGGTCGGCGGACGGCTCGGCGTCCACGGCGGCCAGCGCCGCGGCATCGGCGTCGGACGCACCTGCGGCGATCGCGGCTTCCACTGCGCCCGCCCGTAGGGGCACCGAGGCCATGTTCACGAGCCCGACACCGGTGGTTCCATTGCGTACGAGCGCCACCCCGACGATGGCCCAGTCCTGCGCGCGGCGGTTGAACTTCTGGAACGACCAACCGGCGCCAGCCGCCTTGGGAACTCGGATCTCGGTGAGGAGCTCGGTGGGTTCAAGAGCCGTCTCGAGGAAGCCCCGGAAGAAGTCGTCGACTCCGATCTCGCGAACCCCCGCAGGGCCGGTGGCCACCAGGGTGGCCCGCAGCGCCAGCAATACCGCCGGGAGGTCCGACGCCGGGTCCCCGTGGGCGATCGACCCTCCGATCGTGCCGCGGTGACGCACCTGAGGATCGCCAACCTGGCCCGCTGCGTGGCGCAGGATGGGCGCCTCGAGGCCAAGCAGGGCGCTCGTCTCCAGGTCGTGGTGTCGCGTGAGCCCACCGATGGCCACATGGTCGCCGGCATCGCGCACGTACGACAGCTCGGCCAGCCGGCCGATGTCCACGAGCACGGCCGGCGCGGCGAGGCGCAGCTTCATCAGCGGCAGGAGCGAGTGGCCACCGGCGAGCAGCTTGGCGTCTTCGCCGTGCTCGACGAGGGCCGCGAGCGCGGCCTCGACCGAGTCGGCTCGCACGTAGTCGAACGCCGACGGGATCATGCCGGAGCCCCATCCGCGGCGGCCAGCACGGCCTTCACGATGTTGTGATAGCCGGTGCAGCGACAGAGGTTGCCCTCGAGCCCCGCTCGCACGTCTGCCTCGGACGGGTGCGGCTGCTCTCGCAGGAGCGAAACCGCTGCCAGCACCATCCCAGGGGTGCAGTAGCCGCACTGGAGGCCGTGGTGCTCCCGAAACGCCGCTTGCACCGGGTGCATCACCTCGCCGTCTGCCAACCCTTCAATCGTGGTGACGGAACGGCCATCGGCCTGGACCGCGAGCACGGTGCAGGACTTCACCGACTCACCATCGAGGAGGACAGTGCACGCCCCGCAGCTCGAGGTGTCGCACCCCACGTTGGTGCCGGTGAGACCTACGTCGTCTCGCAGGTGATGGACGAGAAGGGTGCGCGGCTCCACGTCGTCGCGGTGCTCGGTCCCGTTGATCGTGATCGAGATGTCCATCAGGCCGCACCCTTCCTGGCGGCAGGAGCGGCCTGGATGGCGTTCCAGACCCGTTCTGCGGTGCATGGCATGTCGATGTGTCGCACGCCGAGGTGACTGAGCGCGTCTACGACGGCGGACTGTACGGCCGGGGTCGATCCGATCGTGCCGGATTCACCGATGCCCTTGGCGCCCAGGGGGTTCACGGGCGTCGGCGTCTCCATGGCGACAAGCTCGAACGACGGCAGCTCGGCGGCGGAGATGGCGGCATAGTCGGCCAGGTTCGACGTGATGGGATTGCCGTCTTCGTCGTAGCGCACCTCCTCGAGCAGGGCCTGTGCCACGCCCTGGGCGATACCGCCATGACGCTGGCCGTCGGCGAGGAGCGGGTTGAGGATGCGACCGGCGTCGTCCACCGCAACGTGGCGCACCAGCGTGACCTGCCCCGTCTCCGTGTCCACCTCCACCACGGACACATGGGTTCCAAACGGGAACGTGGGCTGTGACGCCTGAAAGCTGGTGATGACCGTGAGCGGGTCGCCGCTGGCCGAACCGTCCTCCGCCACCTCTGCCCAGGTCCTTCCGATCGCCGGCGAGCCCGCCACGTGGAACCGGCCCGCAACCTTGTCGAGGAGGACGTCGTCCGGGCTGGCCTCGAGAGCATCAGCCACCATCTGCTTGGCCCTCTCGACGAGACTCACCGACGCCTCGTGCACGGCCGAGCCCCCGAGCTGGAGTGAGCGCGACCCCATCGTGCCCTCGCCACTGGCTACGAGGTCCGTGTCGCCGTGGACCACGCGGATCTGTTCCATCGGGATGCCCAGCTCCTCGCTCGCCAGAGATGCGAACGCGGTGTGGTGGCCCTGTCCGTGCGACGAGCTCCCGGTGTAGATCGTGGCAGAGCCGTCGGCTTCGACGTCTACCTTTGCGAACTCCTTGCCGGCCTGAGGGCCAGCGGTCACCTCGACGTAGATCGCCACGCCGATCCCCAGCTGCAGGAGGTCGCCAGCGTCACGGCGACGGCGCTGCTCCGCCCGCAGGTTCTCGTACCCGGCGGCACCGAGGGCGAGGTCGAGCGAGCGCTCGTAGTCACCGACGTCGTACGTCGTGCCAGTGACACTCGTGAACGGGAAGGCATCCTTTCCGATCAGGTTGCGTCGTCGAACGTCCACGGCGTCCATCCCGATCTCCAGCGCGAACAGGTCCATGGCGCGTTCGATGGCAGCCGTGGCCTCGGGGCGTCCCGCCCCCCGGTACGCGACGGTGGGGGTGGTGTTGGTGATGACCGAGCGACTGTTGAACTCGACCTTCGGAATGTCGTACGTGCCCTGCGCCATCATCCGGGTGAGGAACGGGAGGATCGATCCAACCTCGGCGTACGCCCCGCCGTCCTGGAGCACGGTGAGCCGATAGGCGAGCACCGTTCCGTCGCGCTGGCCGCCGATCTCGATCGTCTGCCGCTGCCCGCGTCCGTGCCCGAGGCCCACCATGTTCTCGCTGCGGGTCTCCTGCCACCGCACCGGGCGTTCGATGCGACGCGCCAGCCAGCCGAGCAGGAGCTCCTCGGGATAAGCGCCGATCTTGGCGCCGAAGCCGCCCCCAACATCAGGTGTGATCACGCGCACCTCACCGGGGTCGAGGCCGTACACACGTGCGATCGCATCACGAGCCCCGTGCGCGTGCTGGGTGCTCGCCCATTGCACGAGGCGTCCGCCGATCCATGCCGCCGCCGCCGCACGAGATTCAAGGGGCACGGCCGCCAGGCGCTGGTTGATGACCTCCTGGGTGACCACGACCTCGCAGGCGTCGAACAGGTCTTCGGTGCGACCGAACGAGAGGTTCACCACCGTGTTGGTGCCAGCCGCTTCGTGCACCACGACGGCGTCCGTAGCTGCGTCAACTGGCTCGACGACTGCGGGGAGCGGGTCGTAGTCGGCCCACACCAGCTCCGCCGCGTCGGCGCCCTGCTCGGGTCGCTCGGTGAGCACGACGGCGATCGGTTCGCCGACGAACCGCACGGCATCGATCGCCAGGAAGGGCCGGGTCATCGCCGCGTTGAACATCGGTGAGCTAGCCGGAAGCGGCGCCAGGTCGAGGTCAGCGGCGGTGAAGACACCCAACACCCCAGGCGCCCGCCGTGCGTCTTCTGTCTCGACGGACGCGATCCGAGCGTGCGCCATCGTCGACCGCACGTAGGTGACATGGCAGGCACCGTCGAGCTCGGGGATCCGAAGATCAGCGACGTAGGTTCCCCCGACGGTTAGGAGCTTCGGATCCTCGACCCGCACGACTCGATCACCGAAGACACTCATGGCAGCGCTCCACCCCTTGGACGAACCGGATTCGGCGCACCCTATCGGCGCCCTCGGCTACCCCGACGACGATGGGGTGGGGACGTTGGAGGCGCCAGCGGCATCGTCTGCCCCCGCAGGAATCATCGGTCCGAACGGCCAGACCGGGGGCAGCTCGAGTGGCGGCAGCGGTGCGGGAAGCACGGCATAGGCCTCCTCGCCAGGGAGGACGAGGTTGTACTGCTCGCGCGCCAACCGCTCGATCTCCTCGGCGGTCTGCAAGCGCTTGATGCGAGCCTCGTAAGCCGCGTTCTGGTCGCCCAGCACGGCAAGGCGCTGCTCCGCCTCGGTCGTGTTCCGCCGCTGGTCCAGGTAGGTCTGGGTGGGAAACACGCCCACAGCCAACACCCCGAGCAGGACGACCCCGCCGCCGAGGACGCCAAGCGCGCGGCCGGCTCGGCGCAACCCGCTGCGACGGAGCTCGTCGTGGTCCTCGTCGCGACGGCTCATCAGCCCTGGCCGCCGCCGTTGGCCAACGCGTCGGAGCCTCGGTAGGCCGCGGTAGCGCCGAGCTCAGACTCGATGCGCAACAGCTGGTTGTACTTCGCGACCCGGTCCGAGCGCGCCGGGGCGCCCGTCTTGATCTGACCGCAGTTCGTGGCGACGGCGAGGTCGGCGATGGTCACGTCCTCCGTCTCCCCAGAGCGGTGGGACATCACGGCGGTGTAGGCCGAGCGGGCGGCCATCGCCATGGTTTCGAGCGTCTCGGTGAGCGTGCCGATCTGGTTCACCTTGATCTGAATCGAGTTGGCAACCCCTGCGGCGATGCCCCGCTCCAGGCGCTCCACGTTCGTCACGAAGAGGTCGTCGCCAACGAGCTGCACCGTTGAGGACAGTCGCTGGGTGATCAGGCTCCAGCCGTCCCAGTCCTCCTCGGCCATGCCGTCCTCGATCGACACGATCGGATAGGCGGCACACAGACGGGCGTACTCATCCACCATCTCGCTAGGGGTGAGGGTGCGTCCTTCGCCGGCCAGCACGTAGGCACCGTCGGCGAAGAACTCAGAGCTAGCCGGGTCGAGCGCAATCGCGATCTGCTCGCCAGGGGTGAAGCCGGCCTTCTCGATGGCCTCCACGAGGAGTCGGCACGCTTCCTCGTTGCTGGCGAGGTTGGGGGCGAAACCGCCTTCGTCGCCGACGGCGGTGGACAGACCGCGCTCGTCGAGGAGGCCCTTCAGTGCGTGGTAGGTCTCGACGCCCCAGCGCATTCCTTCGGAGAAGCTCGCAGCACCAACCGGCATCACCATGAACTCCTGGAAGTCCACGGTGTTGTTCGCGTGGGCTCCGCCGTTCAGGACGTTCATCATCGGTACAGGCAGCACGTGCGCGTTGGCCCCGCCGACGTAGCGCCACAGCGGGAGTCCTACCTCCTGTGCAGCGGCGTGGGCCACCGCAAGGCTGACGCCCAGCATCGCGTTGGCACCGAGGTTGGCCTTGTTGGGGGAGCCGTCGAGGTCGATCAGCAACAGGTCGACCGCCCGCTGGTCGAGCCCCTCGAACCCTTCCAGGGCTTCGCCGATCGTGCCGTTCACATGCTCGACGGCCTGGAGCACCCCCTTGCCCCCGAAACGGGGACCCCCGTCGCGTAGTTCGACGGCCTCGAACTGCCCGGTCGACGCACCTGAGGGGACCATCGCCCGGCCCGTGGCTCCAGACGCGAGGAAGACCTCCACCTCGACCGTGGGATTGCCGCGCGAATCGAGGACCTCTCGTCCGTGGACGTGCTCGATGGAAGACATGTGGGTGGTGTGGCTCCTGTGACAGGTGAGGCGGATGGTACTGCTGGGGACGACGCGATCAAGTGAACTCCGTCGCTCAGGGACGGGATGGCTCCTGCTTGACGTAGGCATCTCGTAGCTGGCCGGCGGCCACGCGCAGCAGATGCTCCGGATCAACGTCGCTCTCACGGGCTTCGTCCACGAGGTCGAGGAGGCGCCCTGCAAGCGACCCCGGCTCCACTCCAGGCAGGTCGTGCCACCGCACACCCTGTGAGGCGGCCTTCTTCTGCACCTTCAGCGCGTAGGCCAGCGCCGGCAGGGCGGAAGGGATGCCATCCATGACGCTGGCTCGACCCTTCTCGACCACCTTGCGGCGCTCCCACTCTGCCGTCAGCTGCTCGACGTCAGTTGCTTCGACCGCTGGATCAAACACGTGCGGATGTCGGGAGTGGAGCTTGGCGTGGATGCCTCGGGCGACATCGGCAAGCGTGAACTGCCCCTCCTCAGCTGCGAGCACGCAGTGGAACACGATCTGAAAGAGCAGGTCGCCCAGCTCCTCCTCGAGCGCCTCATAGCCGACGGCCTTGGCCTCGTCGACGTGATCGAGGGCGTCGAGCACCTCGTAGGCCTCCTCGAGCAGGTGCCGAGTCAGGCTTGCGTGCGTCTGCGCCTGGTCCCATGGGCACTCCGCCCGAAGCGTGCGAACGAGCTCGAGAAGGCGCTCGACCTCACCGGCCACCGAGTCGGCGAACACGGGGATCCACAACGAGGTCAGGTGGTCGGGCTCCACCTCGCGGTCGAGGTCGTTCCACGCCACCCGGCGGACGGATTCGTCTGGCAACCCGAGCCGTTGGAGGACCACCACCTCAGGGCCATCGTCCCAGGCCAGCTTGATGTCCGACAGGACGTGCCGCTGATCGCACTGTCCGACCAGCAAGGGGCCCCGCTCACCGGCGGCCTCGACGGCGAAGCGCCGCCCGTCGACCAGGCGAGCGCCAAGGGCCACGGGATCCACCCGCAATCGCGCCCAGGCCAGGTCGAGAAACGACAGAGCAGGAAGCACCTCGACGGCGACCCGCTCGTCGAGCACGAGGAGCTCGACCGTCCGCTCGGCCACCACCGGGGAGCCTGGCACCGCGTAGAGCACCTCGGTGTGCTCGATGGCCGCCGCCACCACCGCCTCGACGATCCCCGCGTAGACCGCGTCGAACGACGCCGCCACTTCGTAGCGGTCGTCGAAGTCGCTGGCTCGCGGGAGCGCGACTGCCGCGGGGTGGCGGCGGGTGCGCAGCAGCTGCACAGGAATGGCGTCGATCGCTGCCAGCGTGCCGGCGGTGAGCAGTTCGGCCCCCGCCGGGCCGAGACCCGCGACCACAACTCGCGGGAGCCCGCTCACCAACGCGTCAGGTTCCGGCGGGCGCAGGGAGCGGACCGATGGGTGGCAGCACGCCCGACTGGGGCTCCCAGCTGCCGTAGCGCGGGTACACCTCGACCGGCACCGTGGAGAAGGCATCTGCGGCCCACGTGTCGTAGTCAGCAGCGAGCGCC
>JANOQG010000040.1:0-2015 GCA_031422255.1 Actinomycetes bacterium | reverse complement strand
CCCAGTTGGCCCGCCGAGTTCGCGCCCCATCCGCGTACCGCTCCGCTGGTGAGTCGGGCGAGTGTGTGGTGCGCTCCAGCGGCGAGGCTGGCAACGCCGGTGAGCCCGATCACGGCCACCGGAGTGTGGCGCTCGGTCGGGCTGGCGTTGCCGAGCTGGCCGTAGCTGGCGTAGCCCCAGCACTTGACGGTTCCCCCCGAGAGCAGCGCACAGGCGTGGTACAACCCGCCCGCCAGGTCGGTCACCCCGGACAGCCCAACCACCGACACCGGCGTCGTGCGGTTGGCAATCGTGTTGTCCCCGAGCTGGCCGTGGTGGTTGAAGCCCCAGCACTTGACCGTGCCCGCGGTGATCGCACAAGTGCTCGACCCGAGCGCTACCAGCGCGCTCGCGTTGGACAACCCCGAAACGCTCACGGGCGCGAGGCGCTGGGTGAGCGTGCCGTCGCCAAGCTGTCCCCGCGTGTTGGAGCCCCAGCACCGCGCGGCGCCGGTCGTGAGCCTGGCGCAGGTGTGCCAGCTACCAGTGGTGATCGCGGCCACCCCTGAGAGACCTGGCACGGACGTTGGCAACCTCCTGCCAGTGGTCGTCCCGTCGCCGACCTCTCCGTGCACGTTGTAGCCCCAGCACTTCACAGTCCCCGCTGCGAGGAGCGCACACGTGTGGTACCTCGACGAGGAGATGGCCGTCACCCCAGACAGGCCTGACACGGGCATCGGTGTCACGCGGCTGATCAGCGTGCCGTCGCCGAGCTGGCCGAAGGTGTTCGAACCCCAGCACGTCACTGTGCCTCCGGCGAGGAGCACGCAGGTGTGCGAGTCGCCGGTGACGAGGGCGTCCGCGCCCAAGATCCCACCCACGGAAACCGGCGACGTCCGGTTCGTCATCGTCCCGTCACCGAGCTGGCCGGAGGAGTTCAGACCCCAGCACTCCACGTCCGTGCCTGGCAACAACACGCAGGAGTGGGCCCCGCCGCCATCCCCCGCCGCTGTGATGAGGGGGGTCACGGCGCTCGACGGGCCCGACTGCGCTCCCGTCCCGACCACGTTGATGGCAGCCACCCTGAACGTGTAGGTCGTGCCGTTGGTGAGCCCCAGGACGGTCTGGGTGCTGGCGTTCGAGTTGTAGATGGTCGGCGCTTGCGCCACCAAGCCGATGTAGGGGGTCACCTGATGGCCCGTGATCGGCGAGCCCCCGTCCGACACGGGTGGCGTCCACGAGACAGAGACCTGGCCGTTGCCGGCCATGACGGTACCGATCGTCGGCGCGCCTGGAACGGTCAGGGGGGTCACCGAGTTCGACGCGGCCGACTGCCCTCCGGTGCCCACCGCGTTGATCGCGGCGACCGTGAACGTGTAGGTGGTGCCGTTCGTCAACCCGGTCACCGCCTGCGACGTGGCCACGGAATTGAAGACCACCGGCGTCTGCGCCACCGCCCCCACGTACGGGGTCACCGAATAGCCAGTGATCGGCGAACCCCCATCGGAACCCGGAGCCGTCCAGGTCACCACAGCCTGCCCAATGCCCGCGGTCGCGGAACCGATCGTCGGAGCGCCCGGAACTGTCGGTGCGGGGACGACCGGATTGGAAGCCAGCGAGAAGGCACCAGTTCCGATGCCATTGATGGCTCGCACCCGAAACCGGTACGACGTCCCGTTCGCCAATCCCACCACCGTCTGCGACGTTGCGACCGAGTTGAAGGTTGTGGACGCCAGAGCAAAGAACCCGACGTATGGGGTCACCACATACCCCGTGATCGGCGAGCCGCCATCCGACGCCGGCGCCGTCCATGTCACCGTCGCCTGAGCGTTGCCGCCGACCGCAACACCGATCGTCGGCGCCCCGGGCGCGGTGGCGGCCAGCGCCACGCCGTCGAATCCCACGAGCAGCGACGCCACCATCGTGACGAGCACGAGGATCGACAGCTTGATGCGAGACTTGCGGCCAGTTTCAGAAGGTAGCGAGCGCAATCTGACTCCTTCGCCATGGGAGCGCGCTGGGCACGCTCACCACGC
>JANOQG010000039.1:0-3983 GCA_031422255.1 Actinomycetes bacterium | reverse complement strand
GGCGGGTCGTCGACGCGAGCGCAGCCGTCCCCTTGGCTGACCAGCAGGCCATCGGCATCGTCCTGCTGATCGACGCGTCTCCGTCGATGCAGGAGGACGCCCTGATCGAACGAGTGAAGGAGGCCGCCCTCACCTTCGTCGACGAGAAGGCGGCTACCGACCAGATCGCAGTGGTGAGCTTCAACTCAGAGGCCACCGTCGTGCAGGATTTCACGACGAACAAGGCGCTGCTCACCACCGCTATCGACTCGATCGCACTGGGGCCCACCACGGCCCTCTATGACGGAATCGTTCGGTCGGCTGCCCTCTTCACCGACAGCGCGCTGCAGCCGAACATCGTCGTGTTCTCTGACGGAGAGGACGCGGGGTCCGTGGCGACCGCCAGCCAGGCCAGGGGGGCGGTTGACGCTCGAGGAGCGTCCCTCTTCGCCATCGGCGTCGAGAACTCGGGCTTTGCGACGCTGGAAGCGATCGCAAGCTCCACCGGCGGGACCTCCGGCATTGCGGCGGATGCGGCCGCAGTGGGTGCGGTGTTCGCTGAGGTTCAGGCCAGCTTGCGCAAGCAGTACGTCGTCACGTTTGCCTCGGCCGAGGAGCGGGGCACCATACCGATCACCTTGAGCGTCGGGTCTCAGCAGGCCACGGCGGAGTACGTGTCAGGGTCGCGCCAGTCCGGTGTGAACTCCCTGCGGCCCCAGCCTGTGGAAGCGCCATCGGGTCCGGCGTTCCTTCGGGGCGATGGTGGCCTGGTCCTCGCGCTCGTGCTCGCCGCCCTTGCTGCGGTCGTGGCGGTGTTCACGATCGGCCTCTCGTTCTTCGGGAGCGACGACAGCCTCGGACACGCCCTGCGTCCCTATTCCGAGACCTATGTCGCCGCCGACGTCCCGGAGGACGATGGCGACGGTCGGCGTGGTCCGAACCTGGCCCAGACCCCCCTGCTTCAGCGCGCTGTTGATGCAACCGGGCAGTTCGCAGATCGACAGGGATTGCTCGTCAAGGTGGAGTCCCGACTCGAGCAGGCCAACCTCCCGCTACGACCGGCTGAGGCGCTCTTCTTCTATGCCGCGGGTGTGGTGGTGCTCGCTGGGTTGTTGCTCGGACTCCTCCAGAACCCCATTGGAGCAGTCCTCGTCACAGTGCTGCTCGCCCTTGTGCCGCCGACGGTCGTCACCACCTTGGCCAAGCGCCGCCGCAAGGCGTTCAACTCGCTCCTCCCCGACACGCTGCAGCTTCTGGCCAGCACGTTGCGGGCTGGTTTCTCGCTCATGCAGGGCGTAGAGGCGGTATCCCAGGAGGTGTCCGAGCCGGTGGGACGCGAGCTGCGCCGTGTGGTGACCGAGGCACGCCTTGGCCGGCCGCTCGAGGAGTCGCTCGACGGCGTTGCCGCTCGCATGGGTTCAGCCGACTTCGGCTGGGCCACGATGGCCATCCGCATCCAGCGCGAGGTAGGCGGAAACCTCGCCGAGCTCCTGGTCACCGTCGCGGAGACGATGACGGAGCGCGAGCGGCTCCGACGCGACGTCAATGCGCTCGTTGCGGAGGGCAAGATCAGTGCCTACGTGCTGGGCTTCCTGCCCTTCGGCATCGGGTTCTTCATCATGGCCTCAAACCCGGACTACATGTCACCCCTGTTCGAGGAGACGATTGGCAAGGCCTTGATGATCGGCGCCGGGGTGTTGATGCTGGTCGGGTTCTACTGGATGAAGAAGACGATCGAGATCGATATCTGATGAACCACCTGCTTCGGGGGCACACATGCTGACCATCGGGGTGCTCGCCTTCGGCGGAGCCGTTGCGCTCGCGCTGTTCGCGATCCTCAGCCAGGCCGAGGAGAAGGCGGTGATCCGCTCGTCTCTCCGCCAGCTCGATGACTACGAGGTCGAGTCCGTTCGCGAGCGTGAGCTCCTCGTCCCGCTGAGGAGTCGCGCAATCGCGCCGATCCTCAGTGGGCTCACCGGTCTCGGTAAGCGCTTCACCCCGGTCGGCTATGTGGACCAGTGTCGCAAGAAGCTCATCACCGCAGGCAAGGGCGATCAGAACGCCTTTGATCGGTTCCTCGCGATCCGTGTGGTAACGGTGGTGCTCGCCCCCATCGGCGCATACCTCACGTTTGCCTACATTCCCGTGGGTGGCATCGCCCGCCTCGCGTCGTCCGCGCTGGTCTTCGCGTTCTTCCTCGTCGGCCCTGACTCCATCCTGAACCGGCAGGTGGAAGAGCGGCAGTATCAGGTCCGCACCCGCCTCCCGGACGTGATGGATCTCCTCGTGATCAGCGTCGAGGCCGGCCTCGGCTTCGAACAGGCCCTTGACCGCACTGTCTCGGCCGTGCCGGGCCCGCTCACGGATGAGTTCTCCCGGATGCTCGGCGAGGTACGTGCTGGAGCGACGCGCGCCGACGCGATGCGGTCGATGGACGCGCGCACCAACGTGCCGGAGATCCGATCCTTCGTGCTCGCGATCCTCCAGGCCGACACCTTCGGCGTATCGATCGGCCGCGTCCTGCGAGCGCAAGCGGACGAGATGCGGATCAAGCGTCGACAGCTTGCGCAGGAGCGCGCTCAGAAGGCTCCTGTGAAGATGCTGATCCCAATGGTGTTCTGCATCTTCCCGGCGCTCTTCGTGATCGTGCTTGGCCCCGCCGCCATCACCATCACGCAGTCCTTCTGACTGCGTGGGTTCCGCCGGCCTGGCTCGGGGTCGATCCTTCTTCCCGCGCTCCGTCCGACCGTCCCTGGGTGGAGCGATCGGCGTGTTCTTCGTCGGCGCCGGCGCGGCGATCGGCCTGCGTTCGCTCGCCGACAACTCCTTTCTCACGCATCTTGCCACTGGCCGACTGATTCTCGACTCGGGTTCGGTGCCCAGTCACGATCCCTACACCTTCACAGCCGGAGGCGAGGCATGGGTGGTGCAGAGCTGGCTCGCATCGGTCCTGTACGCCACCGCGGAGCGGCTTGGGGGCCTGGAGGGGGTTCGACTCCTGATGGGCTTGGTTGCCGCGGCGCTTGCAGGCCTCGCGTGGCACCTGTTGCGTCCTGCGGAGGGGGTGGTGGCGCGCCTCGGGGTGGGCGTGCTGATGCTGGCCGTCGGCGCCGGGCTCTGGACCGAGCGGCCCTACATGCTGGGACTCCTCGCCTTCGCCTTGGTGGCGCTGGCTGCCGACGGGCGCCTCAATCCTGTCTGGCTGATGCCAGTGGCGTGGTTGTGGGTGAACGTGCACGGCTCCTTCCCGCTGGGCATCGTCTACCTGGGCGTGGCCGCGCTTGGCGCCCATCTCGACGGTGAGCGTCCGGTGGCCGAGCTGCGGTGCCTGCGATGGGCAATTCCCGGGGTGCTCCTGGGCGCGGTCGGTCCGCTTGGACCGCGGGTGCTTCTGTTTCCCCTTGAGCTACTTGGCCGCCAGGAGCTCCTGTCCAACGTGGTGGAGTGGCAGGCGCCGGGCTTCACCAGCCTCAGCGAGCGAGCCTTCCTGGTTCAGGTGATGGTGGCGATCGTGCTGCTGGTTCGCCGACCGCGGTATCGCTCTGCCCTGCTCACCGTGGTGTTCGCGGCAGCGGCGCTGGCAGGGTCGCGCAACATCGTTGTCGCATCCCTGGCTCTCGCTCCGTCGATGGGCTCGGGGCTCGCGGGACTCGGGAGCCTTCGCTCCAGCGAGCGGTCTCGATTGGGGAGCCTGCTCGCCGCCGCTGGGGTGGCTACAGCGTTGCTCCTGGCTGCTGCTCGACTCGGCCAGCCAGCGTTGAACCTCGATAAGTACCCCGTCGATGCCCTGGCCTACCTCGCCGAGAACGACGTCGACCTCACTGATCACCACCTTGCAGCACCCGACTTCGTGGGCAACTTCCTCGAGTTCGTGTACGGACCAGGCGGCAGGGTCTTCTACGACGATCGGTTCGACATGTTCCCCGACGATGTGTCCGCCGCGGCCCTTTCGTTCGTTCAGGTGCAACCCGACGTCCTGACGCAGCTCGCTACCTTCGATGTCG
>JANOQG010000038.1:0-3183 GCA_031422255.1 Actinomycetes bacterium | reverse complement strand
TGCCTCGGCGCTGGGCGCATCGATCTCCAGGAGCTCGCCGCCGTCGAGGGAGACCACTACCCGTGTCCGTGCGCCGAGGAAGGTGACGGAACGCACCACCCCAGCCAACGGGCCGTCGGAGACGATGTGCACTCCATCGGGACGCACCAGGACCGGCGAACCGGCGGGCGTTCCGGGTGGCGGACCGACGTTGCGGAAGCCCAGCAGCCGCGCCGCGCGAACCGATGTCGGGTGGCGCCATACAGCGAGGGGTGATCCGGTCTGCAGTACCTGGCCTCCCTCAATCACCACAAGCCTGCTGGCGAGGGCGAAGGCCTCGTCGTGGTCATGGGTAACGGCGAGCACCGTGAGCCCAAGGAGCCGAAACAGGTCCTGGAGCTCGATCACGAGACGCTCGCGCAGTGGCCGATCGAGAGCGCCCAAGGGCTCGTCGAGCAGCAAGACGCTCGGCTCGGGGGCCAAGGCTCGGGCCAGCGCGACGCGCTGCTGCTCGCCCCCCGACAGCGTTTGGATCGGGCGGTCGGCTGTGGCGGGGAGACCGACCAGCTCCAGCAGCTCCGCCACCCGACGGCGCTGGGCGACCACCGACCACCCCTGCATGCGCAGCCCGAACGCCACGTTGGCGCCAACGTCACGGTGCGGGAACAGGGCGTGGGCCTGGAACATGAGGCCCACCCCGCGCCGGTGAGGCGGGACCGCACGCTGGTCGATGCCGTCGACGAGCACTGCTCCCGCGTCCAGCGGTTGCAGCCCAGCAATGGCTCGCAGCAGCGTCGACTTGCCGCTGCCGCTGGGACCCAGGAGGGCGACCACTTCACCCGGTTCGATCGCCAGGTCCACTCGCGTGAGGGCGGCCGCGCCGTCGAACGCCACACCTGCGCCGCGGACATCAAGGCGCGGGGTCATACCCAGCCGTCCGATCGTGACCGGTCGCGACCTCGCCGATGGTCGACCAGGAGCACCGCGCCCGTGGTGAGAAGCATCAGGATTGTGCTCAGCGCGAACGCTTGGGTGGTGTTCAGCGGGCCGGGACGGCTGAGCAAGCGCGCGATGGCCACCGGCATGGTGGGCGCATCGGCCCGCGCAATCACGGTCGTGGCACCGAACTCGCCGAGGGAGATTGCGAACGCGAACCCAGCCGCGACGAGCACCGCACGCCGCACCAAGGGAAGGTCGACCTCCCGCCATGCCGCGCCCGGCGAAGCCCCGAGGACAGCCGCAGCGTCTCGCAAACGCGGGTCGATCGAGCGCAGGACTGGAGTCATGGTGCGCACGACGAACGGCAGCGCGATCAGCGCCTGGGCGATCGGCACGAGCCACGGGCTCGCCCTGAGGTCCACCGGCGCGTCGAGTGCGATCAGGAACCCGAAGCCGACGGTGACCGCAGACGTGCCGAGTGGCAGCAGAAGCAGCCCATCGAGAGCGTGAGCCATGCGTCCCTGCGCCCGAGCAAGCGCGGCTGCTGCCAACCCGCCGAGGACGACGGCCAGCAACGTCGCGACGGTCGCGAACCGTAGCGAGTTGCCGACGGCCTCGATCGGAGCCACGAAGAGGCCGGAGCCCCGCTGGGCGTCCCCCAGCGCGCGCCATCCCGCGAGACCGTGCCCGTCAGGGGTGCGAAACGACCGCTCGACAAGGCTCGCAAGTGGAACGCCGAGCAGCAGTGCCAGGACGAGCAGGTTGGCCGAGACCCATGCTCGTTCACCGGAGGTCCTGGCCCGCCGTCGAGGAGCCGGATGCAGTGCCACCCCCGTCGTGCGTCTCCGACGCTCGATGCGGCCCTGCACGACCAGCAGCGCCCCCACCGCGAGGAGCTGCAGGAGCGCCAGCACGGACGCAACGGGCAGGTTGAGCAGGTCGGCTGTCTGCCGGTAGATCTCGACCTCGAGGGTGACATGGCGCGCTCCTCCGAGGATCCGGATCACCCCGAAGGACGTGAAGGTGAAGAGGAAGGTGATGACCGTGGCGGAGGCGATCGCTGGTCGGAGTGCCGGCAGGGTGACGACACGGAAGGCCTGGAGTCGACTGGCGCCGAGGACTCGCGCCGCTTCTTCCGTCGCGGGGTCGAGGCCCTCCCACAACCCACCGACCGTACGAACGACCACGGCGTGGTTGAAGAACACGTGGGCGATCACGATCGCCACCACAGTGCCTCGACCGTCAATGCCCAGCGGGCCGTGCTCCCCAAGGAGGGCTAGGAACGCGGCGCCCACGACCACGGTTGGCATCACGAAGGGCACAGCGGCGAGTGCTTGAACGAGGCGTCGACCGCGGAACTCGTAGCGGGCAAGCATCTGCGCGGCCGGGAGCGCGATCACCAGAGTCGCCAAGGTGGATGCGGCCGCCTGCCACAGCGTGAACCACGCCACCCGCCGCAGGTCGGGATCGCCAAGCACATCGGTGACCCCGGAGAGATCCCAACGCCCGTCGCCCCGAAGGCCTGCCCCGACGATGTTGGCCACGGGCCACGCAAAGAACACCAAGAGGAAGACCACCGGCGGCCCGAGCAGTGCCAAGGCCGTTGCGGGGTTCAGCGCACGACGAGGTCGGTCCACGTGTCGATCCACTCCTCCCGATGAGCGTCGAGGTCGGCGGTGGGTACCTCGTACACGTTCGTGGGGCGAGTGGCGTGGTCGAGGAACACCTGGGGAAGAGCGGCGGCTGGGTTCACCGGGAAGACGAACATCGACAACGGCACGTCCTCTTGGAATCGCACCGAGAGCAGGAAGTCGATGAGTTCTTCGGCCTCCGCTTCGTGACCGGTGCCCCTGAGGATGCCGGCACCCTCGATCTGTCGATAGCACGTGGCGTCGATCGTGCCCGTCGGGGCATCCTTCAACGGCGGATCAGCGAACACCACCTCGGCGGGTGGGCTGGAGGCGTAGCTCACGACGAGGGGTCGATCACCCTCGCTCGTGCCACCCCCCGAGAACGAGCCGTAATAGGCCTCCTCCCATCCGGAGGTGACCTCGACGCCGTTGTCGACCAGACCCTGCCAGTAGGCCTCCCAATCGTTCGCACCAAATTCGGCGATGGTGGCCAGGAGGAACGCGAGGCCAGGCGATGACGACGCGGGGTTCTCCACCACGAGCAAGTCCGCGTACTGAGGATCGAGTAGGTCCTGGAGGGTGGAGGGCACGGGGACACCCGACCCGGCGAAGTAGGCCTTGTCGTAGTTCAGGC
>JANOQG010000037.1:0-2614 GCA_031422255.1 Actinomycetes bacterium | reverse complement strand
AGTGTTTCAATTTTTTCGCGTTGAAACTGCGCATCGACTAAACCATCTAGAAAGTCATATAAATTAACAATCAATCTATCACCTAGGAGGTATTTTGCGTCCCACCCGTCGACCCCGATCCCTGCGCCTACAACGCCGAGCTCACCGCCGACGACCCCACCTGCGTCCCACCCGTCGAGGTCTCCCCGACCGATGAGGTGGCCACCCCGACGCCAGTAGCCCCGAGCGGAGTTGGGCGGGCAGCCCCGGTCGGAGCCCTGCCGAGGACGGGACAGAACTCGACACCGCTAGCGACACTCGCGGCAGGCCTCATCCTGATTGGCCTCGCCCTCAGCACGTCACGGCGGCAGGTAGCCGCCAACGAGACCCGCTCATAGTCCAAGCCTGACCGGACTCCAACGGTCCTCGTCGAACGCCCAATGGAGGCATGGCTCCGCGGCGTACCCCGATCCGTGGCATCCCGGTAGGAATGGGCGCCGGTCCTCGTCAGCCCCCGGTGTCGGATGTCGTCGCTGCGACGAAACGAGTGTCAGGGGCGCGGGTCACTCCGACGGTCAGCACGACGGACGCCGCAGTGATGAGGATGCTGGCCTTGAGGTCTGCTGGGGCGCTGCGCGCTACGACCGACCACAGCCGGGCGTTGGGGAACGCACGACATGGTTCGGAACAGATGCCACCGATTGCGGGCGGGATGGCCGATGGCCGGTCCAGCTAGCCAGGGCCCTCGAAGACGAGCCGGTCCTCGCACAGGGCGACGGTGGTGGCCCCGATCGGAGGCTCGAGCCGCAGGTGGAGATCGGGGAGCTCGATGGTCAGCTCACTGCCATGCAGGGCGTCGGGCTTGAACAGGATCGGCCGGGAGGTCGGCTGGTCGTCATCCACGGTGCTGATCGTCACCGTGCCGGCGAGCTGGAGCACGTCGCCCTTGGCCGGAGCGATGTCGATGGGGCCCGGGAGATCGTGGCACCCCGTCGGACTGCCCAGCACCCGTCGTTGCGCGACGCCGAGCCGGACCTTGAACTCGTTGACTACCCCGGTGGTGAGCGGAACGGTCGACGGCGTGAGCTTGCCGTCCGCCTCGGCCGCGAGGAGGAATCCGATCGTCGCGTCTCGGATGAAAGCCCGTGGTATCGGCGACACGTCGTCAGGCACGTCTCGTGCAAACGGCATCCGCACCGCGGTCGTGAGCACGAACCGCTGGTCGTCCAAGATTGCGGGGGTGAAGTGGAGGCGATCGTCGAAGGTCGTGAGGTTGAATGGGATCGGCAGCAGGAACAGCGCGGCGAGAGCGGGGGTGAGCACCTGCCACCGCCGGGCGACAGCTTGGGCGGCAACGGCCAACAGGGGGAGCAGGAAGGCGGCGTACAGGTAGATGTAGCGGTCGGCTCGGGCGGTCTCGGCCCCCAGCCACGACCGGACCGTGCCGGTGGTTACGGCGAAGAAGAGAGCCGCCACGGCCAACCCGATCGGCATGCTGCCCGCCGTCCGAAGGCGGGGGGCGTCGGGTCCTCGTGCGGCCCGCACGACCAGGACCAGGCCGACGACCAACAGCGCCAGGAGGACCCACGCCACGACGACGAGGTGGCCCAGCCCGATCAGGGCGCCGACCGCAGAGTCCCCGACCCAGCCGATCAGGACGGACAATGGGGGGCGGCCGAATGGGCCGCTGACGGTGGCGTCGACGAGCGCCACCCACCCGAGCTGGATCACGGCGAGGGGCGCGGTGTGGGTGAGGGCCGACCTCCAGCCTCGACGGAGCAGCACGGCGACCCCGACGGCGACGGTGGTGCTGACGCCGACTCCCGACGAAGTGATCGCCAGCAACCCGAACCCGAGCCCGGCCAGGTCGCGGCGATCGAGGGGGCCGTCGTGGTCTGCCAGCACGAGGTGGGCCAGGCCCCAGGTCATCGAACCGACGAAGGACACCTGGAAGGCCCACACGGTGTTCGTTGCTCCCGGGCCGCACAGCACGAACAACGCGGCCGCCGCACTGGCGAGCAGCGGCGACACCCCCGATCGCCGCATGACGACTCGAAGGAGCACTGCGACAGCGAGGTGCATCACCACCACGACGAGAAGGTAGGGGCGGTAGCTGTCGATCCCGAAGACCTCCCAGAGCCCCCGGTAGATCACTCGCGGCACGGCGACCCAGTGGGACCCTCCGTGCGGTTCGAGCAGGTCGGGGACGCCGGCCCCCGCCTGATCGACGAGAAGCCACCACTCGTCCCCGGCGAACCACTGGCGAGCGCCGTAGTGGAACACCAGTAGTGGCAGCGCCGCCGCCACGAGCGCGAGGAACGCCCACAACCACAGCCGATCGAGGGTGAACCACGATCGGGGTTCACCCTCGTCGGGTTGATCCGATTCCGTGGTGGTCTCGTTGGTGGTCGAGGTCGCGGAACCCGTCACCGTCCGTGTTCCCTGCTAGCCAACGCAGCCTCGATCACTGGCGCCGCAAGCGCCGGCCGCACCGTGTCTTGGCTGGCGAGCCCACCGCGTCGAGCGCCGCCTGGCCCATCTGCTCGGCGTTGTAGAACCCGTCGCGATGGAACGTCGGGTCGACGAGCAGACAGGTGCCTGACCCCACCTCAAGAACGCCAATGTCGGTCCGCTC
>JANOQG010000036.1:0-7089 GCA_031422255.1 Actinomycetes bacterium | reverse complement strand
CCTCGTCGGACACCGCTGGGACGATGATGACGTCCTCGCCGGCCTTCCAATCGGCAGGGGTGGCGACCTTGTGCTTGGCCGTGAGCTGAAGCGAGTCGATGACCCGGATCAGCTCGTCGTAGTTCACGACCGGGGTCTTGGCGCTCTTCACGAAGTCGATGATCTGGTCCTCGTAGCCGACGACCGTGTCCAGGATGGTGCTCATGATGTGTGTTCTCCTCGGTGGGGGGGTGGGCCAGCGGCCCGGGCTGCTGCTAACTATATCTAGCACTTGCTAGATGCGTCAAGGTGGCTCTCGTCACACGCAACGCCGCAACGCCGTAAACCCGAGCGACTGGGTCGGCTTTTACGGCCGGACTGGCTACGGTCGTCCCTGCTCATCACCCATTCCACCGAATCTGTAGGAGACACCATGGCCATCCGCCTGGGGGACGACGCTCCCGACTTCAGCGCCGACAGCACCGAAGGCACCATCAACTTCCACGAGTGGAAGGGCGACAGCTGGGCCGTCCTCTTCTCCCACCCGAAGGACTTCACGCCGGTCTGCACCACCGAGCTTGGCCGGGTCGCCTCGCTGAAGCCGGAGTTCGACAAGCGCAACGTGAAGGTCGTCGGGCTCTCCGTCGACGGTGTCGCCGAGCACGAGAAGTGGAGTCAGGACATCACCGATGTCACCGGGTCCTCGCTCAACTTCCCGCTGCTGGCCGACCCCGAGCGCAAGGTCGCCGACCTCTACGACATGATCCACCCGAACGCCAACGACACGCTCACGGTGCGTTCGGTGTTCGTGATCGGACCCGACAACAAGGTGAAGCTCACCCTCACCTACCCGGCCTCGACCGGTCGCAACTTCGACGAGCTGATCCGGGTCATCGACTCGCTTCAGCTCACGGCCAAGCACAAGGTCGCCACCCCTGCCGATTGGAAGGCCGGCGAGGACGTCATCATCGTCCCAGCGGTGTCCGACGAGGATGCAAAGGTCGCCTTCCCGGACGGCTGGGATGCGAAGAAGCCCTACCTCCGCGTCGTGAAGCAGCCGACCTGATCGGGTGACCTGCCCACCGTCAGGCCACCGGCGCGAGGCCGGTGGCCAGGCGGTATGCCTGGCGCCAGCCGGTATCGGTGATGCCGAGCTCAGCGAGGCGATCTTCCGCTTCCAGCATGCGCTCCGCCGCGTCGGCTGAATCCACGGCCGATGCCGCCGTTGCGTCCCCCAAGCGCACGAGGGCTTGGCTCACCTTGTCCTCGGTGGCGTCGGCCGCGGCCCGCGTCTGATCGAACGCTGCCCCGGACGCCACCGCATCACCCCGGTGAGCCAGAGCCAGCCCTCGCGCGATGCCAGCGGTGATGCGGTCGAGGTAGCTGGACCGCTCGTCAGCATCGACGTCGTCTGCCTCGCGCAACGCGTCGTCGAGCGAACCGGCCGCCGAGTGCGCCAGGGCAAGCGCGGAGTGCAAGTTCGGGTCCACGTGGGGAGCGAGTCGTTCGTCAAGGGCACTGAGAACCGCTACCGAACCGGCAACATCACCTACCTGCAATCGGAGCAGCCCGATCGCGGTGACGCGCTCTGTGTCGCCGACCACCAGCCCATCGTCGCTCACGGTCTCGAGGGCGCCGACCGTGGAACCGAGGAGCGCCTCGCTGCGATCGACGGCACCCACCTGCACCGTGGCACTCAGACCCGCCATCGCGTTCACCATCATCTGGCGATCGGTGAGGTCGGCGCTGGCTTGCCCGATGAGCGCCACCGTGTCGAGACCCTCCTGCACCTGACCTGCCAGCACCAGCGCGCGGCCAAGCACGGCAGAGGCCTGCGAAAAGCCGAAGTCGTCGCCAATTCCGTCGAACAGCTGCTGGGCCTCGCGCAAGCGCTCGATGGCGCTGTTGGTGCGACCGGTCCAGAGGCGCGCCGACCCCGACAACACCAGCATCATCCCGATGGCCCATCGGTCGCCGCCCCTTCGGTCTCCTTGCAGGATGTCGTCGGCCATGGCCTCGGCCTCCGCTGTGTGCCCCTGCTGCATTCGGGTCCACGCGAGGAGGCCATGAGCCCAACGCAGACCGCCCGCGTCGCCGAGGTCCTCGAAGGTGGCCGCGGCCTGACGAAGCTTGGCTTCGGCTTGCTCTGCGTGGCCTGAATAGAACGCGCACCACGCGAGGTTCTGGAGTGCCCAGGCCACCCCGCGCCGGTCCTCGAGCTCCTCGAAGCGGGCGAGCGCCTGTTCGAGCAGCTGCGTGGCCTCCGCGTACTCATGGCGGAAGAGAGCGCCAAAACCTCGCAGCCGCAGCACCTCTGCCTCACCGCCCGGATTGGCGACGCGAGCAAACACCTCGCCAGCCTCCGCGAGGGCGAGCTCGGCCGCATCCCAGCGCGACTCCTTTTGCTCGATGTCGGCCAGGGCGAGCAGGGCCGAACCGAGATCGGCGTCGGCCTCGGGGCCCGCCGAGCGAGCCTCGACGATGGCGGCATCGGCATCCGCCCGCGCTGGCGCGATGTCACGCAGCCCAGCCAGGGCGCGGGCGCGGCCCGTGAGGAAGGCCCGATGGCGCTCGCCGTGACGTCCTGCCAACAGTCGGAGACCTTCGGCATAGAGGCGCTCGGCGACCACGGGGATCTCGGCCTGCGTGGCGCGGGCGGCGGCGCGTTCGAGCCACCACAGGGCCTTCTCCTGCAGGTCCGGGAGGAGCCCGTCGACCGGACCGAGCTCGTTGACCAGCTCTGCGGCCCGCACGTAGTGGTGCGCGATGCGATCGAGCACCGCATCGCTGTCAGCGGCTTGGTGCTCTTCCATCCAAACAGCGATCCCCTGGTGGGAGCGTGCCCGGTCCGCCCGGGTGAGCGTGCTGTAGGCCACCTCGCGCACGAGGTCGGAGCGGAAGGTCCACTTCTCGCCGTCGCCAACCCCGCTCAGGGTGATGAGCTCCTTGACCTCGAGGGAGTCGAGCAACGGTCGCACGCTCCGCGCGCCGAAGTGCTTGCTCGCCATCACCTCGATGGCCATGAGTGGGCCCCGGCGACCCAGCACAGCGCAATCGTCGAGGACGCGGCGCTCGTCTGGGGTGAGGCCGTCGAGGCGAGCGGCCACGAGTCCCCGCAGCGTGTCGGGCAGCTCCACGAGCCCATGCCCGGCGACATGCGCCTGTTGCTCGGTGCCCACCATTCCTGCGTCGCTGAGCAATGTGACGAGCTCCTCCAAGAAGAAGGGGTTGCCACCGCTCCGTTCGAGAAGCGCTCGTGTGAGCTCGGTGCCCAGCTCTTCGCCCGCAAGCTCGCGCAGTAGCTGCGCGGACGCGTCGGAGGTGAGCGTGTCGAGCGTGAGCACCACGAGGTTGTGGCGACCGTGAGGCGGGTGCCAGCGCTCATCGATGACGGGACGCGCCGTCGCCAGCACCACGAAGCGGCGACTGGCCAGGCGCTCGAGCAGCGAGTCCACCAGCCCGAGTACGAGATCGTCGGCCCAGTGCAGGTCGGACAACACGACGATGACTGGCCGGTGCAGCGAGAAGCGCTCGGCATAGGTGACGACCGCGTCGGTGGCTTCGTCTCGGGCGCGGGCCGCGTCGATGCACCGGAGCTCGGAGTCGTACCCCATCAGGTACAGCAAGCCCTGATGGACGCGATCCACCTCGGCCTCCGCAGCTCCTTCGCCGAGTGCGATGCACACGGAGGTTCGAGCCAGCTCGATGGCCTTCTCGGCGGGATCGCTCGAACGGATGCCGCAGCCGTGGCGGAGCGCGTCGGCCACCGGCCACCAGACGTTGGCCTCGCCGTACGGCACGCAGCGACCCTCGAGGATGAGCGCGTTCTGCTCGCGCTCGGCATGGGCGGCCAGCTCCTCGGCCAAGCGGGACTTGCCCACCCCGGCCTCACCCAGGACGAGCAACAACGACGCACGGGCGTTGCACACGGCATTGTCGACGCTGTTGCGCAGCACACCGAGCTCAGGCTCGCGGCCGACCAGGCGGGCGCGTGATCGCTCGGGGCGGTAGCCAGGCGGAGCGACGGCATCGGTGGCCCGCCAGGCCGGGACGAGGGCTTCCTTGCCCTTCGCGCGGATCGGCTCCACTTCGTCGTAGCGAAGCGTGCGGCGAGTGGCGGCGAAGGTGGCGGCGCCCACCAGCACCTCCCCAGGCTGGGCCGCCGACTGCAGGCGGTTGGCCGTGTTGACCACATCGCCCATTGCCGTGGTGGAGCCGCCAGCGCGGAGCGCTCCAACGAGCACCTCTCCGGTATTGACGCCGACGCGCATGCGCACGGGAATGCTGAGCTCGCTCGTCACGGTGTCGAGGGTCTGCTGCATGCGCAGCGCGGCACGCACGGCCCGTTCGGCGTCGTCCTCGTGAGCCACGGGTGCCCCGAAGAGCGCCACGATGGCGTCGCCGATGAACTTGTCGACCCGACCGCCGAAGGCGTCGATGTCGTCAACCAGACGCTGGAAGCACCCATCGATGAGGTTCTTGACCTGCTCCGGGTCCATCGTCTCAGACAGCGACGTGTAGCCGACGAGGTCCGCGAAGAGGACCGTCACGATCCGACGCTCGTCACCGCGTAGGCGCAGGTCCTGGCCGCATTCCGGACAGAATCGAGCGCCGGCCGACACGTCTGCACGACAGCTGGGGCAGGTCACCGAACGTGAATCTACCGGCGTCGATGGTCCCTCCCTCGCATCGGGGATCCCCCGGATCCCGAGCTCATGGTTCAGGGACCACCCCGATGTCCTGTCCGTGCCGGGCCGGGTACGGTCCATCCCATGACGATGCTTCCCCCCACCTTGAAGACGGCGGCGGCCCGAGCGGACCATGCGACCAAGGTCTACGGGTCCGGCGACACTGAAGTACGGGCCCTCGACGACGTCACGGTCGAGTTCGAGAGCGGTCGCTTCACCGCCATCATGGGTCCGTCCGGCTCCGGCAAGTCCACCCTCATGCATTGCGTCGCGGGCCTCGACTCCCTCACCTCCGGGCGCGTGTTCATCGGCGACACCGACCTCACGCAGCTCAACGACAAGGCACTCACACAGGTGCGCCGGGACAAGATCGGCTTCGTCTTCCAGTCGTTCAACCTCATCCCCACGCTCGACGCGCTGGAGAACATCACGCTCCCGCTCGACCTCGCTGGCCGGAAGCCCGAGGCCGGCTGGGTCGATGAGGTGGTGGCCACCGTCGGGCTGGCCGATCGCCTGAAGCACCGGCCGAGCGAGCTGTCCGGCGGTCAGCAGCAGCGCGTCGCCGTGGCCCGGGCGCTCGCGGCCAAGCCCGCGATCATCTTCGCCGACGAGCCCACGGGCAACCTCGACTCGAGGGCCGGCGCCGAGATCCTCACGTTCATGCAGCACGCCGTCACCGAGCTCGGCCAGACGATCGTCATGGTCACCCATGATCCCGTTGCCGCGGCCTACGCCTCGCGCATCGTCTTCCTCGTCGACGGCTGCATCGTGACCGAGCTTCACGACCCATCCTCCGAGCAGGTGCTCGATCAGATGAAGGCCCTCGGGGACGCCTGATGCTGAGGCTGACGTTCCGCTCCCTCTGGGAGCACAAGCGACGGCTCACGCTCACGCTCGTCTCGATCGTGCTCGGCGTGTCGTTTCTGGTTGGAACCTTTGTGCTCTCCGACACCCTCGATCGCGTGTTCGACGACCTCTTCGCCGAGACGAACGAGAAGGTGGACGTGCAGGTCCAGGGCAAGGTCGTCCTGGAGAGCTCGTTCGGTGGCGGCGACCAGCGCGAGCTCCTCCCCTCATCCCTGGTAGACGAGGTGGCGGCCACCGCAGGCGTCCGGGTGGCCGAGCCCTACGTCCTGGCCCTCGGCTTCGGCAGCACCAACCGCGTCCTGGATCCCGACGGCGACCCCCTCGGCGCGAGTCAGGGTCCGCCGACCCTCATCGAGAGCTGGATCGATGGGAGCGAGCTGACGCCCTACGTCCTGGCCGACGGGCGGGGGCCGACCTCGGACGACGAGCTCGCGCTCAACGTGGGAGCGTTCGAGGAGGCCGACCTCTCGCTCGGTGACACCGTCTCGATCATCACCCAGTTCGGCGAGAAGGACTACGAGCTCGTCGGCATGGTCCGCTTCGGCAGCGCCGACAGCTCGGCCGGCGCCATCTCGGCCCAGGTCACCCTCGCCGAGGCCCAGCGCATCGCGGGTGCCAAGGACCAGATCCAGCAGGTGCTCGCCGGGGCCGACGAGAGCGTGAGCCAGGACGAGCTGAAGGCGTCCGTGCAGAACTCGATCGGCAACGTCGGGGAGGTGCTCACCGGCGAGGAGGCTGCCGCGCAGCTCTCCTCGGACGTCCAGTCGGGCTTCGCGTTCTTCACGATCGCCCTGCAGCTCTTCGGTGGGATCGCCCTGCTCGTCGGGATCTTCGTGATCTCGAACACGTTCGCGATCATCGTCCAGCAGCGCACGCGCGAGCTCGCCCTACTGCGCGCCGTCGGCGCCAGTCGGCGGCAGGTGCTCACCTCGGTGATCCTCGAGGCACTGGCGGTCGGCCTCATCGGAGCAGTCCTGGGCCTCGGGTTCGGTGTGCTGCTCGCCAAGGCTGTCACCGCGGCGCTGTCCGCCATCGGAGCCGACCTTCCCTCGAGCGGCCTCGTGCTGAGCACAAACACGATCGTCACGGCCCTGCTGATCGGCGTGATCATCACCCTCGTGTCGGCTGTCACACCAGCGATCCGCGCCACCCGGGTGCCGCCGCTGGCGGCCATGCGTGATGTCGCAATCGACCGATCCGGCGCGTCGAAGGCACGCGTCGTGCTCGGCGTCCTGGTCACCCTGCTGGCGGCCCTGAACCTCTCGGCCGCGTGGACCGGCGACGGCGGATCTGACCTCATCCCCCGGGTGGGGCTCGGTGCCGTCCTACTGATCGTCGCCTCGGTCGTCCTGGGGCCAATTCTCGCCGGCCCGAGCGTGCGGATCGCGGGGCGAGGCATCGCCGCCGTAAGTGGCGTCACGGGCAAGCTCGCCGTGGAGAACGCAGCCCGGAGCCCGAAGCGCACCTCGGCGACCGCGTCCGCCCTCATCATCGGCGTGGCGCTCGTCGGCTTCATCACGGTGTTCGCGGCCTCCGCCAGCGCATCGATCGACAA
>JANOQG010000035.1:0-7396 GCA_031422255.1 Actinomycetes bacterium | reverse complement strand
CCACGGCGACCTCACCCCCAGCGAGTTCGCTACGGCCTGGACCACCCGATACCAACCAGCACTCGCATAACGCCTGGACCACTCAACGGGTACCCCTCACTCCACCGCTGTGGCGGTACCTAGCCGGCCTCGAGGAATGCGTCGACATCCGCCTCCCAGATCCGGACGTGGCGCCCGACCCTTTCTGGATGGCGACGCGGCGCTCGGCGATGATCCGCCGCACGAAGCGTTCCGTGACGTTGAGCCGGTCGGCCACCTCGGCGACCGTGAGGAGCCGGCCTGCGTATCGTTGCGGTTGCATGACTCTGCAAGCCCACGGAGACCGTTCGCGGCGACACGTGCCACGCAGGTTCCCCCACAGGGGAACCTGCAAGTGTGTATCCGGCGGATGGGGTTCGTCGCTCGCAGGTGCGCGTGAGTGAAAGTGTGAGTGGAAGACGTGACTGGTTCGAAGGAGATGAGCGGTGGCAAGGACGTGGTGGTCGATCAGGGTGGAGCTGGTCGAGGGTCAGGGGAAGACCTTCTGGCCGCGACCGGGGCGCATGTTCGCCGCCGGCCCGGGCCACACGTTCGCCGACCTCGCCGGGGCCATCGACTCCGCCTTCGGGCGCTGGGACCTCGCTCACCTATGCGAGTTCCGCCTCTCCGACGAGACCCGGATCGGTCGTCCCGATGCCGGCTGGGGCGAGGACGAGATCCTCGATGAGCGCGCGACGAAGCTCAGCCGGCTGACACCCGGCGACACGTTCCTGTACGTGTTCGACTTCGGCGACGATTGGCATCACGTCTGCACGGTCGAGGAGGGCAAGATCGATCCAGTCGAGGTCCTCGGCGTCAGGCCCTCGACGCCGCTGCCCTACTTCGGATGGGGCGACCTGCCTGACCAGTACGGCCGGCGCCACGCTGACGACGACGGGAGCGACGGACCCCTACCGCCCAACCCGCGGCGGGCAGACCTGCCGCCGTTCTTCCCGTGGTGGGGCGAAGGCGCCGCCATGTACCCCGACTGACCCATCCACTCACGTTCGTGAGCGCGCGCGTGGGCGGGGGATCGACCCGGAGCTCGGTTGAACAACGCAGAGCGCGCATTTCCTCGGGGTCACCAAGAAGCAGTTCGTGTCGGAGGCCATCGCCGTCTACAGCGACTCCCGTCGCGCCGAGATCGAGAAGGGCGTGCACGAAGCCCTCTCCACCCTCGCTGGCTCGCGTGCGGCCGCGATCGCCAAGCTCTCCGGCCGGTCTCCCGAGCGGATCACCGAGCTCGGCGGCATGGGGTGAGGCCGGGGCGGTTCCCCCGCCCGATGTGTGACTCGACCCGAGCCATGCCCGACGCCGTGATCGCCGCCAAGGTCGCGGGTCGCCCGCTGGGACGCTCGCAGGCCTGAGCACTCTGGGTCATCGTCCCCGCTGCCCGCAAAGGTCGCCACGGCGGCTCAGCCGGCCGCCCCAGCTCCCAGGATGGACTGTCGTACCCCCTGCGTACTCTTGTGGAATGAGCGTGCGAGGTGATCCAGCGGGCTATGAGCTCGCCTACACGTCAGGTCTCCAAGCCGTTGACGAGCAGGCATCCACGCTCCGCGAAACCCGCGATCGATCTGGCTCGCTCATGTCCGCAGCTGCGGTGGCCGGCGGACTGGCAGCAGGGCTCGCCTTCAACGCCGATCGGGCGACCGGGATCGATCGTCCGGGCAGCCTGGGTGCAGTCCTCGCTCTCGCCGGCTTTGTTGGCGTCGTGCTGGCGACCGTGATGGTCTGGCGCCCGACCGAGGGCAGGTTCGTCCACGACGCTGGAGTGATCATCGGCTCGTATGTTGAAGGCGAGCCACCGCTCGACCTCCCAGAACTTCACCGCGAGCTCGCGCTCTGGCTTGGTCAGCAGACTGAATCCAATCGCCAGATGCTGGAGGTACAGTTACGGACGTTCCGGTGGGGCCTCACCGCCCTCCTCGTCGAGATCCTCGGCATCGTCATAGCGATAGGAGACGTGGCCAATGGGTGATGAGAAGCAAGCACCGAAGGAGAAGGCGCCACCCCCGCCTCAGCCCTCCCGACCCGACCCGAGTGTTTCCGAGAAGCGCGGCGCCACTGAGGTAGTTGAATACAGGTAGACCCGACGTGCCGCACGTGGCAGCGGCGGTCCCGTCACAACGGGCGAGGGTCCGTTACACGATTCCAACTGGCCGTTGGTGGTCGCTGGCACCCGCGCTGATCATGTCTACGATCTCGGCCTCGGCGACGGGCCGCTAGTCCCAAACGTCGACACCGACGTTGATCATCCGGCCACGCTGCAGCCATCGCTCGTGTACGTGGCCGTGGAGGAGCCACTTGCCACGATCCACTGGGCGGCTGTCGACGCGGATCTGGTCGTCGAGACGATCGTCTCGTCCATCACCAAGGAGTCGCCATGACCCCCGAGGAGCGCCGAGCGTTCGTGCGTGCCCATCGAACCGCAGTGTTCGGCTACCACCGCGGCGCCGACGGCCCCGCGATGTCGATCGTGTACTACGTGATCGACGACGACGACACGATCCTGGTGTCGACGATGGGGGAGCGGGCCAAGGCGAAGGCGGTGGCGCGCACCGGCAAGGTGTCGTTGTGCGTGCTCGACGAGCAGTGGCCGCCCACGTACCTGCAGGTGTACTGCGACGCAGAGGTCGACACCGACGAGGAGCGCACCGTCGAGCTGATGATGCGCATCGCGGGGGTTATGGCTGGCAGGGCGCTCGACGAGTCGATCCGCCCGATCGTGGCGGAGGGCGCAACGAAGGAGGGGCGCGTCGTGCTGCGACTCCGCCCCTACGCCACGTTCGCCACGCCCCCTCGTCATGTGACCGACGAGACCGACGTGAACCCCTCGCTCACCCACTCGACGAGCTCCTCGATGCTGTGGCGCTCCGACAACGACACGACGACGGAGGACAGCTGATGTTCCGACTGCTGAACGTGGACGGGCGACCCGCCCTCGAGCACGAGGGGGGTTACCACGACGTCGCGACCCTGTCCGGTGACGCCACGTTCGCCGACCCCCTCGCCTGTGTGGCGCGGTACGACGAGCTGCACGCGCTGGCCGAGCGCTGTGCCGACGCCAAGGCCCAGGGTCAGGTGGCAGACGTGGTGCTCGGCGCGCCGATCCCCGCGCCGCGGCAGTGCTTCGGCATCGGGCTCAACTACCGGGACCACGCCAACGAGTCCGGCGCCGAGCTCCCGCCCGCGCCACTCACCTTCACGAAGTTCCCCAGTTGCATCGCGGGCCCCACCGCCGACATCCCGCTGTCGGGTCCGATGGTGGACTGGGAGGTGGAGATCGTCGCCGTGATCGGACGGGAGACCTCACGGATCAGCGTGGACGACGCCTGGGGCGCCGTGGCGGGGCTCACCCTCGGGCAGGACATCTCCGACCGGGCCGTGCAGCTCACGGGGATGCCACCCCAGTTCTGCCTCGGCAAGAGCTTCGATCGCTACGGACCGATCGGACCGGCGCTCGTGTCCCTGGATGCCTTCCAGGACCCGCACGACATCGAGCTGTGGTGCGACGTGGCCGGCGAGCGCATGCAGGCATCGCGCAGCAGCGAGCTGATCTTCTCGATCCCGACGCTGGTGGCGTACCTGTCGTCGATCTGCCGGCTCTACCCCGGCGACCTCATCTTCACGGGGACGCCCTCGGGGGTGGGGATGGCCACCGGCCGCTTCCTCGCGATTGGTGAGGTCGTGGTCTCCGGAGCATCGGTGATCGGTGAGCTGCGCAACAGGTGCATCTCCGGCGAGGGAGCGTTGGCGACATGAGCCTGCATCGGATGCTCGGCTTCCGCATCGGTGTTGCCGATCCGGACGCCCTGGCCGGCTACTACGGCGAGCTCGGCCTCAGCGGTGACGGCTCGTCGGGGTACACCGGCTCCGACGGCGGGGCCGCCGTCGTCGTGGAGGAGGCGCCCTTCCGGCGGCTGCTCTCGGTCGACGTCGGCTGCCACGACGAGCACGACCTCGACGAGGTGCAGCAGCGACTCGAGGCTGGCGGGGCGTCTGTCGATCGCACCTCGGCGTCAGTGGCGGTGCAGGATGAGGCGTCGCACGTACGGCTCACCGTCCGCATCGCCGACCCGGAGCCGCCCACCACCCGGCCCGCGGCGAGCGTGACCCCGAACGGACCCGGCGCGGTGGTGCGGGTCAACGAGCGGGCGCCCGCCGTCTTCGACGGGCCCCGACCGCCACGCCGCCTCGGGCATCTCGTGATCGGCACCCCCGATCTGGCTGCCACCCGGAACCTGCTCGTGGACGGCCTCGGCTTCCGGGTCAGCGACGAGGTCGAGGGGATCATCCACTTCCTCCGGTGCTCCACCGACCACCACAACGTCGGCCTGGTGCACTCTCCGGTGCCCATCCTCCAGCACTACTCCTGGGAGTGCGACGACCTCGACCACGTCGGCCACACGGGCACCGCCCTCTACCGCACGGATCCGAACCGTCACACCTGGGGCATCGGACGCCACTTCGCGGGATCCAACTTCTACTGGTACCTGCGCGACCCGGCCGGTTCGTTCCTCGAGCTCTACGCCGACCTCGACCGCATCGACGACGACGAGGCGTGGGAGCGGTCGGGTCGGACGCCGATGGGCCTGGAGCACATCGCCAACGCGTGGGGCCCCAACCTCCCAACCGAGTTCATCGTCCCCGACGACCTCGACGAGCTCGAAGCCGGTTGGGCAGGACGCTCCCGGTGAGCATGACCGCCGACCAGATCGACGAGGACGCCTCGCGCGAGCAGGTGGCGGACCTCCTCGTCGTCGGCTTCGGTCCGGTCGGGGCGACGCTGTCGGGTCTCGCTGCCCGTCAGGGCCTGTCGGTGCTCGCAATCGACCGAGAGGTCGACCTGTACCCGCTGCCGCGCGCCGCCCACTGCGATCACGAGATCCTGCGCATCCTCCAGGAGCTCCGGTGCGCAGACGAGATCGTCCAGGCGATGCAGGTGAACGAGGGCATGGACTTCCTCACGGCCGACCGCGAGGTGCTCCTCAGCTTCCGGTCACCGGGGCTGGCAGCGACCGGCTGGCCCGCCTCGGTGTTGTTCCATCAGCCCGGCTTCGAGTCGGCCCTGCGGCGCGCCGTGCGTGCCACCCGTGCCGAGATCCGGCTGGGCCTGGGCCTGACGGGGATCACCCAGGACGCCCAGGGTGTCACCGCCACCCTCGACGGGGGTGCGCGCGTTCGAGCGCGCTTCGCAGTCGGGTGCGACGGCGCGCGGTCCAGGGTCCGTCGAGCGATCGAGGCGACGATGGACGACCTCGAGTTCGAGGAGCCCTGGCTGGTGGTGGACGTGGTGCTGCACGAGCCCATCGCAGCGCTGCCCGGGCACGCGCTGCAGGTCTGCGATCCGGCCCGACCGCACACGCTGGTGCCGATGCCCTGGCCGAGGTTCCGCTTCGAGTTCATGCTCCTCCCCGGCGAGGACCCCGACGCCATCCGCGAGCCCGAGCGGGTGCGCGAGCTGATCGCCATGTGGATCGACCCGTCGCTCATCGAGGTCGAGCGCGCCGCCGTCTACACGTTCCACGGCCTGATCGCGCAGCAGTGGCGATCGGGGCGGATCTTCCTGGCCGGCGATGCCGCCCACCAGATGCCGCCGTTCCTCGGGCAGGGCATGTGCTCGGGGATGCGCGATGCAGCCAACCTGGCATGGAAGCTCGCTGCGGTGCAGCACCACGGGGCGCCCGACGCGCTGCTCGACACCTATCAGAGCGAGCGGGAGCCCCACGTGCGATCGATCGTCGAGCTGGCCGTCGGCTTCGGGCGCCTCATCTGCACCACCGATGCGGAGGAGGCCGCCGAGCGCGACGCGCAGATGCTCGCCGCACCGCGCGAGGTGAGCGAAGCGCCCGAGGGCTCGCCGTCGCTGGCAGCGGGACCGGCGGTCGGCCCGGGGGGAGGATCGCTCAGCGCCCAGCCGACGATCGGCGGCGATCGCCTCGACGATCGCGTCGGGTCCCGCTTCGCGCTCATCACGAGGCATCCCCTGGACGACGACGACCCGAGCCGCGCGTGGTGGGCGCGCTGGGCCGCGATCTTCGACGCCGACACCTCTCCCGAGCTGCTCCCGATGCTCGGCGATGCGGAAGCCGTCGTGGTGCGGCCTGACCGCTACGTCTTCGCCGTCGGCAGCCTGGCCGACATCACGAGCGCCGCAACCGCCATCCTCGAGGGGTGACGGCGAGGCCCGGACTCGCTCACGGCAAGCCGGCCCCGATCACGAGGACCTTGGAGACCACCGCCACGACCTACCGGGATCGGGTAAACCGCTCACGAGCGGGAGGGCTGGCAGCTCCGACACCGGTAGGTGCTCCTCGCCTGGTCGCCGCGCAGACGACAAGCGCAAGAAGAGCGGCGTGTGAGCTGAGAAACCACGGCGAACCCGCGGCCGACCGCTCGCCGAATCTTGCCGGGACCAGCCCCACGCAAGCCACGAGCGCCGGTGGTCTCTTCTGGTCATCCCAAGACGCGCCTGAGGCGCAGAAGGGGAGTGACCAACGTGACCGCTCCTAGTCCACTGCTCGACGCGGCCTCCGAAGCCCTTGCAACCCGATAGTTGCCAGCCGTCTACCAACTCATCGACCTCTACGGAGGCCAGTTCGATGACCGGGCGTTGGTGACCTCGATGAAGGGCTCCGGGCCGTCCTCCTGGCGCTGGTCGACGCCACCTCCGGGCTTTGACCGCAGTCGCCCCGCTGCACATGGCGCCCTCGGTAGGAATCGAACCTACGCATCCTCTTTAGGAGAGAGGTGCTCTATCCACTGAGCTACGAGGGCTAGGCCGGGCAATCGTAGGTGAGTGGGGGTGCCCGCCTCAGAGGCGAAGCGGTTGTTGGTCGGCAAGGCGCTCGCCCTGACGGTGCGAGGTGAGTCGTTCAAGCTCGAGCTGGGAGCGGGAGCGAACGTCAAGGGAGTGGTCGAAGCGTTCGAGCGGTCCCGGGGCGCGTAACCGCCGAGGTTCCGGCGATCGGTCAAGCAGCAGGTTGCGCTTGGCGTTTCAAGTGTGACGTTCCGCCAGCTCGCGTGGCGCCGTTCAGGTGGGCCTGGGCGAAGTGCCCAGGGGGACGGCCACCCTGTCCTTGAGGAACGCGTCGGCTGGGCCGATGTTCCAGTGGGAGGGCCACCGATGGCGGAAGACACTGAGGTGCATGAGGCAGTCGAAGCACCTGTCGCGGGTGGCCTGTCCCCATCGTTCGTCGCCTACGCCGTCGGGCCGCTCGCGCTCCTCCTGCTGTTGGTCTGTCGGCACTGGGGGCTCGTGGCCGACGCGTCGCCCTGGGCCTATGCGGGCGTGATCGCCTGGGCCCATGTGTCCGGCCGGATGGTGGAGCGCTTGCCAGCAGCCTCACGCGGATCGTGGCGGCTCCACGTCCGG